>JBJLBX010000013.1:0-81683 GCA_045567955.1 Candidatus Poseidoniales archaeon | reverse complement strand
TGACTTCCGGCGGTCAAAGAGTACATGATGTTAATTTGCTTAGAGAAAGATTGAAAGAACAAGGATTAGATCCTGAAGGATTTAATCATTACTTAGATCCGTTTAGATATGGAATGCCCCCACATGCTGGCTGGGGTTTGGGATTAGACCGATTAGCAATGACTTTTGCCGGTGCTAAAAATGTAAGGGAATGTGTTTTGTTCCCGAGAGATAGAACTCGTATGACACCCTAGATTATTTTTAATTAAGAATAATGTGTCCAACCTTCTGGTGGGTCCGCCCGGATTCGAACCGGGGATCTCCGCCATGTCAAGGCGACGTCATAACCAACTAGACCACGGACCCGCGAGATTCTCTATCTAAGGCTGTTTTAAATAACTTCCAATTTATTTCCAAGACCAATTCTTTCAGATATGGTCTCTAATGTCTTCGTATAATCCTCAGGTTTACTCTTTATGAGTTCAGCTATACTGTCAGATAATAAGTCTCCTAATGCCTTTTCTTCTTTAGTGTATTTCCAAGCTCTACTAGATGTAGCCTTCAAACAAACTAAAATAGACCATGAAATTGATTTTGTCATGTTATTATTTGACACTAGATTCTCTAATAATTTGAGAGCTCTACCTTTTTCGTCAACTTTCAATAATCTTACAACATTATCAAGAATTTTGAGAGGTTCACTCAAAGATTTAAATTGTGGATATTCACTAGTAAGACTTTCTTTAACAATTTGATTGTAAAGCTTTCGTAGTATTTCTAATGAATTATCACCCACATAACTTTTAATCTCATTTGGATCTATACGATTAACAAGATTTTTACCTGCAATATCCCATGTAAATTCAGTAAAACTTGAAAGTGACATATTGTCGAGAACAATAGAATTATCATAATCCGAAAGAATATCTTCTACAATAGCTTCATCTATCTTACTATGAGAAATTTTATCCTGGAATTCCTCTTTAGTAAATATATTATCAGTTACGATAAAATACTGTTCTTCACCATTTAGAATGTCTTCTTTCTGGTAATTTATTAAGGAAGTCCATAATTCACTATCTGAAATTAAACCTGTACTATATTTAGAGAATACTTCTTCTGGTTTATCAGAAACTATCTCTGAGAAAATTGTCTTAATATCTAGTGTAAAGTCTAAATTCGGTTCAAAAGCTACTTGATGTTTAAGAAAATGACTATAACTGTTTTCTTTAGATTTGGACATTTTTTTTGAAGGAATTATTACTTTTTCCCCAAGAGATTCACAACCAATTTCTAATCCAAAAGGTGAGTCATTTCCTGGCCTAACTTTTATGTCATTACACGCTTCAATCCATAATTCTTTAGGATATTTTGGTTTTGTTCCTGTACAAACCATTCCCTTCTGCAAAACATATATGAAATATTTGTATTTCTTAACATAATCTAAATGTGCAAAACGTGACCACAGTCTATTTTCATGATTTTGAATTCCTATCAATTTTTCTTTAGAAATACCAGAGCCTCGTAAAACATAATTTACCTCACCATGTGGGAATCTAGCAATTGCCATCACTGGAGCTCCAGAATCAATTACTGTGAGAGAGGCTCCATAGGCCTTAGCTAAAGGATCTTTAGGTTTCGAACCAAAAATACTAGACATGAATGAAGGTGGATTATCATATTGTTCTTTAGCAAGCTCTAACTCTTTTAAGACTTTTGAATATAACTCAGCTTCTTTGGTTCCAGAACGTGTCTTTGGTAAAAGTAAGGAGGGATTGTCACGTAGTTTCTTAAGACGAGATACTAATTTCTTCTGTTCTGATTTGGCTGCTGTCTTGGTACCTCTTAATCTTGTTCTACTTTTTTTCATTCCTTATAACCTCAATTTCGTTCTAACTTTATCGAAAAAATTATCTTTAAATCTCACAATATTCACTGGATTCTTAGACTTCTTTAATTTAATTGAATCTTCAATTTTCACTAATATTTCTTCTTGTCCATCTAAAACCATTACAGCTTCTGAATTGCCAGTTAATTTGGCAGTAATATCATATTTAGAAGGAATAACAAGTGGTCTAGCACCTATACGATATGCAGCCATAGGTACAATAATATGAGATTCCATCGTTGGATACAAAATAGGTGAACCAAGAGACATAGCGTAACTTGTGGAACCTGTTGGAGTAGATATAACCACTCCATCACCTCTAAAACTGTCTACTATTGAATTATCGATACTAATCTCAAAACCTTGTATTCTAGCAACTTTAGAAGAATGCAGTACCACTTCATTCAATGCAGTTCCAATATGCAAATTATTCAGATAAGTATCAATTCTTTGCAATTTCTGTAATTCATAATTTCCTTTAATAACTTTTTGAATGTGAGGAAAAAGATCTTCAGATTCTTCGATTTCTGTCAAGAAGCCAACACCACCACAATTTATAGCAAAAACAGGTATGTTTATTTTTGAAAATATATACAATAAGGTTCCATCACCCCCAAGTGAAATCACAATATCACCACTTAGCTCTTCAATGGGAATACCAGTTAATCCTACTATTTTAGCTGAATCTGATTCCAATTCGAAGTCATCAACAAGGCCTATGACTTTCGTAAGAATTTTTTCCATTCTTGGGTGCTTGGGATTTGCTACAATCGAAAATTTCACGTTGCCTCATCGAATAGATATTATTAAGGTAGCCTTGAATGGAGAATCATGAAATTAGGTGCACATGTAAGTGTTGCAGGAGGCTTACACAATGCTGTTAATTGGGCTCTGGAGATAGAAGCTGATACTTTCCAGATGTTTAGTAAGAACCAAAGGCAATGGATTGCAAAGCCTTTGACTGAAGAAGAAATTACAGCCTTTAGAGAGCCTTTGGAAAAAACAAAATTAGGACCTTTAATGATTCACGGATCTTATCTTATCAATATGGGAAGTCCCGATGAGACAAAAGGTAAGAGAGCACAAACAGCTTTTTTAGAAGAATATAACCGTTGCGAAGACTTAGGTGTAGAATATCTCAACTTTCATCCTGGTTCACATACACATCCAAAAAAAGATATGAGAGATAACAAAGTAGTTAGAGAAGAAGCTCTCGAAAGAATTGCCACATTAATGAATAAAACAATAGATGAAACAAAAGGATACAAATCTAAACTAGTGATTGAGAATGCTGCAGGCCAAGGAACGAATGTCGGTATTAAATTTGAAGAGATTAGACATATTATCGATCGAATTGATGATAAAAATCGTATCGGAGTTTGTATTGATACACAACATTCTTGGGCATCTGGATATGACTGGCGTAATAATTTTTCAAATGTATGGGATGATTTCGAAGATATAGTTGGAATGAAATATTTGGTAGGACTGCATCTCAATGATTCGAAGAGTGATCTTGGTTCAAGAGTAGATAGACATGAAAATTTAGGAGTAGGAAAGATGGGAAAAAGAACCTTCAAAAGTTTTATGACTGAAGATAGACTGAAACATCTACCAGCATATCTTGAAACACCAGGAGGGCCTGAAATGTGGAAACCCGAAATAGCCGTTTTGAGAAAATTAGCTGAAGAATGAATCCTTTTGAACGAATAAAAGCAAAAGTTAGAACGGAATTAATTGATAAAATTCCTAGAAAGTGGAAAAAAATGGGAGAGGTATTAATTGTTGATTTTGATTTAGTACCAAACAAGGATAAAAAAATAATTGCTGAGACATATGCAAGTGAACTGAAGGTAAAAACTGTAATTCAAAAGAATAAAGTTAATGGAGAATTAAGAAAACCAAAACACACTGAATTATTGTTTGGAACTGATACGGTTACAAAAATATCCGAATATGGATTAACATACAATATAGACCTTAGCGAGATAATGTGGTCTCCTGGTAATACGGGGTGGAGATCAGCTTTAGCAGGACCTGATAAAGTAAGTGATTTTTATTCTTTTGGAAATCCAAAAATAATTATTGATTATTTTGCAGGAATAGGATATTTTGCATTGCAAATGGCTAAAGGATATCCTGAATCTAAAATTATTGCAATAGATAAAAATCCAAAGTCTATAGAATATCTAAAGATTAATGCTAAAGAGAATAACATAAAAAATATTGAAATAATTAATGATGACTGTAGAAATGTTCAGACACAGGCCGATGTTATACACTTAGGTTATATTGGTAATACTGCAGATTTCTTAGAACATACACATAATTCTCTAAATAACAATGGAATTGCAATATTCCATGAAGCTTATCATAATAGTTGGCTTGGTTTTAAAAGCAGAAGTGAATGGGGAATTATTCCCGAAAAATTCTCAGAATTAATGGAAACAAAAGGTTTCAATGTTGAAAAATTTGATAAAATTAAATTTTATGGACCAAGTAAAAGCCATATTATTTCTAGATTAAAGAAAATTTAATTTTTCTCCTTGTCAATACCTGCAAATAATTTGTCAAGAAATTTTGATGAGTCACTCATCTTAGAAAGATCCCCATCCCACCCATCTAGAACCTTCATATTTTCCAACTCAAAAGCAATCAAAGTATCCATTATCGCATCTTCAGCCTCCTGATTGAGAATACCTGTGTAGACTACAGCTAATTCTGAATAGGCCCCTGACGCAAATTTAACATGGAAATTACCAAATTGTATGTCGTTTAAAGAAGACGTTGTACTAGCACTAACTGCATCTTCCATAAAGTCCTTAACGGCTGTAAACATTCCTCCTAATATATCGGCATCTGTTTGATCAACATTATTAGCCGATAAATTTGCAATAACAATTCCTGATTTAGAAAGCAAAAAAAGGTTATGAATACGGCCAATTTTACCAGGATGTATCAACTTTTCCTGTAAAATATTAACCAATTTGCTAAACTCAGTACTTTTAGAACCTGAATCTGTAAGACCCATTTTTTCAGGTGTGAAATTTTCAACCATATCCTTGAAATCATCCATGTCAATAGCTCCTGGCTGTTGGCTAGCCATTTCCTCAAGATATTCTACAGCTTTCTCAATAGCACCTCTAACAGTAGCTATTGTTGGAGGTTTCAAAAGATAATCCATAGCGCCATGACGAAATGCAGTAATAGAATTTTGAATATCTGTTTCGGATGTAAGCATAACTACCGGTAAATCTGGTTTCTTTTCTTTAACAATTTTTAGTAAATCTAACCCAGACATAACGGGCATATTGATATCACTAAACATCATCATGTATTCACGTTCATCTAATTTAGTCAATGCATCATTTGGATCTTCGGCTAAAATAAGATTATATTCGGGCCATTTTTTAAACATAAAGTCCATTGCCATACGCACTGCAAAGTCATCGTCCACAGCAAGTATATTCGGCAATTCTTCATCAGACATAAGTAACCATTAAAGTAGTCATATTAGAAATTGATTCTAAAATTAAATTTTTGATTTAAGAAAAACTGAAAGCTCTTTAAGGAGTAATTTGATTTTATCTCTATCATTTGACTTAGCTGATGCTTCAATCTCAGTACCAAGAGTCGTAACTTCTCCAAAACCATACATCCCTCCACTTCCTTTTATATTGTGCCCAAAAGTTCTCAAAGAATCGATTTCTATATTGTCTATATTTTCTTGAATTTTAGTTAATTCCTTGGAAGTATGATTAACGTACATCTCTTGCATCTCCGCCCACTCTTCATCATCAAAGCCATCCATTGCCTTCCAATTAGATGGTGTATTTTAGGTTATATTTTTAAATAGAATTATTAGCTATGTAAATTATGGTTCTTTTTAGCACATCATTTAAAAGGTTAATGATTTTTTCATTAGCTTTCATAATTTTGCTAAACACGATGGCCTCAGTGAGAGCAGATAATACTATAGACGATAATGCAGAAAATATTGATTTACTTTGGATGCTTATATGTGCAGTTCTCGTATTTATGATGCAGGCTGGATTCATGTGCTTAGAATCTGGTATAATAAGAAATAAAAATAACATTAATGTTGCATTAAAAAATGTATCTGACTTTGGAATATCTATAGTTTGTTATTGGATAATTGGGTATGGAATAATGTTTGGTGCTAGCAAATCAGGTCTTATGGGATATGATGATTTTTTCTTTGATCCTAGTGGAACGGAAACATCAGGTCAAGCAATGACTTTTTTCATATTCCAATCCATGTTTTGCGCTACTGCAGCATCAATTATTTCTGGAGCTGTAGCTGAAAGATTAAAATTTAACAGTTATTTGGTTGTAACTGCAATTGTAGGAACAGTTCTGTATCCAGTTGTAGGTCACTGGGCTTGGGCCAATAGTGATGATAAATTTGGGGGCGATGGCTCTACTGGATGGTTGTACGATCTAGGTTTTACTGACTTTGCCGGATCAACAATTGTACACTCTACAGGTGGATGGATTGGTCTTGCAATTATCCTAATTATTGGACCTAGAAGTGGTAGATTTATAGATGGTAAGATTCGAAAATTCGCACCTAGTAATCTACCGTTATCTGTTCTCGGTGTCCTTTTACTAGGTTTTGGATGGCATGGATTTAATGGTGGAAGTAACTTAGTTCTAGATGAAGCAGTACCTGGAATATTATTGAATACGTTTTTAGCAGCTGCTGCAGGTATTGTGGCCTGCCTTATCTTCTGGGGAGTTCAGAGTGACACTGCACCAGCAGGTGATTTGATTAATGGATTATTAGCAGGCTTAGTAGCTGTAACTGCAAGTGCAAATTGGATTACACCATTAGGTGCAGTAATAATTGGAGCTGGAGGTGGTTTAGTAGCATTATATGCAACGCGTTTACTAGAGAAATACGAATTAGATGACCCTGTGGGAGCAATACCTGTGCATCTTGCTGGAGGTGTTTTTGGAACTTTAGTTTTACCTTTCTTTGCAGCTGAAGAACATTTAATTGGAAATGAGAATCTAATCGATTATACTGGAAATGTAAGAATAAATCAATTTATCGCACAACTTATTGGAATACTCGCAATAGGAATCTATACTTTTTCTTTGAGTTATATATTATTAAGTACGATAAATAATTACAGTTCTTTAAGAGTTAGTAAAGAAGCTGAAGATATAGGTCTTAATATTGCTGAACACGATTCAAGTAGTGACCAAATTGACCTTCTAAAAATAATGCAATATCAGAATGATAGTGGAGACTTATCTGTAAGAGGTCCTGAAGATCTTTTCACCGAGGCTGGACAAATTGGCTACCACTATAATATTCTAATGGACAGTCTAGAAGACTCTAACAAAGTAATGGTAAAGCAGAAAGACGACCTTAAAATTGCAATGGGAAAAGCTCAAACGGCAAATAGAGCAAAATCAGATTTCTTAGCAAAGATGAGCCATGAATTAAGGACACCTCTTAACGCAATAATTGGCTACAGTGAAATGTTGATTGAAGAAGCGGACGATGATGGATTAGAAACCTATTCTGAAGATTTATCAAAGATTAACTCATCAGGTGAACACCTTCTGACTTTGATAAACGACATACTTGATCTCTCAAAGATAGAAGCTGGGAAAATGGATTTACATATTGAAGAGTTTGACTTGGAAGATATTTTAAAACAAGTTGAAGCAACAGCAAAACCTTTGGTAGAGAAAAATAAAAATAAGTTTTTAATCAAGTCCAAAACTAAAAAACTTAAACTACAAAATGATCAAACCAAATTAAGGCAAATATTATTCAATATGCTCAGCAATGCAGCAAAATTCACAAAGAAAGGTACTGTTACTCTATCATTATCTAAAAATACTAATGATATAACTTTTGCAGTCACAGACACAGGAATAGGAATGAATGAAGAACAATTGAGTAAAGTTTTCGAGGAATTCACACAAGCTGAGAGTTCTACCTCCAAGGATTATGGAGGAACAGGACTTGGTCTTCCAATAAGTAAAAAGATGACAGAAATGATGGGCGGTGAAATGAAAGTAGAGAGTGAAGAAGGAAAGGGCGCAACCTTTTCAATAACAATTCCTATTAGGGTTAAGGAAAAATTATAATGGCTGAATTGGAAGAACAGATAAGCAGGTTAACTTGCAAATTCATTGATCCTAAATTAGAAAATCAATATAAAGAAATGAAATGGGAAAAAAACTCCAATTATATTTGGAATCTAATGATATTAGGTCATATAATATTCTTATTAATTATTCTTGATGATATCAAGCAATTAGGCATTCAACCAATTTATATTTCTGTACATATTATGTGCTCAGTTGCAGTATACATTCTTCTTTTTTATGAAGAATATAGGAAGAATTATTATGATGTTTATTTTACTTTGACAATCCCTATCTTAATGATCAATGGTGCTTATCATTATTATATGGACCAAGAAGCACTTTTTGGTCCAGGAGCTGCTGCACTTCCCCTACTAACTCTCCTATTCTTTACAATATATCCAGTTGATTTTATTAACAGTTTTTTCATAGTATTAACAACTGTTGCGGCCTTTTTAGTGTATCTCTTGGATGTGGGAGTTATATCGGGAGAGCAAATTCCATATCTTTTAGTCATACCATTTATTTATGGAATATTTGTAAAAAGATCAAACGAATTCAAAAGTAGAATTGATTACATGAAAACAGAAGAGCTGAAAGTTTTGAGAGTCAAAGCTCAAAACGCTAGCAAAGCAAAATCAGATTTCCTCGCTAATATGAGTCACGAACTGAGGACACCACTTAATGCAATAATAGGATACAGTGAAATGTTAATGGAAGAAGCTGAGGATGATGGTCTAGACACATATTCAGAAGATTTGAACAAGATAAATTCATCCGGGGAACATCTTCTAACTTTGATAAATGATATACTGGACCTTTCAAAAATAGAAGCTGGAAAAATGGAATTGCACATAGAAGAATTTGAATTTGATAAACATCTGAAACAGATAGAAGCTACTGCAAAACCTTTAGTTGAAAAGAATGGCAATAAATTTGTAATAGAGAAACCAGATGATCTTGAAAAACTTACAAACGACCAAACAAAACTTAGGCAGATACTATTCAATATGATCAGTAATGCTGCCAAATTCACAAAGAAAGGTACAGTTACATTAGGAATAACCAAATATGACGAGAAGGTCAGGTTTGCGGTAACTGATACTGGAATAGGAATGAATGCAGAGCAATTAGGTAAGGTATTCGAAGAATTTACGCAAGCCGAGTCTTCAACATCAAAGGATTACGGAGGAACGGGGCTTGGACTCCCAATAAGTAAGAAAATGACGAAAATGATGGGAGGAGTCATGGAAGTTGAAAGTGAAGAAGGTAGAGGGACAACCTTTTCAATAACAATTCCCATAGTAATACAAGAGGAAAAAAAATGACGAAAATTTTACTTGTTGAAGATAATGAAATGAATAAGGATATGTTAAGTAGAAGATTAATAAAAAAAGGGTATGAGATTGTCTTTGCTATGGATGGTCAAGAAGCAATAGATATGGCTAAGAGTGAAACACCAGATGTAATTCTAATGGACATGGGTCTTCCCGTAAAAGATGGTTTACAAGCCACTAAAGAAATTAAAGAGAATTCAGATACTGCAAGTATTCCAATTATTGCCTTAACTGCAAATGCAATGGCAGAACACAGACAAGAAGCATTGGATGGAGGATGCGATGAATACGAAACTAAACCTGTTCGCTTACCTTCACTACTTGAAAAGATTGAACAATTTACCTAGTCAGGTACAATTATAATTTTACCAAACATTGTTCCTTCTTCTAATATTTGATGGCCTTTTGCACTATCAGAAAGAGGAATCTCACAATCAATTACTGGAGTTATTGCTCCAGAATCCAATAATTTTAACAATTCTGCAAAGTCTGAATGTGAACCCATTGTAGAACCAAGGATAGATAATTGCTTTGAGAAAACATGACGGATATCTGTTTCAGCAATTGGGCCTTTGGTATTTCCTACTGTAACTATTCTACCACCTATACCTGAAAGAAGAATAGATCTTGACCATGTTGGCTTACCAACATTGTCTACTACAATATCATAACCTTTCCTTCCAATAACTGGAAACAATTCTTTGTGCCAATTCTCATTTGCTTTGTAATCAACAACAAATGAAGCACCCAAATCCTCAGCCTTAGCTTTCTTTTCAGCTCCACCGGCTACAACATGAACTTCAGCTCCAAAATGTTTAGCTATTTGGATAGATAGTGAATTTACTCCACCACCAGAACCCATAACTAGTACATTATCACCTTTCTGTATTCCTGCCCTGATTACAAGCATTCTATAGGTTGTTAAGCCTGCAAGAAGTGGTGCAGCTGCCTGACTAGCAGTCATACCCTCTGGACGCTTATGAACGTTCTCTGCTGGCACTGATACATATTCAGCACATCCACCGCTAATATGCTCACCAAGAATACGATACCCTGGACTCATACTATCCATACCCTTCTCTGTCCAAGAATCTTCTTTGGTAGATATTCCAGGATCAACTACTACTTTGTCGCCTTCTTTCCATTGTTCATTTCCTTCAACAACAGTACCTGAAACATCACTACCTCCAATATGGGGCATTTCTAGATTGAGACCAGGCCAACCCTTACGGATCCATACATCTAGATGATTCAGGGCACATGCTTCAACTTTGATTAAAATATGATTCTCTTTATTTTCTAAATCTGGTAAATCACCATACTGCAATACTTCCCGTTCACCATGTTCTTCAAAGTAGAGTGCCTTCATACTGTTACTACAAACCTGACGGTATATATTCTAAAGCTTCTAATCTCGCCTGGGCTTTCACAAGTATCTTATTTGATTCTTCAATTATGAATTTTAAGCGCTCATCGCTAGGTTTGTCAATAACTCCATCACGATAAAGTAAATTATCAATTCTATTTGCTGAAAGAATTTCTACAACCCATTTATCATCATTTCCAGTTAATAATGACGAATACTTCCAACCTTGTCCATGAACAATACCTCTGAATTTTTGAGCCAATTCCATTGTTCTACAAGATATATGAAAAATCGGTGATTGTCCTTGAAGTATTACTATTGAATTAGCAGGTATTTCCAGGTTATTAATTGCATCTTTCACCTCTTGAAATTCAACGGGACGATGCCATGTTTTACGTAATGCTACTGAATCTTTTCTACCAATATCTGGGAGAACAATTAATTGCAACCTACCTGCGCAACTGGATGTAGTAAAAATATCAGGATGAGAATTAAAGGAATTGAGAACTGAAATAACGCCCTCATCTACAAGACCTTCTGAAAGGGCATATTCCAATTTTTTCATTGCATTCGCTTTATATTGACTGAATTCCATTATTCACCAACTATACTAATCATTATCTTTCTATTATGAGTTTGGTCTCTGTGTTCCCACACATAAATTCCTTGCCAGGTTCCCAAAGACAAATTTCCATCCACTATTGGAATAGCCTCAGAAGTACTAGTCAAAGCTGAACGAATATGTGCTGGCATATCATCCTTGCCTTCCATATTATGGACATAAGGAAAATCTTCAGGAACTAATTTTGAAAATATGGTTTCGAAATCTTCCCTCACAGAAGAATCATAATTCTCTTGAATAACTAGACTTGCACTTGTATGCTTAATGAATAAATGACAAACACCATTCTGAATATTGGATTCTGTCACAAAATCCTGAACTTGACTCGTAATATCCAGAAAAGATTTAGGATTCGTATGAAACTCTAAAGAATCTTGTGATACTGCCATAGTAACTAATTAAGAGAGCCTCAAATAAGACTTCATGTTAACAATGATTGGTCTAGGTCTCGGTGGACCAAATTCAATAACAATGGATGGCGTAATTGCTCTGAGCTTATCAGACTATATATTTTATGAAACTTACACTTCCCCCATACATTCAGAAACATTAGAATGGGTAAAATTAAAGTCACAAAAAGACCCCATGCATCTTTCCAGAAGCCAAGTTGAAGACCCTACAGAATTAATTGATCTAGCTAAAGAAAAAAATGTGACCTTACTTATTGTTGGAGATGCTTTATCAGCTACAACTCATGTCAGTCTCTTATTAGATTGTAAAAAAAATGGTATTGAATATCACGTGATACACAATGCATCTGTACTTACTGCTGTTGCAGGTGTATTGGGATTGCAGCACTACAATTTTGGACCTGTGGCAACGCTGGTTCTTCCTGAAGGGAATTATAGACCATTAAGTCCAATCGATAAAATAAAAGCAAATATGAAAAATGGTAACCATACATTAGTATTATTAGATATCAAGGCAGACCAACCAGATAAGGACCCTATCTACATGACTGCATCGCAGGCTGCATGGCAACTTATCGAAGCGAAATTATCTGGAGAAATAAAAGTTGCAGCTGCCGCTAGAGTAGGCCGAGAAGATCAAAAATTATGGTATGGAAAAATAAAGGATCTGGCAAAGACGGATTTAGGAAAGGAACCTCACAGCCTTGTAGTTCCTTCCAGATTACACTTCACAGAAAAGGAATTCCTCGAGAGCCTTGAACCGCTCTAGTTTTAAGCCCCCCTCGAACTAGTTCTTCCTAGATGCAGGGATGGATAGCACTAGAGAACGGTTCAGTTTTTTTTGGTGAGTCATTTGGTTATGAAAAAACCATAGAAGGAGAACTAGTTTTCAACACATCAATGACTGGATACCAGGAGGCTCTTACTGACCCTAGTTATGCTGGTCAAATTTTAATGTTTACATTTCCCCAAATTGGAAATTATGGTTGTAATAAAGAATCTTATGAATCTAAGAAAATCCAAACGCAAGCCTGTATCGTAAAAGAATGGTGCCGCAACCCCTACCAGGGCGAAATGAATCTAGATGAATGGTTTAAGAAAGAAAAGATACCTGCAATAGAAGGAATTGACACTAGAGAACTAACCATTATGACGAGGGAGGTTGGTACGTTGAGATCAGTAATGTGTACTGATGGGACTATAACTCCAGAAGAAGGTGTAAAACGTGCTGCAAACATGTCATGGCCATCTGAAGAAAACCTAGTTGCTAAAGTATCTACATCAAAAATTTATAAGGAAGGAAGTAAAGGCCCAAGAGTTACTCTCTATGACTGGGGAGTCAAACAATCTATAGTTACAAACCTTGCAATGAAAAATAGAGTAACTGTAGTTCCATGGAATTATTCTTTAACTGAAATTAAAAAGACAAAACCAGATCTAGTATTCCTAAGCAATGGCCCTGGTGACCCAGACCATCCGGATTTGACTCCAGTCGTAAATACAATAAAAGATATCGTAAATGAAATTCCAGTGATTGGAATATGCCTGGGACATCAAATCTTGGGATTAGCCTTAGGAGGTAAAACTTACAAGCTAAAATATGGACACCGAGGAGGAAACCAACCTGTTAAAGATATTCAAAATGAAGTAGTGTACATTACATCCCAAAATCATGGTTTTGCTCTACATGAATTACCAAAGAATGTTCAAGAAACATTCATAAATCTAAATGACAATACCTGTGAAGGAATTAAAGCAAATAACTGTTGGTCTGTACAATTTCATCCTGAAGCTGCACCGGGACCTATGGATGCAAATGTTTTATTTGAAAAAGTCAAGGAGATGATTGATGGGTAAAATGAAAATATTAGTTCCCGGAGCTGGCCCTATAATCATTGGACAAGCAGCAGAATTTGATTATTCTGGAACCCAATGTTGTTCAGCTTTAAGAGAAGATGGGCACAAAGTAATACTAGTAAATTCAAACCCTGCAACTATACAAACAGATCCTGACACTGCAGATATAGTCTATATTGAACCATTAACTGTTGAATCCTTAGCCAAAATTATCGAAAAGGAAAAACCTGATGCAATAATACCTGGAATGGGTGGTCAAACTGGCCTTAATTTGGCAATTGGATTACATGAGGCAGGGATACTAGAAAAATACAATGTCAAAATGTTAGGAACTTCTCTAGAATCAATTGAGATGGCTGAAGATAGAGACCTCTTCCGAAAAAGGATGGTGGAAATTGGCGAACCGGTTGCTGAAAGTGGAATAGCTAATACTATTGATGATGCATTAAACTTAGCTGAAAAATTGAACTATCCTGTGGTTGTAAGGCCAGCTTTTACCCTCGGAGGAACTGGAGGAGGTATAGCTTACAATAAAGAGGAACTTGAAATTATTGCTGGAAGAGGTTTAGCATTATCACCAGTAAAACAACTTCTAATCGAAGAATCAATATTAGGATGGCTAGAATTTGAATTTGAAGTTTTAAGAGATACTGATGATAATGCCATTGTAGTTTGCTCAATGGAAAATTTAGATCCAATGGGAGTCCATACTGGAGAATCTATTGTTGTAGCTCCGGCTCTAACTTTACCCGAAAAGTCCTATCAAAAACTAAGGACTTCAGCACTCAAAGTTGTTAAGAGTCTTGGCATTGTGGGAGGATGTAATGTCCAATTTGCATACCATTCAAAAACTCAAGAATATATTTTGATTGAAGTTAACCCTAGAGTTTCAAGATCATCTGCATTAGCATCAAAAGCTACGGGAATACCAATAGCTCGCATTTCTACAATGTTATCACTGGGAAATATGTTACATGAGTTACCTAATAGAGTTACAGGAAATACAAGTGCTGCCTTTGAACCGTCTATAGATTATGTAGTTACTAAAATACCAAGGTGGCCTTTTGATAAATTCAAATTAGCAGATAGGGAATTGGGAACCCAAATGAAATCAACAGGTGAGACAATGTCTATTGGTAGAACTTTTGAAGAATCTCTGATGAAAGCATGGAGGTCAATTGGCCAAGGCGTAGGATATCCGGAAGATGTGACCTGGAGTCAAAAACAACTAGAAGAAAAGATACGCATTCCAAATGATCAACGACTACTTGCAATATGGGCTTATTTGAGAAAAAATAAGGCTACACAAAAAATTATTGAAAAGACATGCGAAATATCTGATTTTCACCCCTTCTTTATAGACCGAATAGCAAAATTAGTTAAACTCGAAATAGAACTATCTAAATGTAGAAATAAATTAGAGAACAAATTACTGTTGAAGGCAAAGAGAAATGGATTTGGGGATAAACAAATAGCTCACCTAACAAAAATATCACAAGAAAGAATAAGAAAACAAAGAAAAGAAAAGAAAATAAAAAGCAGCTTCTTGATAGTGGACACATGTGCAGGAGAATTTGAAGCTAAAACACCTTATTTCTATTCAACATATGCCGATAATCCAATTGATATTCAAATTGGAAAAAGTATAGTCATACTTGGGTCGGGTCCTATTCGAATAGGTCAAGGTATTGAATTTGATTATTCAACTGTGCACGGCGTTCAAGCTGCAAGAAATGCCGGTTACGAAGCAGTTGTTGTAAATAATAATCCTGAAACCGTCTCAACAGATTTTGATGCTTCCGATAGACTTTATTTTGAACCGTTAGATAAGGAATCAATATTTGAGATATTAGATTTGGAAAAGCCATATGGCATTATTCTTCAACTAGGGGGCCAAACTGCCGTTAACCTGGCATCTGACATAGATGAATACATACGAAAAGAGAAGCTTCCCACAAAAATATTAGGTACAAAAGTTAAGGATATGGATTTGGCAGAAGATCGTGGAAAGTGTGGAGATTTAATGGAAAAGGCAGGTATTGCCATGCCTAAATGGGCGGCTGCAAAAAGTTCCGAGGAAGTTATTCAATATTCTAACGAAATTGGATTTCCTGTTTTAGTCAGACCATCTTTTGTTCTAGGAGGTAGGGGAATGGAAATAGTTCATAATTCAAAGCAACTAAATCAATACCTGAAACTTGAAGCTCATGCCTCCCCTGAAAAACCAGTATTAGTTGATAAATTCCTTGAAGGTGCTATTGAACTCGATATTGATTTAGTATCAGATGGTAAAAATGTAATAATTGGAGCTATTATGGAACAAATTGAGATGGCTGGAGTTCATTCAGGGGACAGTGCTTGCGTAATGCCGGCACAATCTCTTTCTAAGAAAAACATAAAAGATGTAGAGGATATCTCTCGAAAAGTTGCAACAATATTGAGTATAGTAGGAGCTGCAAATTTACAATTAGCTGTTAAAGATGATGTAATATATCTTTTAGAAGCAAATCCAAGAGCTAGTAGAACTTTACCATTCGTAAGTAAATCGACAGGATATCCAATGGCAAGAATTGCAGTCAATGCAATGCTTGGAGATAAATTAGATAAAATACCTAAGACAATTCCTATGAAGGGAGCATCTGTAAAAGTCCCAACATTTTCTTGGCTGAAATTGACGGGATTAGACACAGTACTTGGTCCTGAAATGAAATCGACTGGAGAAGCCATGGGGCATGGGCCTAACTTTGGAACTGCATATCTCAAAGCCATGAAAGGTGGAAATAAGAGATTGCCGACTAAAGGTACTGTCTTCTTGTCAATTTCCAATAAACTAAAATTGGATTTTGAAGATATAGCTAAAGATATAGTAGGTCATGGTTTTAGCATAATAGCTACTAAAGGAACTGCAGCATCACTTCGGAAATGTGGAATAGATAGTAAAGTTATATGGAGAATATCAGATAGAAGGCAGCCTGATATCTTATCAATTATGAGAAAAGGAAGTGTAGATTTAATCATAAATTTACCTACTGGAAGAAGGGCTGCAACAGATGGTGCTCAAATGCGAAGACTTGCCGTGGAATTGGGTATACCATTCATAACGACTCTGACTGGTGCAAAGGCTGCAATTGATTCTCTTAAAGAAGGTGAGGAAGATTATATCAAACCTCTCCAAAAAGTAAATTACTGATAGATAAGCCTTTTACACAATAAGCACATTTATATACTGGTACATATGAAGAAAAAAGATTGGTTATTTTAATTTGGAAAACAAAAAATGGAACAGAAGGAAGAAATTAAAACTATATTGACTATTTCTGATGAATTAAGGAATTACTATAACCTAGTCAAAAATGAATTTAATGATCACTTAAGAAGAGAAATTTCTAAAGAACCTCAAGAAGTTGCTAGACTTCTTGAAAAAGGTCTAAAAGGTGGTAAACGACTAAGACCTGTATTATGTAGATTGGTTTCAGATGCTTTAGGAGGAGATACACATTTAGCTTTTGAATGTAGTATGGCTCTAGAATTGGTTCACTGTGGTGCGTTAATACATGATGACTGGATAGATGGAGATAAATTTAGGAGATCTGCGCCAGCATTATGGAATGAACTCGGGCCAAGAACTTCAGTATTAGTTGCTGATTTAATGGTTGCAACAGGCTCATTACATGGTGCAGTCTCATTAGCTACAGGAAAAACACTAGCAAGATGTGCTAGAAAATTATCAGAAGGTGCTATTGCTGACTTTACAGATAAAAAAAATTATACTGAGGCCGTATACCTAGATAGAATTAAAAGAAAAACTGGTGCACTCTATAGTACTGCTGCTGAATTAGGTACCTTAGTTTCTCCAAGAACTGATCTTGCTCTTGACATGTATAAATATGGTGAGTGTGTCGGTATTTTGTACCAAATAGCTGATGACTTCCTGGACTTAAGAAATTCTTTGTTAACAAAAACACCAGTTGGTGATTTAGCTCTGAAAATACCAACTCTACCTTTAACAAAACTGAGCAATTATCCACAATACCAAAAAATGGTAAACGAGTTTATCTTTAACGGAAACTCTGAAAAATTAATTGAAAATGTAGAAATCAGACACGCTCAAGAGGTATTTGAGAGTTTAATTCAACCTTGGCAAGACATGGCAATGAAATTTCTAGAAAAAGTTCCAGATTCAGCTTCCAAAAAATTATTAGAACAAGTACCACTCTCATTTGCTAGTGAACTGATTGCTACCGATAAATACTAAAATTTTCTTAAATGACGTCTAGGTGGTTTAGATATTTTGACGTCACCATCCATTCGTGTATCTGAATCTAATTTCTTACTGTCACCTGAAAATATAAAATATGAATTAATTTTACTAAATTCCAAACCTTCCTGCTGACATGAATTTTTCATTCGAGATCTAAAAGTATCCTTTTTAGAATGATTCTTGCCTTTGGGAGTAATACCATCCCACAATTTCTCAAACTGTAAATATGTTGCACTTTTTTTATCAATCATCCCATTAAGGCTGTTGAAGCCTCCTTACAAATTTCAAAGAGAGATTGCCAATATAATGGGAAAATAACTCCCAATAATAATATTGTTACTAATGAAACATACCTTATGGAATTAGAAAATACTACTTCTTTATCTTCCACAGGTTCGTGCAGATACATATATCTTATTATCTTAAGATAATAATACAGTGATAATGCAGAATTAAGTACACCTGCAATTACTAAAGCTATAATCCAGGTTTCTCCAGATAAACCTGCCTGAAGTGTACCATAAAATAATAAGAATTTACTGATAAAACCTGCAAACGGCGGAATACCTACTAACGAAAGAAGACAAACTGTCATAGAAAGAGCCAGTAACTGTGAACGTTGTGCCAAACCCTTGTAAGAATCAAGACTGTAACCTAAACCAACAGCACCCAGACCAGCTACTACAACAAAGGCACCACCTTTCATAAATGCATGAATCAAAGTATGTGCGATAGCTCCAGACATAGCATCATCGGTCATAGCAGGTATTGCAATCATAATATATCCTGCCTGTGCAATAGAAGAATAAGCTAACATCCGACCAATATCTTCCTGTGATATTGCAGCTAAATTACCAAGAGTCATAGAAGCCAAAGCAATAAGGCCCAAAACTAATTTCCACTCATCAGATACTGATTCCAAAGTAAATGAAAATACTCTAAATATTGCAATGAATCCCATTCCTTTACTTGCTGCTGCCAATAACGTTGTTACAGGTGTTGGAGCACCCTGATAAACATCAGGAGCCCAAGCATGGAAAGGAACTACAGCTATTTTAAAACCAAGACCAGCAATTATGAATAAACTTGATATGAATATAACTTCATTAAAATTACCATCTACAACTCCTTGAGATATGCCATCAATAAATGAGTGAACTCCATCAAAAGTTAATGATCCAGTAACTGCATAAAGTAAAGATATTCCATAAAGAGTTAAACCAGAAGAAAAAGCACCAATCAAGAGATACTTCGCTCCAGCTTCAGCAGAGTTATCATCCTGCTTTCTGAAAGCAACAAGAGCATAGCTACTAAATGCTGAAATTTCAATACCCAAGAAAAGTGTTAGGAAATCATTAGCTGAAGCTACAACTAGCATTCCTAATGTACTTGATAATAATAAAGTATAGTATTCTGCTTGATGGGGCTCATCCTCATCAAAATAAGAGCTACTTATCAAAGATACTACAAGAGCCACAAGAACAAACATAATCTTAAAGATTTGAGAGAAAACATCTATTTTGAAATGGCCATATAGTAAGAATATTGAAACTTCATTTTCCATTGATAAAGTATCTGGATCAAACCATGAAATAATTAGGAATAACAAAATACTAGCAAGTGTCAAATTAGAACACAAGGCAAACGATTTTTTAGTTCCAGTCAGCATATACAAACCAGGTATAGTCATTATGCTGGCAACAAGCACTATTTCAGGCAAAAACAAACTGGATGGTTCCATTAGAGTACTCCCATAAAATTCAAAATATCATAGCAGGCAGTATTAATCGGATCCATCAAATAATGTGGAAAGATACCGAATAATGCTGCAATTATTATTATTGTAAACATAGGATAGAATTCATACCATGGAGCCTCATGAACCTTACCTATTTCTATTTCTTCACTGTCTTTTCCAAAAATTGCTCTCTGCAATGCCCAAAGATGATAACCTGCTGTTAAAACCATACCAAAAATAGGCAATAAAAGCCAGTAACCATGAGATTGAAAGAAAGCTATGAATACAGCTAATTCAGCTACAAAAACCGCCATTCCTGGTAAGCCAAGACTTCCCATAAAAATTACAACAAAAATACCCGTAGTTCTTGGTTGATGTCTTGCTAATCCACCTAATTTAGGAATTTCTCTTGTTCCTACTTGATGGAGTAAAACTCCAGCAATCATAAACATTGCAGGACTCAAAATTCCATGAGCAAACATCATGAATACGGCACCAGCCAAACCTAACTCCGTCATTGTAGCAACACCAAGTAATGCAACCCCCATATGAGAAACACTAGAATAAGCTACCAACTTTTTCAAATCAGTTTGCCCTAAACTTAAAGCTGCACCGTAAAGAATAGAAATAACTGCTAAAATCACCATAATTGGGACAAAATAAATAGCTCCCAAAGGTAATGCAGGTAATGCTGCTCTAATAAGTCCATAAAGTCCCATTTTAAGCATCACACCAGCCAATAAAATAGATCCTGCTGTTGGAGCTTGAACATGTGCATCTGGCAGCCAAGTGTGCCATGGAAATGAAGGTATCTTAACTGCAAAACCTATAAACAATGCAGCAAAAACCCAAATCTGGAAATCTTCTGTAAATTCTCTGTTGCTATTCGCAATGTCAATCATTGAAAAAGAATTAGCTCCAGATTCAAAATATAGAGCCATAAAACCTACTAGCATAATTACTGAAGCTGTAAAAGTATAAATGAAAAATTTAATTGAAGCGTATCTTCTATTCTCTCCACCCCATATTGCAATTAGGAAAAACATAGGTATCAAAACAATTTCCCAAAATACATAAAAGACAAAATAATCAAGTGTGACAAATACACCATAAAGTGCAGTTTGCATAACTAAAAGTAAACTAAAGAAAAGACCTGGCTTTTCTTTTTCTTCCCATGCAAAAATAACGGTTAAAGGACCTATTATTCCCGTCAATAAGATCAGTGGAGAACTCAAACCGTCCACACCAAATAATAATGATATACCTAAATTTGGTGCCCATTCATATTCTTCCATCAAACTATAACCTGATTTTGACCCCGTTTTCATGAAAACAATTATAGATATAACTAAAGTAAACAAAGTAGTGAATAAAGCAATCAATCGAGGTGCGTTAGGTGTGTTACTAAAGCTAATGGACCAAAGAGCTCCAATGAGAGGAAATACTAAAAGATATGATAACCAAGGAAAATCACTAAACTCCATAGAAATCTCAGGAAGCGGTAATGATCCAGAACCCACTATTATTGAACCACGCATATTCATTGTAGCATGAGGTTCACAAACATAATACAAAGTTCCATCCTGTGAAGTGAACTCAGATGGAAGCGACCAATTACCTCCTTCTTGTGAAGCTCCTGAATAGAAACCAAGATTATAATCATTAGAGTCTGAATCTGAAACTTGCGCCACATTATGAGAGCCATTACCCCAGACAAATAGTACATTATCACCAACTTCTATTTCTAAAACATTAGGTTCAAAGTAATAAGAAGAAAAATCATCAGCCTGAGTGACAATTACTGTATGATTTTCAGCATTAGCACTACCTGAAAATAAGATAAATAATCCTACTAAAGCAAAAATTCCCAAAAACTTATTCAAATTGACCACCCCATTATTGGCATTATAACTCTAGTAAGCAGCACTATAGCACCAAGACCACCAACTGTCAAAGAAGCATAATGACCTGTAAAACCAGAGTTTAACTTTCTAATTCTGCTACTAAAAATTTGAGTAATGTATGCCGTCCCATTTACCATACCGTCAATAATGTTTCTATCAAACCAGTCACAGGCTTTTGCAAAAGTATCCCAAGTTCTCATTCCAAACCAATCAAATAATTTAGACATATACAATCTGTTAGAAAGAAAAGTATGTAGTGGACCAAAAACAATATTTTCTGAAATAGAAGATGTTGAAAGTATAGTTTCACCATTACTACTACGTTTGTAAAATAAATATCCTAATATTACTCCAGTAAGGCCTACAACTACTGATAAATAAGTAAGTGATGACGAAAGAATATGATCAATAATTCCCCACTGAATAACACCTTCAGTGCTATCGTGGTGGCCAAAATAAATTCTTGAACCAAACCCATCACCAATGAATAATAAAAATCCTGAAAATACGGCCATAAAAGCTAAAAGCATAAGAGGTATTGTCATTACTAATGGAGCTTCATGCGCATGTATTTTAACGTCCTTTTTAGATAATTCCCAGTTACCTGTTTCTTCATGGTCTTTAGATGGCTCCATCTCACTAATTGTCCTTTTTTCTGGTCCACTAAATGTCATCATCCAAAGCCTTGTCATGTAAAATGCAGTCATTGCAGCTGTCAACAGAGCAAGCCACCAGAGTGCTCCAAAGATACCTTCAGCTTCTCCATTATGGTGAACTGCTTCTAAAATCTCATCTTTAGACCAAAAACCTGAGAAGAAAGGAACACCTGCAATAGATAATACTCCAAGACCCATTGTCAAAGAAGTAACAGGCATAGATTTTCTCAACCCACCCATTTCTCTCATATCTTGAGTATGTACTGAATGTATAACTGCACCTGAACCAAGGAAAAGTAAAGCTTTGAAGAAAGCATGATTCATCAAATGGAATAAACCTGCAGTATATCCTTGGACATGAATGTCTAAACCTTCTTCAGTTGCATGCCAAAATGCCCAGGCCCCAGTTCCAAGCGCCAAAAACATATAACCAAGTTGTGAAATTGTTGAATAAGCTAAAACTCGTTTGATATCATTCATAACCATTGCCATACTCGCTGCAATGAATGCAGTCACACCACCTGTAACTGCAATGTAGATTGCCGTATCAGGACTGTGAACAATCAATGGATAAGCCCTAGCAACTAAGAAAACGCCTGCTTTGACCATAGTTGCAGCATGAATCAAGGCTGAAACTGTAGTTGGCCCTTCCATAGCATCAGGAAGCCAGACATGCAAGGGAAACTGAGCTGATTTACCTACAGCACCACCAAATAAACAAAGTGTAGCCCATTTCACTTCAGTAGCATTAGCAGCCAATAGTTCAGGGTCATTGAATAATTCAGAATATCTAAGTGTACCAAAAGTATTGAAAAGGATGATTAAACCTAATAAAAGGAAAACATCTCCTACACGTGTTACCAAAAATGCTTTCTTAGCTGCTGAAGCTGCAGATGGTTTTTCATACCAAAATCCAATTAATAAATAAGAACAAACACCAACTAACTCCCAGAAAATAAACATCAATAAGAAAGAATTAGCAATAACTAAACCAAGCATTACACCTACGAACAAACAAATTTCTGAAAAATACCTAATTTGCCGATCACCATCTTCATTCATGTAACTTGTAGAAAATAAAACTACTAAATATGAAACAAATCCAACAACCAATAATAAAATTGCAGCCAAACTGTCGATGTATGTACCAAACTCAAAAGAATATGTTTCTCCACCAAACCATGTCCGAGTAGATTCAATAAAACCACCATGTAATGAATCCAGAATTAGAACCTCATAAACAACAGCTATAGAAAATACTGAAGAAAGACCAACACCAACTAAAGCAAAATATCCACCTCTTCTTGGATCATACATTCCAAATAAAAGAATTAAAGCAAATGAAACTATAGGAAATACGGGTATCATCCAAGCTACACTAACAAAATCTGAAGAAAATTGATCTGTGAAAATAAAAAGTAATATTAAAGCAAAAACTATACTTACTAAGGAGACTATACCAATATCCGAATCTGAATTATTATCCTTACTACTTATATTACCACCTCAACTTATTGAGTAAATCCAACTCAATTGTGCCTCTTTGTTTAAATAAACTTAATAATATCGCTAAACCTATAGCAACCTCTGCTGCCGCAATAGTAGTTACAAAAAGTACTACTATTTGACCTGATAAAACATTATAAAAAGTTGAAAAGGCTACAAAATTTATGTTTGCAGCTGTGAGCATAATTTCTACAGACATCAAAACAACAATAGCATTCTTATTCCGAATCACACCATAAGCTCCAATCAATAATAATATTGAAGAAAACACTACAAAATTAATAGGATCAATCATCTCGCTCCTCCCTAGCTAAGAAAACACCAGCTTGTAATGCTATTACCATTAAAACACCTAGCAAAATAAATGGAACTTCCCAATCATTAAACAATTCATAAGCCAAAAATTTAGTAGTGTCTATATTTACATCCCTAACATCTGAGAATTCTGAAATAAAACCTTCTGAATCAATTGCATAAACTGTCCAAGAATAAGTTTCTCCGCTAATAAAATCGGAATATGTATATTTTGTATCCACTAATCCATCTACTTGATGAACTAAAGTGAATGAATCCAAATAAACTGTATCATATTTATCAGCACTTACTTGCTCATTAATATTTATCATTAAACCATAAGTTACACTTACAGTTGGCCAAACTACTGAAAGTTTAGAAGCTGTAACTGTAGATTGTTCTTCTGTAAGTAGTAAAGGCATATCTACAATATTATCTCCTAAAGAACTCCCACCCATACCAGCATAGTAAATTCTAGAAGTATAGTTACCTGGAGGTAATCTAGGTGTTTGAGATTCATTAGTTGTAATATTACCTTGAAATATTGTTTCACCATTGTCATCATCTACTACAATATGCATATAACTTACTGAAACTGGAGCCCATTCAAATTCAATAGAATTTGTATAATGATAATAATCATCGTCTGGAAAAACTATAGAAGGTGCACAACCGTCACTACAAATACCCGAATTATGTGAATCAAGTTCTAAATTATTCCAAGGAGCTAAAGCAAGTGAAAAAACAACATAAAATGAAAATGTTATAACTAAGGCATCTCTAACCCAAATTGTACTTCTACTAGACATCCTCACCACCCTTCAATGTTCTTTTAGTCAACATAATTCCAAAGATAATAACTACAGATATTGCACCAACATACACAAGTACTTGTATAACTGCTAAGAATTCAGCATCTGCAATAATAAACAAACACGCCGTCAAAAGAAAAACAGTTGCTAACCATACTACTGAATGTACAATATCATTACCATTAACAACAGCCCATGCAGAAGCAAGGATTAATGATGCTAGAAACCAAAAAATCACTAAAACTAAATCCACAACTAGGCCTCCTGCGTAGTTTCTTCAGTTGTTAATCCACTAGAACTTGAATTACTAATTGGTTCCATATGGAGACAGTCTGCAGGACATACTTTGACACATGTTGAGCAGCCAATACAAATGGTATAATCGAAATAAGGGTTTTCTACATTTCTAGTTTTACCACTCTTCAATTTTTTGTTCTGAGGGCCCAAGTCCATAATGATACAATTTGTTGGACAATTATCTACACACTTACTGCACCCAATACATGGATCTGCATCAAGAACAGGAGATTCCATCATATAATTTGTAAGAGGCAACTGTGGTAATTCTTCTAATTCTACTTTCATAGACCTTGCAGGATAAATTAAGCCTTCACGGTTAGTATCTGCTAACTCATAAAAATCCGTCATAGTCATAGCCCCAGTAGGACAATAATCTTCACAAAAACCACAAAACATACAATGCCCAAAATTGATAGCTGGCCTTTCAGCCTTACTCTTCCTCTTTGCTAAATGTGAACCATACCAAGCTCTATCTTGCTCTTCTTCAGATAAATCTTCTGGTTTCATTTTTAGACATTTATTAGGACATACTTCACCACAAATACCACAACCAATACATAAATCCCAAATTACTGCATTCATTCCTCTATAAGTTGGAGGTGGATCTCTTCTTTCAAGAGGATACATAACTGTTGTTGGTTTACCAAATGTTGACTTGAAAAATTGTTTTAGTGTAACTTTCATAGGATTTACAAAAATATCCATCAAACCCGGTTCTCTTTCGTTACTCATATTAGAATACCTCCGGCAAGTTAACTATATCTGAGAAATAAGGATATATTTCTACCATAAATATTACAATTAAGATATTAATTAATGAGAGAGGTAATAATTTTTTCCAGCCAAGCTCTAGAATTTGATCAGTACGTATTCTTGGAACTGACCATCTAATAAATATCCAAAATATTATTATTAAATATACTTTTATTAAAAACCAGATTTCTGGAGGAACTGGCCAAGGACCTGCCCAACCTCCCAAGAATAATATTGTAGCCACTGCAGCACCTGCAAAACCTCGAATATATTCTGCCATCAGAAAGAACATGAAACGAATACCACTGTATTCAGTAGTCCACCCCTCAACTAATTCAGCTTCAGCTTCAGGTAAATCAAATGGAACTCTTTCAACTTCAGCAAGAATACAAATCATAAAAACAACAAAACCAATGAACTGAGGAATAAAATTCCACATTGGTAAACCAAAAAACCAAGTACCTTCTTGCTGTTGTTCTACAATCGTTACAGGATCAAATGAACCAGCCAAAAGAAAGACTCCAGCCATACTCAACAATAGTGGTATTTCATAAGACATCAACTGAGCTGCTGATCTCATTCCTCCAATCATTGAATATTTATTATTAGAGGCCCAACCAGAAGTCAAAACACCTATAGGAGCTATAGAAAAAGCAGCCATAATTACCATCAGACCAGCTGGAGCTGAAGAAGCTGCAAATCTATCAGATAAAGGAAATAATACCAACAAAAATACTGAAGAAGAAATAAAAATTACAGGACCCATTGTAAATAAAAAACGATCGGCTTTAGCAGGTACAATTAATTCTTTTGTTATAGCCTTAATCCCATCTACTATATTCTGAACTATACCAATTCCACTGTAATTATCCTTAAATTTCCAAGTAGGCTTTTCACCTGCTAAATCTTCACCTAATTCTCTAAATGATCTTAAAGATAACATAGGACCTCTACGATCCTGTATACGGGCTGCTATTTTCCTTTCTAAATGAATAACCAAAATTAGATTAGTCATACCTACCATAAATGCTATATTCACAGCATAGGCCCAAGCTAATGTGTTTAGACCACCATCCGTCTCTAACCAATCAGCAATAGAACCTGCCGGATTACTAAACGGCGGAAATAAACCTGCCTGAAAATTAAAAACAGGAATAAGTAGATTTGTAGCCGTCCACTCAGCCATTGAACGACATACTGAAAACAAACTCATTTGTCAGTCTCTCCTATACAAATATCAATACTTCCCATTATTGCAGGAACATCAGCTAATTTGTAACCTTTAAGATAATGTGGACATGCTGAAATTGTAGTAAACATAGGACTCTTAATTTTCCACCGATATGGCCTGTCAGAACCATCACCAACTACATACATCATTGCTTCGCCTCTTGAATCTTCAGTTCTCCGGAAAGCTTCACCTTGAGCTCTAACTGGAACATTAGAAGCCATAGTAGGTCCTGCTGGCATTTTCTTAAAACAATCCCTTATAATGCGAACAGACTCTTTCATTTCATCTATTCTAACCATATATCTACTGAAACAATCACTATAGCCAGGTCCAGCTTCTCTAGTAGAAATATCCCAATCTATTTCCTCATATATCTCATAAGTATCATGCTTTCTCAAATCGAATTTTGTTCCACAACCTCTTAGATTTGGACCCGTAATTCCTAAATTCTTTGCTTGATCTGCTGTAAATTTACCTACATCATCGGTACGCATTCTAAAAATTTTTGAATTCTCAAAAAGATCTGCGTATTCATCAAGTCTTTGTTCAAATAATTTAAGTATTCTTTCAGTTTTATCCTCAAAACCTACTGGTAAATCTCTCTTAACTCCACCAATTCTAACATAATTATAAAGTAAACGACTACCACTAGGAAGTTCTAAAAGATTCAAAAATAATTCACGATCTCTCCAGAAATAAAGAGCTCCCGTAATATGTCCTAAATCAGGCATGTAAGCACCAGCCCACATAAGGTGTGAAGCCAATCTCTGTAATTCTAACATTATTGTACGAATATATTGTGCACGAACTGGGACTTCTACATGCATTAATTCTTCAACAGAATGTGTATAACAATGAGTCCAAGTTGTTGCACTAGCATAGCACAACCTATCAGTCAACGTAGTATTCATGAAATACTTTCTTCTTTCCCCCATTTTTTCAACTGAACGATGAAGATAACCTAACTCAGGATCTGCATCAACAATTGTTTCACCATCTACTTTTACCTTAAGAGTCCAAAGCCCATGAGTCATAGGATGTTGAGGACCCATACTAATCCACATTTCAGCCATTACCACTCCTCCTCGTGTATTTCATACACATAATCTTTTCTGAGTGGATGGCCTGCAAACCCTTCCGGCAAAAGAACTCTACGTAAATCTGGATGTCCAATGAAATAGATACCCATTAAATCAAAAGCTTCTCTTTCATGCCAATTTGCCCCAAACCAAATATTTGAAATTGAATCAATGCTTGGCGATTCTCTCTTCAAATAAACATGAGCCTCTAACATAACGGCATAATCGCTGTCTTCAACAACAATTGAATTGTTAATACAAGAGAAATGGTAAACTAATTCAAAATCTGGTTGATTATCAATAGCACTTATCAATGAGCAATGTTCAAAATCTGACTTTATCCCAATAAAAAACTCTTGAGAATCTTCTCTACTCAAATCCAATTTCACTACATTCTCTCTTATTTTAGAAATATTAGAAACTCCTTTAGAAGCCGAGAGTTTCTGCATGAATTCATCAATATTCATCTATTATCTCCTAAGGAACATACCTGGCTCTTTAGCCCTAATTTTCTTCTGTAAAGTTAAAAATCCATGCATCAAAGCCTCTGGCCTAACAGGACAACCTGGTATGTAGACATCAACTGGCATAAAAGTATCAGCACCAGCTACCACTGAATAAGAATCCCAATACGGCCCTCCAGAAATAGCGCATTCACCCATAGCAATAACCCATTTAGGTTCCGGCATTTGCTCATATAATGTCTTCAATTTTGGCCTTAGTTTTTCACAAACAGGACCATTAACTATCAAAACATCACACTGACGTGGAGAAGAACGATAAACTAAACCTAGCCTATCAATATCATGATCTGGGGCTGAAGCCTGACCCATTTCAATTGCACAACACATAATCCCAAAATGTAAAGGGTGGGGCGATAATCTTTGAGCAAAATTGAAAATTGGCCTAGTAATTCTATCTACTACTTCACGAACACCAGTGCTTTCTGCCACATTATATACTGAATCATCAATCCACTTCAAAAGTTGATCTGATCGCAAAGCCAGCCAATCACCTGCAGGAGGATCCTCCATTATCTTATCTGAATCAGTCGTTTTAGAACCAATTCCTTTCCTAAGGCTAGGATTACCACGTACCTTTTTTGAGCTCATATCCAGATGACATCCTCTTTCTTGAACGCATACCACAAACCTAGAAGAGTTAAAAGCAGAAATAACATCATTACTACTTTTGCGGCAATTGCTAACTGAAGGTAAACTTGTACCCAAAGAATCAGAAACACTACAACTAAATCAAATACTAAGAATAAAATTGCAAACATATAATATTGGAAATGAAATTGAATATGTGCCTCACCCATTGGAACCTCTCCACACTCATAAGTTGAATTTTTGAGAGAATTATCATTATGCGGTCGGAAGAACCTTCCGATAAAAAATGTCATTATAGGAAATGATAACGCAATTAGCGCAAAAATCCCTATGGGAACGTACTCATGTCCAAGCACATCTACCCTGTTGCAAAACCCTATTAAAAGAGTTCGGGCTAATGTCCAAAATATATGCAAAAAAAATATGATAAACAATAACTACACCTATCTTTCTGCTAAAGTCCTGAAAAAGGTGAATAATGAGTTTAGATTACAAAAGAGTGACAACAAATGTCCTTCAAGAAATGAAGACTAATAATGAAAAAATTACCATGCTTACTTCATATGACTATACTCTCGCAAAAATAGTAGATAATGCAGGAATAGATGTTATCTTGGTAGGAGACTCAGCATCTAATGTTATGGCAGGCCACGAGACTACACTCCCTATTACTTTAGACAACATGATTTATCATGCCTCATCAGTAGTAAGGGCTGCAAAGAGATCATTAGTTGTGGTTGATTTACCTTTTGGATCTTATCAAGGAGATTCCAAAGTTGCTCTCGAATCTTCTATAAGAATTATGAAAGAATCTGGAGCACATGCAGTTAAATTAGAAGGTGGAAGTGAAATAATAGAGTCTGTTGAAAGAATACTTACTGCAGGCATCCCCGTCATGGGTCATCTAGGTTTAACACCACAATCAATATACAAATTTGGAACATACACTGTAAGAGCAAAAGAGAATAGTGAAGCAAAAAAATTACTTGAAGATGCAAATACTCTTGAAAAGGCAGGATGCTTCTCAATCGTATTAGAAAAGATACCGGCACAGCTTGCCAAGAAAGTAGCAATTAAATTAAACATTCCAGTAATAGGTATAGGTGCTGGTGTTGATGTCGATGGACAAGTTCTAGTTTTACATGACATGTTAGGAATGACTCACGAATTTAATCCTCGATTCTTACGTAGATATCTAAATTTATTTGAGGAAATAAGTAAAGCTATCCAAAATTATGCTGAAGATGTAAAGGGGAAAAAATTCCCAAACAAAAAAGAAGAATATTAATCCTACTCAAAAATGAGTATATACCCATTATATTTTAACATAGTTCTAATAGAAAATTTGTGAGACCTGAAGTTATCCTTAACTGTGCAGCATCTGCAGATGGTAAAATATCTTTACCAAACAGAAAACAGATAGCTATTTCAAACGAAAAAGATTTTGAAAGAGTTCACAAATTAAGATCTGAATGTGATGCAATAATTGTAGGAATAGGAACTATAATTGAAGACAACCCTTTCCTCACAGTCAGAAACAATTCTGGTGCAAAACCTATCAGAGTAATTCTAGATACTTCATGTAGAATACCTATTAATTCGAATGTATTAAATGGAGAAAGTGAAACAATAATAGCTGTTGGCAAACAGTCTGAGAAAAATAATTTAGAAACTGCAGAAATAATTGAATGTGGAGAAAATAAGATAGATTTAACAAAATTGCTAAATATTTTAAGTGAAAGAGGTGTCAAAAAAGTGCTTGTTGAAGGTGGAGAAACGGTCATGTGGTCTTTTCTCAAAGAAGAACTCTTTGATGAACATAATGTGTTTTTTTCAAGTATTATTATTGGCGGAATAGGAACACCAACCATTGCTGGTGGAAAAGGATTTCAGAAGGAAGAATCTATATTAAATCTGAAACTGATTTCAGTAGAACAACTGGGAAATGGCATTTTAGCCAAATATACCAAAAAGGAAAATTAAAATACACAAGTTCTTGGACCAAATATGAAGGTAGGAGTAATGGCATCTGGAAGAGGGAGTAATTTCCATGCTATATTGAAAGAACTAAATAAAGGAAATCTACCGGATGTAGAAATATCTCACTTAATAGTTAACAAAAAAGAAGCTCAAGTAATTAAAATAGCAAAAGAACAAAATATAGAATACAATATAATAGAATCTAAAAATAAAACTAGAAGCGAATTTGAAAAAGAAGTAATAGATATTTTCAGAGAAAAGAATATTGAAATCATAGCACTTGCTGGATTCATGAGAATATTAAGTTCTAATTTTATCAATAAATACAAATACAAAATAATTAACATTCACCCCTCACTGCTTCCTGCCTTCCCTGGAGCACATGCACACAGAGATGTAATAAAATCTGGAGTGAAAAAAAGTGGATGTACTGTGCATTTTGTTGATGAAGGTATCGATTCAGGGCCTATCATAATGCAAGCATCTGTAAATCTTGAAAATGGGGAAACCGAAGACTCATTGTCTAAAAAAATATTAATTAAGGAACATCAAATATTCCCGAAAGTTCTTCAACTATTATGCTCAAAGAAAATACATATAATTGGTCAAAACATCAAAATAAGTTCTGACTAATATTTTATATACACAACAGTCTGGCCGCCAACCTGCATTTGGAATATTCAGCAATGTCTTTGAAACAAATCACCCGGAAAAGCAATTCTGAGCTAGTCAAAACCATAGATGATTTGAAAAAAGCATCTCGTGCAAATGATGCACCACTATGGAGAAGTATAGCCTTAAAATTAGAAGGATCTTCAAGGAACTGGCATAACGTAAATGTCAGCAAATTAGAATATAATGTCGATAAAAATGACAAAGCTATTATCCCTGGTAAATTGATGGGAACTGGTATTCTTACTAAGAAAATAACTGTAGCCGCTTATAGTTTCACGCATTCAGCTAAAGAAAAAGTTGAAGCCGCCGGAGGTAAATGCTTTACTTATAGCGAAATGATTAAGAAAAGCCCAAAAGGCACTGATGTAAAGGTGATTGGATAATGATAGTCGTAGATGCTAGTGAATGTATTATGGGTCGATTAGCCAGTTCAGTAGCAAAAAGTTTATTGAATGGTGAACAGGTACATGTAATTAATGCTGAAAATGCAGTAATTTCAGGAACTAAAGAAATGGTTTTTGGAGAATATATTGAAAAACGAAACTTAAATCATCCCAGAAAAGGTCCATTCTACCCTCGAATGCCTCATAGAATGTTAAAGAGAGCTATAAGAGGAATGATACCTTATCAAAAACCAAGAGGCCGGGAAGCTTTTAAGAGATTAAAAGTAGATGTAGGCACTCCTATATCCTTAAAAGAGGAAAAGGCCCAAACAATAGATAATGCAAAAATGAATAATTCATCAAATTATGTTAAACTCGGAGAAGTTTCTAAAATTTTAGGGGCTAAATTCTAATGGTAAAAGTAATACACACAAGTGGAAAAAGAAAAACTGCTATTGCTCGAGCTACATTAAAATCAGGTAAAGGTAGAGTTAGAATCAATAATAAACCAGTTGAATTCTATCAACCAGAATTAGCCAGATTAAAAATTCAAGAACCTTTAGAACTAGCTGGTAAACAGAGAAATAGAGTTGATATTAATATAAGTGTACAAGGTGGAGGAGTGATGGGCCAAGCTGAAGCTGCACGTACAGCTATTGCTAGAGGCATAGTTGAGTGGTTCGGAGACGAAAAACTTCAAAACCTTTTCCAAAGCTATGATCGTGCATTGCTAGTCAATGATACTAGGCGCAAAGAGCCCAAACACCCAATGGGTCGCGGTGCTCGTAAGAAGAGGCAGAAATCATATAGGTGAAGTAAAATGTTAGTACCAGTAAGATGTTTCAGTTGTAACAAAGTAATAGGCGGACACTATGAACAATTCATAGAAAGAAGAGAAAATGGCGAAGATCCTGGAGAAGTAATGGATGATTTAGGTGTTAAACGCTATTGCTGCAGGAAAATTTTTGTATCTCACGTAGACTTAATAGACGAATTGTTACCTTACGATTAGAAGTGAAATCCAGACTACAGAAATGTATTATCATTGACGACAGTCTGTCAAAACTGGGCCCGTGGGGTAGCTTGGCATCCTTGTACCTTGGGGTGGTATAGACTCCAGTTCAAATCTGGGCGGGCCCACCATCTGCTAAGATTAAAGAACCAATAATACCCGAATCAGAACCTAAACCTGGTTTGGAAATCAAATCTGTTAAATCAACTAATGGAGTATAATTATTCCATATTTTCTTAAAATGAAACCTAATTTTTGAATATAGGTGACTTTGTTTCATAACACCACCACCTAGTATTATCTTGTCTGGAGAATGATTGACAATTATAGATACAAGACCATATGCAATTAATTCAGCTTCCTTATCCCAAGCAACATGATTTTCTGGAATTTCCGAACCTTGCATATTCCACCTCCCTTCTAAAGCAGGACCACTAGCTAAACCCTCCCAACACTCTCCATGAATCCTACACACTCCTGATATTTGATCTGGATTGGGTACAGATATATGTCCTGCTTCAAGATGGAAATTCCCAGTATATGGTTTACCATTTACCAAAACACCAACTCCTATACCAGTACCTATTGTTACATATACCAAATTATCACAATTCTTACCATTACCATACATATATTCACCTATACCTGCGGTATTTACATCCGTGTCAATAGCAATATTTGAACTAATATTTGATAATTCCTTAACTATATTTGTTCCTTTCCAACCATTTTTACTTTCACCTACTAAAAGCCCATATTCTGTTAAACTAGAATTAAGTATTAATGGCCCAAAAGACCCCACACCTAAACCACTAATCTGAAAATTACTAAAAAATGAAAGTATATCTGATATTGTATTCTTTGGGTCTCTTGTTGGTATTATTTTCTTTTCAACTATATCCAAAGGATTATCTGCAACTGCAACAACACATTTAGTTCCTCCTAGCTCGACCCCCCCAATCACAACTTAACTCTCTGTTTCTTAGGGCCACCTTTCTTGTAACGACTGAAATGCTTTTTTGCCTTCTTATCTCCCTTGGTAACTCTCTTCTTCTTTGGAGTATTAGGTTCATCTACCATAATTATCTATTTATAAGAAGAATATAAATGGTGCGGGGGGAGGGATTTGAACCCTCGTACCACTAAGGACTGGGACCTAAACCCAGCGCAATTGGCCTGGCTATGCGACCCCCGCTACAATTACCTCTGAACCGCACATTTAATAATAGAATTGGTCATATACAAAAATGTTCAAAGATATAAAAAAGAAAGCCGAGGAAAAAGCTGAAGGGGTAAAAGATGCAACCTCAAATATAGGAAATAGTGTTTTGGATAAAGCAAAAAACGTAACAGATAGTGCCTCAAATTTAGCTACAGACGCTGCTAAAACTGCTTCAAATGCAGTTTCATCTGCTGGGAAAATGGCAAAGAATACAATAGATTCTGTAGTTATTACTATAGCAACAAAAATTATTCTAAGTTCTATGAAAAAAGCAAGTAAGAAAGGAACATCATACATTAGTAATGATGAAAAATATCAGGGTTTTGTAGATCGTACTTGGGAACTATTACCTTTACCTGTGAGGTTAATTGGTAAGGATACACTAGGTTTTAATTCTACTATGTTTCTTTTAAGAAACAGTGTTTTTGGAAAAGATGACAACGAACCTGAAGTTGATAAAAATGATGAAGGAATCATAAAAAAGACTATTTTATCTATGTTTAAATAATATTAAAAAATGAATGTCATAAAATGTACTGAGCTCTCAAAAAAATATGATGAGGTTCAGGCCCTTAGTGAAGTTAATTTAACCATTGAAAAAGGAGAATTCTTTGGCCTTTTGGGTCCGAACGGAGCTGGAAAGACTACTCTTCTAAAAATATTAACTGGCCAAATTCGAACTACAACTGGAGATGCCGAAATATTAGGAATGAATATTGAACAAAATATAATGGAAGTTAAAAGAAAAATTGCAATTATACCTGAGCAAGAATCACCACCCAGTTTCCTCACACCAAGAGAAGTCCTCGAAATGGTCTCATCAATAAGAAAGATAGAGAAACCAAAAATAGAATTTTGGATTGAATTCTTTGATCTCCAACCGATGGAAGGACGTGTATGTCGTAACTTATCAAGAGGACAAAAGCAAAAAGTAATGTTAGCCGCTGCATTTATATCTGAAACTGAACTAATGTTCTTAGATGAACCATTTATTAATTTAGATCCTATTGTTCAAACTAAAGTCAGGGATTGGTTAGTAGAATATGTAAAAGAAGGTGGAACTGTATTTCTAAATACCCATCTATTAGAAAATGCTCAACGATTATGTGATAGAGCTGCAATTATACATGAGGGGGAAATTCAGTCTGTTATCAAGCTGAATGATTTAGATCAACAAAACATAAATTTAGAACAATTATTTCATGAAATAATCCTATGAACAAAATAATATTATGGAGAATGCTCCAAGAAGAAATTAGATTGAATACTAGTTTTGCAAGTGGAAGAGGATTCTATTCCTTTCCTATTCTTGTTGCAATTAGTGGCTTTCTTGCAGTTATCTTTACTGAGCAAATGATAGCTGATATGGGATACTTTCAGTATTTAGAAATACTACATATAGGTCTAATGTTTTATGGTCTATTTGCAGGTTCTTTAGCATTCTTTGGAAGTGAATTTCTAGAAAGAATTTTTGGATATTTAGGAATGATCATTAACTTACCAAATACGCAACCAATAACACAACGGAAAATTACACTTCTATATTTTATCAAAGAATTTATATTTTATTCATTCTTTACTCTTATACCTGCATTTATTGGTGGGATGTTAGGTGCATATTACAATGACATAAACTTACTAAATCTTACAAAATTTAGTTTCACATTAAGTATTTCTTTTTTGAGTGGATTAGCTTTTGCTTATCTTATTTCTAGTCTATATAGAATTTCTTGGAAAACAAGCATTATAGGTGCTGGAACAACTGCTATACTGTACATTATTCTTTTCAAGGATTTATCAGTCACCGCGTCGCTCGAATGGTATCTAAGTAATAATCCTAACTTTATGATAATAGCCATTCTAATTCCAATATTACTCGCTATTTTTGCCACCTTGCTAATTACAGACTATCATGAGCAAGCGCCAATTCAAATGATAGGATACCAAAATAGATTATACGAGTATATCAAAAAATTCAAATGGGCTCAAAACATTTCAAACCCAGCTATAATAGCAAAAGAAAGAATCGATTTACAAAGAAGTAAAACTGGAATAAAAATGTTCTTTTCATTTGCCTTCCCTCTAGGAATTTTAACATTTATGAATTGGTTTATAGACAAAGGTTTACCAATACAAATTGATTTCAATACAATTTTCTATGCCGTTATGGTTGGCTTTTTTGGTACTATGATCTATTCTTGGCTAAACACCATAGACAATCCTCATTTTTATTCGACCCTACCTATTTCAGTCTCAGACGTTGTAAGAGCTAGACTTGTATTATTCTTTACCATAACATGGTGGATCCCTTTACTATTTTTAACTATTATCTCCTATATGAGTTCGGAAATAAATCTCTTGCCTATAGGTATTATCGTTATGATTACGGTTGGTATGTACATTGTAAATTATACTGCCTGGTCCACAGGCCTAAGAACAAATTCAGCATTATTTGATTCAATTGTATTCTTAAAATTTTTTGTAGTCTCAGTACCTCCAATGATTGCAATGACTATCCTAAGTTTGGCGATAAAATATAGTGTTTCGATAGTTCTTATCTCACTTTCTTCTATATGTGCTATTCTGGCATTACTTAGCATACTCTTCTACAATCGTATTGAAACTAAATGGTTAAATGAGAGCTTTGATTAGAGAAACATCGGACTGTGGAGTGGAAGTCAAATGACAAAGAAAATTGAAAAGAAGTCAAAACCAGATAAGTCAAAAAATAAATACTCTAAAAGGAGATTTAGAGTCAATACTAAAACTGAAGGTCGATGCGGCATTGTTTTCATTGGTTCAGAAGACCCTTTCCTATATTTCCCTGATCTTATGTCTTATTTTGACCGACCTGAGATTGATGAAGTTAAACTGAAAGCTAGGGGAAAATCAATTTCAAATGCAGTTAATGTAGCTGAACAATTCAGAAATAGATTTAAAAACGAAATTAAATCGGAAGTTAAAAATGTAGATATTGGAACTGAAGAGGTTCCTAAAAAAGACAAAAAAGGCACTTTCCGTATGTCATTTATCGAAATAACCCTAGTATCAAGTGAAAAAAAAGAAGATGATAATTAATCTTTAGATTTAGAAATGTCAACCATGTTTCGCCTTTCACCAGAAGGGATTACTTGAATTGGACCCTCAAAATTATGATTGTACGAATCATCATTTATCTTTGAAAGGGCAATTGCTAAAGCTGAAACTTCAGAATGTGGCTGACTACCTATCGCTATATTGAAATTAGAATATTCAAAAACCCAGGGTGGAACTTTTTCAGCCCCTACAACTACTAATATTGGCTCTTTTACACTTCTAATTTCAACTAGATTATCATCTATTGGGAGTCCAAACATTGTTAAATGTATTATTTTCCCACTCCAATCCCTTAAAATTTTTTTGGGATTACTCGTTGTCTCAATAATAAAATCTCCTCCAAATTTAGTTACTACATCAGAAACTGTTTCAATCACTCTACTATCTGACCTATGCAGATACATCTTTTTGGCACCAAAAGCTCTTGCAGTTAACGCCACATGTGTTGTAATTCTTTTATCTCTTTCAGGACGGTGACCAATCCGCAAAACATGACAAAAACGCATAATCACTTACTCTTCATTAGGTAGTAACTTTTCGTCAACCCTTTCACGGATACTATCGTGAACCAAAAGACCCAGAAAAGCTAAAATTATTCCTGATAAAATATATTGAACATTATAAGATTCAAAATTATCCTGAACAAATAAGTCATTAATGATTTCAATAGTACCTGCTACAATCAGACCCATACTGGCCACTGTGAAAACAAATCTAATAATATTTATATTAAAAACATTATCTCTTAGGTAAGTATCTATAGTTCTAGCTACTTCTATAACTATTAAAGAACCTAAAAGAAGTAAAAGAACGCCATCAATAGACATAAAAGCTAAAACCATTGCCAATGCCCCCTGACTCGATACTTCTTGCATTTGATCTAAACCTCTAGTTATTCCAACAATCATCAATAAGGAAGCTATTAACCAAGCATATGAGAAAAAAGAAACTCTTTCACTTGTAACTGTCAATAATTCAGTATAAAAATTACGTATTGCATCCTCCCAACCTGCCACTTTAATCAAAAGATACCCTCCCAAAACAACCCATATTGCTCCAGAGGCTATATCTGAAAGACCAAACCATTTCAATAAACCATACACAAAAGCAACAAGTGCCAGTGGGAAAATAAACTGTCTTTGGATTTTAGGATCTTCCATTTTATGAACTATTGTATAAAATGTATCTTCTATAGGTCTAGATTGTTGCACAACAACCATCCTAGTTGAATCTATACGTAAACGTGAACGAATAATGGGTTCTAATTCTCTATCTTCAGCTCCATCACTAACTAGAATTGCTCTTGTTGATTTTGTTTTAACGATAACTTGATCTAGTATATTTGCTATTTTCATGTCAGATTTGGTTCCAACTCTTACATCACCACATATGGTTACAATCTCTACTTTTTCACCAGCCTCTAATAACTCATCATATGTTTTAATTGCAGCTAACATTGTGTTAGTATCGCTCTCTTCAGGATCTGAAAGACCTAATTCTAAAGCTGCTTTAACATTTGGTTCGCGCCCTAAAACCGGACTTCTAATTCCAGTCTTACGACCCAAATCATTGTCCCTATCTATCGCGATTACCAACAATCCCATGTAACATATTCTATTATCTAGTATTTAATTGTTACTTTTCACAATATTCTTTAAATATTAGCTTTTATCAGCAAAATATACTCAAGGTGAGATATGACTGAGTTCAAAACCGTAATAGCCGATCCAAAAAATAAAATAACGCACCAAAAAATTCTGCCTGAAGAGAAATCTAACGCTCTTGTTGGAAAATATGTTGGTGAAGAAATTGATGGTATTTTCTTAGACTTACCCGGATACCGATTAAAAATAACAGGAGGCTCAGATAAATCTGGAGTCCCTATGCGTGGCGACATCCAAGGGAGCCAAAGAAGACGTCTTCTTATGAAGGATTCAGTTGGATTTAATCCACTTCGTGGTGGACAAAGAAAAAGAAAACTGATTAGAGGTCGTAGTCTAAGTAGTGATATTTCTCAAGTAAATTTGAAAGTTATTGAATATGGACCTAAAACTATAGAGGAGTTATTGAACCCAGAGGTGGCTTAACTTGACTGTATCCCCTCAACCCGAGATAAATATCGGAATGGTGGGGCATGTTGATCATGGAAAAACTACTCTTACCCAAGCATTAACAGGTAAATGGACTGATCAACACAGCGAGGAAATGAAGAGAGGCATATCCATTAAATTGGGATATGCTGACGCAGATTTCTATAAAGTCAAAATGAAAAATGGAAAAGTATATTATACTTCTCAACCTGAAAAAGATGAATTCAAAGGTGGAAAACTAGAACACCTCCGTACTGTAAGCTTTGTTGACGCACCGGGCCACGAAACATTCATGGCAGTTATGCTAAGTGGTGCAGCCATTATGGATTCAGCAATTTTAGTTATTGCTGCAAATGAAGAATGTCCACAACCGCAAACAAGAGAACATCTATCTGCGCTTGAAAATATGGGTTTTGATAAAATCATAATTGTTCAGAATAAAATTGATGTTTGCTCAAAAGAAAGAGCTTTTGAGTCTTACAATGAAATAAAAGAATTCATTAAAGATTCACCACTAAAAGATTCACACATAATACCAGTTTCAGCTCACCATAACCGAAACATTGACTTCTTGATAGAAGCTATAGAAGAATTATTTCCGACCCCTCCAAAAGATTTAAAAAATAATTTCCAAATGAATATCGCTCGTTCTTTTGATATTAATCGTCCCGGTACAATACCTAAGAACATTAAAGGAGGTGTTTTAGGAGGAACAATTAGCGTTGGTAAAATTGACATTGGAGATGAAATTGAAATCCGGCCCGGTAGAACAACAAAGAAAGGATTGGAACCTATCACTACTGAGGTTAGTAGCTTACACAGTGGAGTATCAAGAGATACATTAGGACCTGGTGGATTAGTAGCAATTGGTACAACCCTAGATCCAGCCACAACTAAATCGGACTCCTTACTTGGAAATGTAATTGGAAAACCTGGCACACTACCTCCAGTTTGGAATGAAATAAGTGTAGAAACAACGCTGCTTGATAGAGTCGTTGGAACTAAAAATATTCAAAGTGTTGATGAGTTAAAAACGAGAGAACCTCTAGTCCTAACTGTTGGCACTAGAACAACTGTTGGTGTTCCAATAAAAGTTAGAGATAATGTTGTTGACATAAATTTAACAATACCTGTTTGCGCACCAGTGGGTCAGAGAATTGCTCTTAGTAGAAGAGTAGATAATAAGTGGCATTTAATTGGATACGGAATAATTAAGGAATGAAAACCATTCTCGTAGATACAAATATTATTCTATGGACATTTAGTGGAGGACCTGATTTTAGAGAAGCTATTGCTGATGTTGCTCCTAACTATGATATAGTTATTCCTACTTGTATAATATTTGAATTAGAAAAACTAAAAACAAAAGAATCTTTAGCTGCACTTGAAATTTGCAAGAAACTTAAACAGAAAAATATAGGTGAGGGATATGCTGATGATATGCTAGTTTTAGCTGCAAAAAAAGGCCATATTATTGCTACAAATGATAAAGAAATACTAAAACAATTAAAATCATTAAAACTAAATGCATTAAAAATAAGAGAAAAAAACAAGTTAATCTTTACTGAAGGTAGCATAGCATGAAACAAAATGAGATACCTAGTATGCCTAATATGGAACTAACTAAAAAACAGGAATTACGGAAGAAAAGTCTCCTTCATAAACAAGTCAAACAGATTAGTATCAATGAACACTCGGATTTTACTACATTAATAGAGGCATTTGCAAATTCTAGTTTTGAAGCTCGAAATCTGGGTAAAGCTGCTGAACTATATCATAAACATATACAAACTGACACAGCTATTATTTGGTCCCTTTCTGGAAGTATTTTTAGCGCAGGTCTAAGACAAATAACCATAGATGCAATAAGAAATAATTTAGTAGACGCCTTAGTTTGTACTGGAGCTCTATTTGAGCAAGATATGCTTGAAGCTTTAGGCCACAAACATTACATCTGTGATGCAAAAATCGATGACGGAGAACTACAAGAATTATATATTGATCGTGTTTACGACCATTTACTGGATGAAATCGCTTTAAGACAAGTAGATATTACATTCAAAAGAATAGCTGAAAGTATCCAACCTAAATTATACTCAAGCCGTGAATTTATGCGCTTATCTGGTAAATGGCTAAGTGAAGCTAAAGGTGTTCAAGATAGTGTAATGCAGGCTGCTTTCGAAAAAAATATCCCTATCTTTATTCCTGCAATAAATGATTGTTCAATCGGTATTGGTTTAGCTATACAAAATAACAAAAAAGAAAATATGAGTATCGACTCAATTAAAGATTTAAAGGAAATAGCTTTCTTGAAAAGTGAATGCGGTGATTCTGGAATAATTATTGTAGGTGGAGGTGTACCTAAGAATTATTCACAAGACTCTGTAGTAATGGCTGAAATGCTAGGTTATAATGTAGATAAACACAAATTTGGAATACAAATTAGCACTGCAGATCAAAGAGATGGAGGTTTATCGGGTTCAACGCTTAGAGAAGCAATATCTTGGGGTAAAAACGATAAAAATATGGAAGACATAATGATATGGGGGGAAGCTTCTGTATTTTTTCCACTACTGGTAGGATATATATTCAATAAAATGAAAAATGAGAAGAGAAAGGGTCGTAACTTAAGTACCGTTTTTGATTCTAAATGATATAAATACCATTATTATAATAAACTAAAAAGGTTAACACTTATGAAAAAAGGATATCGTCAACAATTGCCAGACAGAGATCCCCAGGAAACTGAGGAATGGATTGATTCTATAGCCTCTATAATCGACTTGAAAGGTGATGAAAGAGCTAGATACCTTTTACAAACTTTAATCAGAGAAGCTCGGGACCGAAATATCGCAATACCCTTGCTTACAAACAGTCCTTATGTAAATACAATTCCACCTGAATCAGAACCTGAATATCCTGGTGATGAAATACTAGAAAAGAAAATAAGAAGGATGATTAGGTGGAATGCTGCTATGATGGTTTCAAAAGCCAATAAAAATTTCGCAGGTCTTGGCGGTCATATCTCTACATACGCTTCTGCGTCTAGCCTTTATGAAGTCGGTTTTCAGCATTTTTTTAAAGGAAAAGACAATGGATTAGGTGACTTTATCTATTTTCAAGGACATGCTTCACCTGGAATCTATTCAAGAGCATTTATTGAAGGGAGATTAAGCGAAGAACAACTTGACCACTTCAGAAGAGAATCTTTTGATGATGGACTATCAAGCTATCCACATCCTAGACTTATGCCCGATTTCTGGGAATTTCCTACTGTATCAATGGGATTAGGACCAACTAATGCAATTTATCATGCTAGATTTCTAAGATACGCACATGAAAGAGGTATTTGTGACACCTCAAATAGCCGAGTTTGGGCTTTTTTGGGTGACGGAGAGTGTGATGAACCTGAAACTTTGCATGCACTTCATTTAGCTCATCGTGAAAAATTAGATAATCTTACCTTCGTAATAAATTGTAACTTGCAGAGATTAGACGGACCTGTTAGAGGAAATGGAAAAATCATACAAGAACTTGAGGCTATCTTTAGAGGTTCTGGATGGAATGTTCTAAAAGTATTATGGGGTAAAGATTGGGATCCATTATTACAAAAGGATGAGATGGGTCATTTATTAAAGAAAATGGAGAAAACCGTTGATGGTGACTACCAAAATCTTGCTGCATCCTCAGGCGACTATATTAGACAAAATTTCTTTGGCCCTGAACCTGAATTACAGAAATTAGTTGAAGACTTAGACGATAATACTTTAGCTAGATTAAGGAGAGGTGGCCACGACTCAACAAAATTATTTGCAGCATATAATGAAGCTATTAACCATAAAAATCAACCTACTGTTATACTAGCTAAAACAGTTAAGGGTTGGTCCCTAGGAAAAGCATTTGAAGCTCGAAATATGACTCACCAAAAGAAAGGTTTAGATAAATCTGATTGGCAATACTTTAGAGATCTACTAGAAATTCCATTCACTGATTCTGAGTTAGAAGATATGCCATATTACAAACCTGCTGCAGATAGTCCTGAAATTAAATATTTAAAGCACCAAAGAGAAAAACTTGGAGGACCTCTGCCAAAACGTAATGCAACATACAGTGGATTCCAAATGCCTACAAATCAAGTGTTTTCTGAATTCGATAAAGGAACTCCTAAAGAACAAGAAGTTTCAACGACGATGGCATTTGTAAGACTACTTAGAAACTTGATGAAGGATGAACAAATTGGTGACTTAATTGTTCCTATTGTTCCCGACGAAGCAAGAACCTTTGGAATGGAAGCCTTATTCACTGAATTCAAAATATATACTTCTCAAGGACAAACATATACACCTGTAGATTCAAAATTATTACTAAGTTATAAAGAAGCAAAAAATGGCCAAATATTAGAGGAAGGGATTTCAGAAGCTGGAGCTATGAGTAGCTTTACAGCCGCAGGAATGGCTTATTCCACAATAGGTAAACCAACAATACCATTCTATATCTATTATTCAATGTTTGGATTCCAGCGTGTTGGTGATCAAATATGGTGTGCTGCAGATTCAAGAGCAAAAGGTTTCCTATTGGGAGCTACTGCTGGAAGAACTACTCTAAACGGTGAAGGGTTACAACATCAAGACGGTCATAGCTTGTTAGTAGCAGATACAGTCCCAAATTGTATATCATATGATGCCGCCTTTGCTTATGAAATTGGAGTTATTATTAAGGAAGGATTAAGAAGAATGTATGATAATAATGAAGATTTACTATATTATCTTACTTTATACAATGAAAACTATCAAATGCCAGCAATACCAAAGGATTGTGAAGAAGGCATCATCAAGGGAATTTACAAGTTCAAAAATGCATCAAAACCAAAAGCTCGACTAATTGGCAGTGGATCAATAATGCAACAGGTTTTGTTAGCACAAAAAATGTTGGAAAAATTAGATATTAAAACTGAAGTATGGAGTGCTACAAGTTTTGGAGGTTTACGAAGAGATGCAGTTGAATGTGAGCGATGGAACTTGTTGAATCCTACGAAAAAACAAAAAATACCCTATATCTCAAAAGTGATGACAAAAAAGTTGGTTACAATTGCCTCTACAGACCATGTAAAGGCAGTCCCTGATATGATCCAAAAATGGATACCTGGAAAATATGTATCTCTAGGAACTGATGGATTTGGAAGGAGTGACACGAGAGAGAACTTAAGAAAATTCTTTGAAATTGATTCTCAATATATTGTTGCAGCAACAATAAGCACTCTTCTAACTGAAGGTGAATTATCTGAAGCAAAAGCTAAAGCAGCCTTAAAAAGCTTAGATATTGACCCAGACACACCGAATCCTGCAAGGAATTAATTTTACATCATACCGGGAGGCATACCACCCATTCCATCCCCACCATCTGGTGGAGGACCTTCAGGTTGCTTAGAAGCTATAACATCATCAATTCGTAATATCATGGTTGCTACATCAGTTGCACTGCTCAAAGCCTGAGTTTTTACTCTTAGTGGTTCAACAACATTTCTCGATTTCATATTAACTACTTTACCAGTATATGCATCCAAACCTGCATGTGGATTACGGCCTTTTTGTGTATGTGCTTTTCGTAATCCCATTAATGTATCTATTACATCTAAACCTGCATTCTCAGCTAGTGTACTAGGTACTACTTCTACTGCTTGTGCAAAGGATTCAAAAGCCATCTGCTCGCGACCTCCTATTCTGGGTGCATATTTTCTTAATTTAAGACCTAATTCAATCTCAACTGCACCGCCACCAGTAACAATTTTACCGTCTTTAACAACAAGAGATACAACACCTATAGCATCATCAAGATTACGTTCAATTTCATCTACAACATGCTCACTACCTCCTCTAACCAAAATTGAAACTGCTTTTGGATTTTTACAGTCAGTTACGAAAGTCATATCGTCATCTCCCACTTTTCTAACCTCTACTAAACCTGCAAAACCTAAGTCATCTCTACTTATTGCCTCAAGATTAGAAACTACTCTCCCACCGGTTGCCTTTGCCAGAGCTTCAATATCTGATTTCTTAGCTCTCCTAATTGCCATTATTCCATATTTAGCCAAATAGTGTTGAGCAAGATCATCAATACCTTTCTGACAAATTAATACATTGGCTTTTGTTTTATTTATTTGATCTACCATTTTCTTAATTGAAGCTTCTTCTTGGTCTAAAAATGCTTGAATTTGTGAGGGATCATTTATCTGTATTTTAGATTCTATTTCTGTCTTTTTAATCTCAAGTGGTGCATCAATTAATGCTACCTTAGCTTTGGATACTTGAGTTGGCATTCCAGTATGAACTGGTTCTTTATCCATTATAATTCCTGAGACTAATTCAGTATCGGAGATGGAAACACCGTGTTTCTTCTGTATTTTTATATTATCACGATCAACTGTGATTTGTTTGCCGCTACCTTCTGAAACCATCTTTACTGCTCTTACAGTTAAATCTGCTAAGAAATCTGCATTAGCTTCTGAAGACTTTCCAGTCATTGAAGTTATTGCAATAGCTTTCAAGGTAGAGGTATCATTCTTACTAATTGGCCTCGATATTTTTTCCAATAATCTTAAAGATTCTTGAGAAGCTTTCCGATAACCATTAGATATGGCCGTTGGATGCACTCCTTTCTCAAGTAATTCCTCAGCATTTTTCAAAAGTTCCCCTGCTAAAATTACTGCTGTTGTAGTACCGTCCCCACATTCAGAATCCTGAGTTTTAGCAATTTCTACAACCATTTTAGCTGCAGGATGTTCTACTTCTACCTCTTTTAGTATGGTAACACCATCATTAGTTATTACGACGTCACCCATCGAATCTACAAGCATCTTATCCATACCTTTAGGCCCTAATGTTGATCTAACTGCTTCAGCAATTGCTTTGGCTGCAGCTATATTATTGTGTGTGGCTCTACGGCCACTATCTCTTTTTGTTCCTTCCTTAAGTATTACTACTGGTGAATTACCGGGTATCATTATTTATCACTAAATAGAACTTAAGGGCAGGATATATAAAAATAAGTGCAAAAATCTTAAAATAAAGGCAGAAATAGTAAAGAAAACGCTACAGCTATCGAAATTGAAAAGAAATTTACGCCATTATTGTCTAAAATCCCTTTTTTTTCTAAAGTCGCACCCAATAAAGAATCAATTATACACCCTAAAAAGCCAAAAAAGGATGAAATATACCAGAAGTCTACTTTAAAAGACGCATGAAAAGGGTGATTTTCTTCAATTAATATCAAAAAAGCTGCAAAAGAAAGCATAGAAATTGAAACTGATGAAAGCAAAGAAGCTACTGTACCTTCCAAAGAAATACCTCCGTCTGTTCCAGGTTCTACTTTTTCAAGAATATTAGTTATCAGTACAGGTTCAGGAGATAAAACGCCAATTTCACTAGCCATTGTATCTGCCATAGCTGCAGCAACTGCCGTTGCGAAAGCAACTAAGGCTTGTTCTGGAGATAATAATCCAATACTATAAAGGACTGCAATAATTGCTGGAACTATTCCATTAGATATTACATTCCAACCGCCACGAGTTCCCTCATCACTCTCTTCAACTCCTAAAGCTTTTTTGTAAACTATTGCAAATCGTGTAGCTAAGAAAGCACTCCCTACAAAAATTAACATAATCAATAACCAGCTCCAATGACCCAATGTTCCAATTATAAAACAAACTAAGAAAGCTAAAGCAGAACCTCCTTGATCTAATACTTTCTTAAAAAAAGCGATACCTGAAATTAAAATACTTACAATTGTAATTGATAATATTGTTAGCGGTTCTGGAAGAAGGATATCCTCAATCAAGAAACTGCCCTCACAGCCTCTTCAAAATATCCTTGAAATTCTTTTTTGATTTCCTCTAACCTTTTTGTATCTGTAGCTTCCACGAACATCCGAATAACTGGTTGTGTATTTGAAGGACGTAGTAAAACCCAACCTCCATCAAGCCAGATTTTAACACCATCAATAGTTTCTACTTTATACCCCATTGAGGTAAAAGTTTGTTCCAAATTATCATTTACTTTGAACTTTATAGAATCTAAACAAGTAAATTTCAACTCTTCGTAAGGATATGAGGGGATAGCATCAGACATATCTGCCAAAGTTAAATCAGATTTCGCTATATGTTCTGCTAATGTCAAACTGAAAATTAATGGATCATCAAAAATAAATTCAGTCAAACCCGGTGCAAAAAAATGTGCCGATATTTCCATAGCAATAGCTGCATTATGCTTCTTCAATTCTTCACATACAAAAACATCCCCAACTCTTATCCAAATCAATTCTCCACCTATTTTTGGAATCTCTTGCTCTAAAATCATAGAACACGGTACTCCTGCAAGAACTTTATTTGACTCAGGAGTAATCAGACTTTTTGAAACAATAATACCTATTTTCTCTGCTGAAACTGAACGGGACTTATTATCGATAAAAACACAACGGTCTGCATCACCATCAAAAGCTACTCCAAAATCATAATTGCCTTTTCCCATTACTGAAATTAAATCTCCCAAATTCTTTGGAGCGGGTTCTGAAGGTCTATTAGGAAAAGTCCCATCTGGCTCATTATTGATACTAAATGTTTCAGCACCAAGTTTCTGAAACAACTTTTCTACTATTACACAGCCAACTCCATTCCCTGGATCAAGTGCTATCTTTGTTCCTTTAATGCTACCTACCTTTTGTGATACAAAATTTACATAATCATCTAACACACTCTCTGTCGATATTTTGGTTATTGAACCAAAAGAAGAAGATTCAGTTAATTCTTCTTCAAAGAATATTCTTTTGATTTCTATGTTACCTTCGGTATATCCAGTACCATCGGGATGTCTAAAACGAATTCCATTATACTCTGCAGGATTATGACTTGCAGTAATGTAAACACCTCCAAGATATGGATTGGAACCTGAACTAGCTTTCCAAGTAAAATAATTTGCTACAGGTATTGGAAGCATACCAATTACATCAACATCGAAACCAGCTCTAGATATTCCAGTAGCTACAGCTTCTTGTAACTCTGGTGAACTAACACGTGCATCACATCCAATAGAAACTTTACCGCTGCTATTATTTTTCCTTAAATAATTACCAAAAGCTAACCCTACTCTTTCTCCAATTGAAGCATCCAACTCTTCACCGTAAACTCCACGAATATCATAGGCTCGAAATATGTCTTGTGAAATATTCATTACTACGTCATTTAAGGCGCTTTAAAAGAAATACTCTTAATAGACACTACATACTGAATAACTATGGCACTAACTGAATCTACAATGGTAGAACTAGGATCTCCAGCACCTAATTTTAACTTACCCGATACAAATGGAAATCATATTTCACTTAATGATTTTAAATCAGAAACTTTAGTAGTTATTTTTACATGCAATCATTGCCCATATGCTAAAGCAGTCGAAGATCGTCTGATTGCACTTGCAAATGATTACAAAGGAAAAACAGACTTTGTGTTAATTAGTTCTAATGATGTAGTGAATTACCCTGAAGATTCACCTGCAAGAATGGCTGAGAAACACAAATCAAAAGGTTACCCTTTCCCATATTTATTTGATGAAACTCAAGATGTAGCAAAAGCATACAGTGCAGTGTGTACACCTGATATTTTTCTTTACAACAAAGATAGAAAATTGGAATACCGAGGAAGACTAGATGATAATTGGCAACAACCTCATAATGTAACTCGTGAAGATTTGAGGATGGCAATTGATAACGTCTTAAGTGGTAATGAAATAGAATTCAAACAAATCCCTTCAATGGGTTGTAATATTAAGTGGAAATAAAACTCAGGCTTCCTCATCCGGCTTGTCTTTCTACGGAATTTTAGAGTAATTCGATAATCCGAGTATCAGGCCGATTATCATATTTGCAACTTGTAAAAATTAATCTGTTTTATTTTTAGATAGAATAGAATATAAAATAAAGGGGAATGTTAAAGACATTATCATACTAAGAAATCCAAAAGCACGCATTATTGGGCCGTCTTCATCTGTGTAAAATGCAATAAAGATTATAATCCAAAGGACAATAATTATACCTATTTTAAACGGAAACGAAGGTGCGGTCTCTTCTTCTTCACTCACACCCCCCTGACGCCTTTGTTTAATTTAATACTGTGGTTGTTTTGTTCTTTGGTGGGTCTACTATAGATCCTATAACTGCGCCTTAGGCATCTTTTTTGTCTTCTTCATCATCATCATCATCAAAAAGATATGACTGTACACGTTCCAACTCTTTTTCAGCTCTTTTATTAATATTCAATACTAATACAGCTAAACCCATAACTAAGGCCGTAACTGCCACTGCAGAAATATACATCCCCTTGAGAGTACCATCATCACTATCTGGCATTAAATATGCCACAGTAGCATTGATTGTATCCTTCCAAGCTAAGGCCACTACCAAACCAAAGGCAGTCATTATAGAGGAAATAACAATTCCTCGCATATTCAATTTCTCAAAGTCTTCTTGGCTTATACCCATTATTTTTCCTCGACATCATTCATTTCTTCAAGAGTAAGTTTGTATACAGAAAATACAAATAAATCAGGGTTTGCTTTTATACGATCAACGCAAGGACCACACATCGGATGAAGAAATCCTTGATTCTCTTCATGCTTATGCCTTAAGTCGCCAAGATAACAATGCGATACAAAGAATTCAGCCTCTGCGGGCCCATTCAACTTTGTTGGTGTTAAACCATGAATATCTACACACATTCGACAATACATAACCTGCTCCTAATATCGTATTTACGGTGAGATGCCCTCTTATAATTATGCTAACTTAATTTTATATAAGACATGGAAGTCGAAAAATTATGGCAAAAGAAAAAAAAGGGCAAGGTTTTCAATCTGCCGCAGGTTTAATTCGTTACTTTGATGCAGAAGATAGTAACGCAATCCAAATCTCAAAAGGGGCCGTTATTCTTACCTGTATTCTAACCATAATGGTTGTGGAAATTGCTGAAGCATTTGATAGAGTAACAAGTGCTTATGTCTTAGCTGTAGGGGCGATTATTATCATTATAAATGAAATACGATCCCGAAGAAGCGATACTGTATAATTTTATTAATCTATATTCTTATAATAGATATAATGCAACTTTGTGATTTTTGTGGATTTGTCATTGGTCAGGATGATAATCAATGCAAAAATTGTTCATCGCAGGTTCCCGGTAGAGAACCAATTAGCGAGAATATTAATTCTAAACCAATTTCACAAAAAAACAATAATGAAAATATAATCTATAAACCTCCAACGAACTGGGGAAAGTATATTCCACGCAAAACCATAGCCCTAATCATGGTGATAGGCCTTGTAATGGCACCCCAAACTCAAACATTGATTAAAGATGGAAAAGAATATTGGGATGAGATTAACACACCTTACTACTCAATACCTCAAACACTTGAATTGACACTTGTCCGTAACTTTACAATATATTTACCGAGCGAAAGCGGATTTTCAGAATATAAATTAATATTGAGTGAACCTGATAATAGGCCTTCGTGGCCACAGCAAGATGCAAATATTTGGCAAGAAGTTCATAGTATCTCAGTTTATCCTGATTATATGGAGAATGAAGCCGGAAGAATGGAGTGGAATGGTACTATAAATGAAAAAGAAAGACACTACATCGAAGTTGAATACAAAGTTAGCGTAAATACACTAAGGCCCGACTTAACTCCTGAAAATTCTGGAACTTTAGATGACATTCCTGAAGGGTACGAAACCTACTTAGATGATGAATGGCTAATAGAACCTAGCCTTCCAGTAATCAATGATTTAGCATCACAAATGGTGAATGGAACTGATGGAAATGTTATTCTAATTCTTCAAAATATATTCGATTATATCATAAATGAATATCAATATGAAAAATCTTCAATACCTAAAAGCTGTCCTGAAACCATGGAGCAAGGATATGGCGACTGTGATGATTTTTCAATACTTTTCTCATCTATTGCTAGAGCTGCAGGAATTCCTACATGGCTAGAATTGGGGAAAATACCTGCATTCGTAGACAGTCAAAATGGTAATTGTAATTTAGAAGATTGGGGCGGTCATGCATGGGTTAATGCAATTGTACCTCTAAAGGATGGAACTATTACTACCGTAAATATTGACATAGCAAATTCATACTTTATGTGGATGCCAGCATACAGAATCTCAGACTGGGTAGATGATGGAAATGGTGATAATCTATATTCTTATTATTATTTGTTTTCGAGTCAAGGAACTAGTCAAGCAAGCTATTTGGAAAATACTTATGTTTCAGATTGTAAATTAACTGGGAACCTAAAATTAGAAGAACTATGAATATTACCAAATTTAAAACGAATGATCTAGATGAGCTTATGGCCTTTCTAGATTCTAATCTTGAAGAAAACTATGAAAAAAAAGTATTCTTGAATATAAGACAGAGGTGGCCTGAGGGTTTTTTAATTATAAAAAATATAGAAAAAATAGTTGGAGTTTGTTGTGGTGCTATTTTACCAAATGACAAATTGAGAATTCTTATTTTAGTTCTTCATGAAGATTATCAAGGGAAAGGACTAGGAAAACAACTTATGAAACTCATGGTTAAAGAAAGTAGCATATTTGGTGTGAAAAAAGTAACACTAGAAGTTCGAAAGGATTCAGACGCTATTGCCTTTTACAGGAAGCTTGGCTTTTCGAGTGTAGATGTTTTACCTTGCTATTATCAAGATGGTTGTGATGGCATTGTAATGGAAAAACATCTCTAAAATAAGTAGCTATCGTCGATAGTTTACCAAAAGCTTTTTATAGTGGCCTCAATCCACACAAAACCCAGTTTAATGGTGAAAACATGAAATCTGAAAACAAAGAAGAAAAAGTTGATGAAGTCACAGCATGTCCTGATTGTAAGAGTACTCACCTTAAGAGAGATTACGATCATGCAGAAATTGTATGTGCTGACTGTGGCCTTGTTTTAGAAGAAAATATTGTCGATACCGGACCTGAATGGAGAGCATTTGACATGCAGCAAGAAAACGCTCTTGCAAGAGCAGGACCTCCTATGTCTACTACACTTCCAGATAAAGGATTATCAACAGAAATTTCACCAACAAACAGAGATTATTACGGAAGATCGATATCCAATAGAAATCAGTCTATGCTTTTCAGAATGAGAAAATGGCAAAGAAGAGCTCGAGCGTCAAAGTCAGCTGAAAGAAACATGGCTGTTGCCATGAGAGAGATGCAAGCTGTTGCTACTAATCTGAAATTACCAAGAAGGATTCAAGAAACTGCAGCATTTATTTACAGAAGAGCCATACAAGAACAATCACTTAGCGGAAGAGCAATTGAAATGGTAGCTTGTGCTGCATTGTATGCAGCTTGTAGACAAGAAGGAGTTCCAAGAACTCTAACTGAAATCAGCAGACATAGCCGATATTCAAGAAAAGAAATTTCTAGAACATACCAAGTTATGGTCAAAGCTCTAAAAATGCACTCTATGCCACCACTTCCCGAGGATTACTTACCTAGGATCTGTTCCAAATTAGAACTGTCTCCAAAAGTTGAAGGAGCTGCAAGAGATTTATTGAGAGCGGCACAAGACGTTCCTCTAACCAATTCAGTACCGATTTCTTTGGCTGCAGCTGCAGTTTATATTGCTTCTATAGTAAATAATGAAAGAAGGAAACAGAAAGATGTTGCAAGAGCTGCTGATCTTACCGAAGTAACGATAAGAAGTCGTTACAAGGAAATGGCTCAGTTCCTAAACATAGATATCCATATCTAAGCCGTTCTTAATCCGTAAAGAATTCGGATGATTAATGAACAAATATACCGGCGTTTCAATCATACTGTTGCAGCATGTTTTGTAATTTATTTTCTTTTCCCAGAATACATTCTAGGAATTAAAAGAGAATATTTTATCATACTCTTTTGGATATTCCTTGTTACTATTGAATACTTACGATTGAATAAAGATTTGAAAGTCCTTGGAATGCGCGACTATGAAAATAATAGAATAGCTGGATTTGTATGGTTCGCAACTGGAACATGCTTAATATTAGGACTATACGAATTAGATGTTATTCCTCAAAGCCTAGCTATTGCAACTATAATCATGGCTGCATATACTGATCCTTTAATTGGCGAAGCAAACAAACGATTTGGAGATAAGTGGGGTATTGGATTAGGGCTACTGTGTAGCTTTTTAATTTATCAATTAATAATTGGGGAGTTATTTTACTCCATAATTGGATCTATTGTTGCTGTAGCTTCTGAAAGACCAAAAATTAAATGGTTTGATGATGATTTTGCAATGCAAATAATACCAATACTTGTTCTAACTCTTTTATCTTCAATGGATTTCAGCCCAGACATAACTCAAAATATATTAGGAGGAAATTAATGAATATAACTAGAATTTACATATATTTGATGTACATTATAGTAATATCTTGTGTAATCGCTTTCATTTCCAAAGAACACTATATTATAGCCAGTTTACTATTTTTAGGTAACATATTACCAGGATATGCAATGGCTGCATCAATGATGGAGAAAAATGAAAATTAATTATAAAAGAAGGTGGGAGCATATTCGCTCGAATTTAGATGATAGAGACGCTTTCGTTGCATCATTACCTGGGAACACCCGATATTTAGGAAATTCTGAGGCTCCGCCTGGTTGCCCTCCTGGTTCAACAATGAATTATGTAATTATACCAAAAAAAGGAGACCCAATTGCTATTACATCTTCATTAGAAGAACACCGTTGTCGAAAAGAATCAGCAATAGATGAAATCAAATCATGGACTCACTACCCTGATATTAAATCTGATGGAAAAACGTCAATCGAAGTTCTAAAGAATACACTTAAAGAAAATAATATCGGAAAAATATATGTGGATAACAAAATAAAATTAGGAAGGAGTCTAAAATCCACTGCAAGCCCTTTTGTAACTGAGATGAGAGGCGTAAAAACGAATGATGAATTGGAAAGAATAAAGAAAGCCATCAAACAGTCAGATGCAGGACAGGATTTCGCTAAGAACCTTGTAGAATCAGGAAAAAATTTAACTGAAAAAGAAGTCAGAGTGGAAATTGATTATTTCATGGGCCGAAGAGGTATTCAGGAAAATTCATTTACAACAATAATTGCTTCGGGACCAAATGCAGCTCATTCACATCATTCTAACACAAATCGTCAATTGAAAATTGGAGATCCTGTGATATGTGATTTCGGGGTGTTTTGGGAGGGATATTGTTCTGATATTACAAGAACTTATTTTGTTGGAGGTGAACCTTCAAAAAAATGGGCTGAAATATATAATATCGTTTTAGAAGCAAATAGACTTTCTACTGAACAACTTACTGTAGAAAATACTAGTCATAAAGTAGACAATGCTGGAAGAAAATTTATACAGAAGAAAGGATATGGTGGAAACTTTGTACATGGAACTGGGCATGGTTTTGGACTAGAAATACATGAATTTCCATCTTTAACATATAAATCAAAAACAATTATAAAAGATTCAATGGCAGTTACTATTGAACCGGGAATATACATCCCCGACAAAGGAGGGATACGTATTGAAGATGATGTACTCGTAAATGGGAAGAACCCAACCATTTTAACTAAAGCTGAAAAGGAGCTTTACTGAATATGGAAGAAGCTCAATTAGTGGTCAATCGCCTTTTAGAGAAAGAGCCTAAAACTAGACAAGAAATTCAATTAATTAAATTGGAAGTTGCCCGTGAAGGGAAATTTGCAAGTATTCCGCCAAATAACCAACTCCTTGCAAAGATAGATGCAAAGAAAGAACCTGAATTAGCTAAGTTATTACGTGTAAAACCAATGCGAACTAGTGCAGGAGTAACACCCGTAGCAATAATGACGTCTCCAGCCCCTTGCCCGCATGGAACTTGTACCTATTGTCCAGGAGGCCCTACAAATGAAAGTCCACAATCATATACTGGCCATGAACCTGCTGCTCGAAGAGGTAGACGTCACAACTATAATTCTAGATCACAGGTAGAGTCACGCCTTGAACAATACGTCAGAAATGGACATCCTACAGACAAAGTTGAAATAATCATAATGGGTGGAACATTTACTGCAAGAACGCCTGATTATCAAGATGAATTTCTAAAAGGGGCTTTTGCCACTCTTAATGGTAAAGAATTACCATTAGAAGAAGCATTACAAGTTAATGGAGGTGCAAAACATAAATGTGTAGCTCTGACAATGGAGACACGACCAACGGAGTGTACTCCATGGACTGTATTTCAAATGAGAAAACAGGGCGCCACAAGAGTAGAAATTGGAGTACAATGTCTAGATGATGGAGTACATGATAAATTAAATCGACAACAGTCTGTTGATGACGTTATTAAGGCAACGAAATTATTGAAAGAGGCAGGATTCAAAGTGGTTTACCATATGATGCCAGGATTGCCTGGAATGACTCCTGAAACTGATCTCAGAGATTTTAAAAGATTATTTGAAGAAGAAGATTTCCAACCAGATATGCTGAAATTATACCCAACTCTTCTCGTAAAAGGTTCGCCTTTATCTCGTAACCCTGGCGATTTTGTACCATATGATACTGAAACTGCAGCAAATCTGATAGCTAGTCTTAAAGAAATTGTGCCCCCATATGTTCGAATTCAGAGGATTCAAAGAGATATTCCAAAACCCCAAATTATAGCTGGAGTAATGAACTCAAACTTACGACAATATGCAAGAAGAGAATTGAAGGCTCGAGGGAAAAAATGTAGATGTATTAATTGTAGAGAACTTTGGAGAGCCCAAATAGATCCTAAAACTGCTGAACTAAAAGAAATCGAATATAAATCAAGTGGAGGTACTGAATACTTTATCTCTTATGAATCGGGTGAAAAACTTTTAGCATATCTAAGATTAAGATTAGATGATAATGCGACCGTTAGAGAACTAAAAGTTACTGGTCAGGCTGCCAATATTGGAAAAACAGGGACGGGAGTACAACACATGGGACTAGGAAGTAAATTAATGAAAATAGCTGAAGAAAAATCCAAATCCTACTCTAAAATTAGAGTTACACATGGACCTGGAACAAGATTATACTATGAAAAATTAGGATATGAACTAAACGAATATTATATGGTCAAAGATTTGGCATAAGAAATGCCTAACTTACAAATTGAACTTCCTATCTCTGAGACAAACTGGATTAAGCATATTGAAACCCTTCAGAATATTGAAAATATTATTGGGACAAAACAGAATATTACTACAGCTCTAAAAACATCAATAATAAGAGATTTACCTAAAGAACCATTTGGAATTCTTCTGTCTGGAGGGGTAGATTCATCCATTATTGCCAAAATATGTAAAGAACAAGAAGCTCCATTTAGATGTTTTTGTGTTGGAATTAAAGGCTCAGAAGATCTTAAAGTTTCCAAAGAAATTGCCCGTATTTTAAAATTAGAACTAATTACCAAGGAATTTGAACTAGATGAGATTGAACAATTATTATTGAAAGTTATAAAAATACTACCAAACCCCATAATTCGTGACGATAATTATATTGAATATATGGTTAAAGTATCTGTTTCTGCTGTTTTACTTGCTGCAATGAGTTTAGGTGATGAAAAAATCTTTTACAGTGGAATTGGGGCTGAAGAATTATTTGCAGGCTATCAAAGACATGTAAAATCAGTTAGTGAAAGAGGTACATGGAGAGGTATTGATATCAAAGGACTTCAGGAAGAGAGTTGGGAAGGATTAAAACGTATGAATAATCTTGTAATTTCAAGGGATAAATTGATATCTGATAGTATGCGAAAAGAAATTGTTAGTCCTTATATTGACGATAAACTCATAATTTTAGCAATGAGTCTACCTACTGATAAAAAAATAGACTCAAACTCAAACAAAAAAATTTTGAGAGAAATTGCTAAAGATCTCGGAGTCCCAAAAGAAGCTTCGGAACGCAAAAAAAAGGGAGCACAATATGGAAGTAGTTTTGATAAAGCAATTACAAAATTGACCAAAATGAATGGATTCAAATTAAAGAAGAGATATTTAGATAGTTTGATTGCAAAAAAAAAGGTATGACTATTTTATAAGTAAGCATCTTACTGAATAAATATGGGAAAATACGTTTGTCATAATTGTGACATGTCAGTTGCAGCAATGAATTGTGGAGCATGTGGTAAAGAATTAGTCCACGCTACACTCACTAAGGATGATGGTTCAACCGTAGACGTTTCAAAATGTCCTGGTGGTTGTGGAAAGATTAAATCTCCAATGTGCTGTGGAAATGATATGCACGCTCATTAGACTTAACCTTAGAATAAACTTAGACTATCTGAGTTTGCCATTCTATCGAAAGTTTCTGTTACCACTGAATTTGGCCCTAATACTTCCTTAGCTTTTAAGAATAAACAGCGTATCTCACTACGTTCTAAACCTTCTAAGGAAGGCATAATATTGGAACGAATAACCTTATCAAGAGCTAATTCAGGACCATATTTCTGAATAGAGTTGAAAATAGTAACCATAGAATCAATCAACAATGCAGGTCCTATTTTACGGAAAGTACGGACACCGACTGCTACTTCGTCACCACGTTTAGGCGTCTCATCTGGTGCTAAAAATTTAACTAACTTTTCATGACATTTATACATATTACCATCATCATCATAAAAATCAAACTTACGACTTGGGAAGTGTTTACATTTTTCTCCAAATTTCCAAAGTTCATCTCCTTCAGGCCTATCTGGAACTAAACCTAGTTTCTTCAACTTGAAATATACGAATACTGGCATTCTATTATATTCATCACTAGGATCTGGTAAACCAATCTCAACAAATGCAAAACGACGCATTAATGCAAAACCTACATTGAAAAGAGTATTCTTATCTTGGGTATTCATCGTCCCAATAATTCTGAACTCAGGTGGCATCATAAATGGAGCTCCGCCAGTTTCCTTATGCGTCAATAATGGCTGTTTATCTCTATATTCAAAAACAGTAAATAATTTACCAAATGCTTCGTCGATATTGGCTCTATTAAACTCATCAATTACAAGATAATGGGGCCTTCCTGTTTCAACTATAGATTTTTCACATAATTTAGCTGCCTCAGCTACATATCCATCCTTGAAATAATAACCACCTGAATCGTCTGGTGAAATACCACCAATAACATCAAAATTAGACCATTCGGCATTAGCAGTCACAATGGTATAGTTAGGAGCCTTACTTCCATTAGGCTGATCTATCTCACCACAAAGTTTTGTCAATAATATATTTGATAAAGCAGTTTTACCAGTTCCTGGCTCACCGAACAACATAATATTTTTACCTGAAGTTAAATGAGTAATCACTTCATCTACTGTGTCTCTTGTTGTTGAATATGCCTCTGCTATTTCCTCAAATTTAACATTATAATCAACTTCTATCCCTTGTCTAATAGTAACTGATTGGTCCACATTATCCATCATAGTTTTTTCAACAAGAGCCATATCCGGAGTATGTTCAGTAGTATGCTTTAGCTCAATCTGAAATTCATCTCCATACTCCTGCATAAGGAATTCCATAGCTGAATCCACAGTCCACTCGGGCATAGCTGCCTGCTGACCTGGCACTGTTGGAGCAAAAGGATCTTCACGATTAGGCATAGCCATATCGCTTGCAATTGAAAATTCTTGCAACTTTTTTGAACCAAATTTATAACTTAACCAGAATCCTATTGCCGTGACTAAAGTAGTTAATAAAAGATACAATCTACCTTCACTATCTTTTGGTATCTCTATGTCATTACCGCCTATTAATATTGGAGATAAAAAAGTTCCAAATAAGGCAAAAATACCTGCTGCAAAAATACCAAAGTATGCAACACCCATTGAGCTGGCATCACCTTTACGTTTTTTATAAAATGAAAAAAGCCCAACCGAAGCGACACCAACGGCCATTACTGTTAACATTGTATCATTCGTATCTAAAACAAGACCATCGTCCCCGTTTGTAACTAAATTATACGCTAAAATCAAGAATTGTAAAACAAGGCCTGAAATTATCATTGTCATATATTTAGCTTCATCTATATCCCTAATTTTAGTGCTTGAAATTAGCCAATTACCAGCCCCTATGAAAATAAATGTTGAAGCTAAAAGAAGAATCATACTATCTGAACCGCCACCCTCCAGATAGAATGGTTTCACAAGTAATGCTTTGTACCCTACTCTCTGACAAACTGTTTGTTCTTCAAAATCAATATTAGCTCTCATCTCCTCTAATTCAGAATCCATAAATGTTACATTGCCATCTATAATTTCTGTTCGTGGAGAAGTACCATACTCATCTGTACAAATTAAATAAGGTCCCTGAGCATAATTGAAAAATACTGACGAAATCAGTAGTGCTACAGCAATCATAAACAAATAAAAAGTTAAACTAGGTGGATCATCTAATGTACGTTCTCTTACTACTCGAGCAAGTAGCACACCTACCGAAACTATTAGACAAATTGTACAAACCAAACCAACTGTCAAAAGTAAAGGCTCAATTAGTTTATTGAGAATACCACCATAAATAACAAATAAAACAACTTCAGCTAAACCAAAGGCTATTATTGGTTGAAGTATTGACTTATTTGTAACGGAATTATACAGATATAAGGCACAAACAAATAAACATATATTGAAAAACACAATCGAAATACCACTCATCCAACTCATATTCACAAAGCAACCATACCTTTCGCTATTATCTACGGTTCCACTTTGGTTCGTGTCTGTAACTGCATAAGTAATCAGAGGATCTTCAGCATCCTCTACCCTAAATTCTTCATAAACCAAACCATCCCATATCTCACAATTAAATGGCTCTCCTGTAAAGGGATCGGAAACTCCTCTTCCTATATCAACTCCATTCTTACGATAAGGAGACACAGGTAACATGCCATCAGAAGATTCTTCATCTGGTAAAGGAACAGTTGTTACTGCTAAGCCTATAACTGAAAAAAATAAGAGTATTGAGACAACGAGAGCCATTAAAGGAGCTTTATAATTTATTTTTGAATCTGTCTTAAAAAAACCATCAAGTCTTCCAAAGAAAGTTCCAAACGATTCCTTAATAGTGGAAAATACCTCTGAAAAAGAACTTGAACTATCTGATTTATCTGAAGATGAAACCTCTGAAGCTGATAAAACCTCCTCCATTGCTTTTTCGTCATCAGTCATGGAGGATTCAGTAGTAGAACTAGATTCTTCAATATCACTTTCAGAAGTCGCTTTGTCTTCAACAATATCAGAACTCACCTCACCACTTTTTCCTTCACTAATATCTGAACTTGCTGAAGATATTTCTTCTATAATACTACCTTCAGATTCAAGATCTGAACCACAAATAGCACAAGACACTTCATCATCTTGTTCTTCTTCATATTGACAGACCGGACAGACCTTCATTAATTGTTAACAGAATCATGGTGTTAAAATGTTAACTGAGGGAATATTAGCACAAACACAATAAAAACAATAACGCTAAAAAGGAAACTTTAAATAGGAGGTGGGACAAAAAGTAGTCCACATGAAAGAGCAATTACAACAAATACAAGCGGTCGCCATTGTTACTTTCTTAGTCATACTAATCTCAATTCATAGTAGTGGAGATTATGCTGAATGGTTTGAAGTTAACGGAACAATACAGAATGTAGATCCAGATACTGGAGAAGCTACCGGAGCTTCATATTATTTTGAATACAGTTATTATCTATCAAAATATGTTAAATTTACTTCTGATGACGCCATTAAAGAAAATCATGACTATTCAATAGACTGTGAATCTTGTATAAACAAAATTAATGCAGTGAAAAATATAGAACGTTTGGCTTATGGTACTGCGATTATGGCTATGGCTGTTGCATATATGGCAAATGACTCTATCAAACATTTACATAAGAAAAATTTAAGGAAAGTTCTTAAAAACTTGAAATATTCAGCAATACTAGTCCTAGTATTAGGTTCCTTGACTACAGGATTATTCGCTATGGCATGGCCAGGTGCATTAATGGAAGATGAAGCGGCCATAAGTACAGAATTAGGTCAAGAATCCCAATTAGGTTGTATAGTCAGCACTCCTCTAACTTTTTACGGCAGTGGTTCTTGTATAGAAACTGTTAAGGCTGAAAATGAAGGTACTGCAGACATAATTGTTGCAAGAGTTACGCCAATTACATGGAGCCCGGGAATTGGTTTCTTTGTTGTTCTATTGGGAAGTGTTCTAACAGGTGGAGGTACACTGTATATCCTCGGAAATATTGATGAAGAATGGCAACACATATTGAAAAAACAAGATTTAATTGAAAGACAACAAAATATACAAGACGGAGAAATTGAGAAAAACAAAGATCTCCTTCAAGAATTCGAGGATACTGAGGAAAAATTAAGGAATGCTGAGAAAAAAATACAGGACGTAAAAACAGCTGCAGAAGGCATTGATTATGATGGAATTGATGATTTAAATATTGAATTAGATAGGTTAACTGCACTCAATCAGAGCGTAGAAACTTTAAACAATTCATTAGAAAGTAAACTAAAAACTGCTAGGATAGCCACTTCCGAAGTTGAAAAAAGGTCTAGGATGGCTGAAAAAGAACTAAATGATGATTTAGCCGCGAAAACAAATCTCGAAACTGAAATTGAAGATTTGAGAGCTAAACATGAAAATGATATGAGATTAAGTGATAGAATGACGCGTGAAATTGGTTCTTTAAGGAAAATGAGTGAAGATGCTGAGGAAAAAGCAATAGAAGCTGAAAAGAAACTAAAAATTGAAAAACCTGAAACCATTAGTGCTCTAGAATCTTATGACTCTGTAAAAGCAGCATATGATAAAACAGTTGAAGAAAAGAATAATCTTGAAAAAGAGATAATGGATTATGAACAGCATACCTTAGAATCAAATGAAAGAGAAAAAGCAGCTAAAGCTGAACGTAATGAAGCTGCACAAAGAAGAAAAGAATTAGATAGAGAAGTGAAACTTATGGAAAAGAATAAAAAACGTATAAATGACAAATTTACAACACTTACTAGTAGCATAGAAAAAGCCAAAAAAGACCTATCCTCAGCAAGAGAAAAGGCAGCTGTTACATTAAGTGAATTGGATTTAGAAAGAGAAACGATTGTAGAATTACAGCAAGAATCTGAAAAATATAGAGCAAAAGAAGGTGAAATCATTGGCCTAACTGACTCTTTAAAAGAATTACAAGAACAAGTTACTGAACAAAACACATCTAATGCAGGAATTCAAGATGAATTAAAAGAAGAAACTGAAAGAAAAAAGAAAACTAAAAAAGATCTTGATACTTTAGAAAATGCTTCAAAACAAGTTAGTAAGGTAATGGAAAGCTTGAAAAAACAATTTGATGATGCTAAAGCTGAACTAAATATTTCTATGGATGAGAGGAACCAAGCTGAAAGATCACTGGAAACTGAAAGAACGGAACATGAAAAATTGAAAGAAGATTTAGAATTTCTCCAAGGAACCACCATTGGAAATGAAGAAGATACTGAAAGAAAGATAAAAGCTATGGAAATAGAAGTACCAAAAAATAAAGAAGTAACAAGAGAAATGAAAGAAGAGGCTGATGAACTCAGCAGCCAAAATTTAGATTTATCTAAGAAGATTGATGAAGCAAGAATTGAAAGCATCGATAAAGCTGTAAAAGAGCCATCCGCACCAGTTACTAATTCAGAAATACCAGTAGCAGCTATTGGTTCAAGCGTCATAGTTAAGAACTTAACAAAAGAAACTGAACATAATTTTGAACTTGTAAATCCAGACCAAGTTGATCCTAAGAATGGAAAAATACCTTTAACAAATCCTATCGGAAAAGCACTAGAAGGAGCTAAAGAAGGTGATGAAGTAAAAGTAGGGCCTAATTTATTCAAAATATTAAAATTAAACTGAATAGACTAAAATATAGTGCCGGCTATAGTGTTTAATGAATTTAAAGCTACCAAGTGGAAGCAAAGAAATGCAGAATTGGAAGTGGAATGATTATGAGCCTTACTTTGACAATTTATTAAACCAAGATATAGATGAAAACAACATCAATGCTTGGATGAAATCTTGGTCTAATCTTAGTGAATTAATTGGAGAAGTCGGTACTGATGTATATGTTTCCACAACTGTGGATACTACTGATGAAAATGCTAAGAATAGATTTAATACATTTCTAAAAGACATTAGCGAAAATGCAAGCTCGAAAAATCAAATGTTAAGGAAAAAATTGTTAGATAGTGGTTTTGTACCTGAAAATTTTGAAATACCACTACGGGCTATCAAAAGTGAAGTAAATTTATTTTGTGAAAAGAACCTCCCTCTTATAACGGAAGATAGTAAACTATCAAAAGAATATGATGCAATTATCGGAGCTCAAACTGTTAAATGGGAAGATAAAGAAGTAACAATTACACAGCTAGGACCTGTTCTTTTGGAAACTAACCGTAAAAAGAGAGAAAAAGCTTGGAGATTAGCTTCTGAAAGAAGACTCAAAGATAGAGATAAGATAAATGAAGTGTGGAAAAAAATATTACAAATACGAATGAATATTGCTAAAAATGCTAAACATGATAATTATAGATCATGGAGATGGGAATATCTAAACCGATTTGATTATACTCCAGATGATTGCTTAGACTTCCATTCAGCAATTGAAAAAGTAGTTATGCCCTTCGCAAATAAATTAATAAAAAAACGTAAGGATGAACTAGGATTAAAAACACTCAAACCTTGGGATTTAAGCGTTGATACGCTTAATCGAACGCCTTTAAAACCTTTTAAAAATGCTGATGAATTAGAAATGAAATGTCATAATATTTTCAACTCAGTAGATTCAGAACTTGGAAATTATTTTAAAATAATGAGAGATGAAAAACTGCTAGATCTGGCTAATCGGAAAGGAAAGGCACCTGGAGGTTATTGTACTGAATACCATCACAGAAGAGTTCCATTTATTTTTATGAATGCAGTTGGAACACATAGTGATGTTCAAACTATGTTACATGAAGGTGGACATGCATTTCATGTTTTTGAATCTAATCAGTTACCATATTCGGCTCAAAGAGATGTTGGCATGGAATTTGCTGAAGTTGCTTCCATGTCCATGGAATTGCTATCTGCACCTTATCTAACTAAAGAATTTGGTGGATTCTATGAAGAAGAAGAAGCTAAAAGGGCAAGAATAGAGCATCTAGAAAAAACCATCATGTTCTTACCATATATGGCTGTTGTAGATGCTTTTCAACATTGGGCATATACCAATCCTGAAATGGCTATAGAACCTAAAAACTGTGACGAAAGATGGACCGAACTTTGGAACCGATTCCAAGTTTATGATGACTTAGATTCAAGTGAATTCAAAGATGTGATTGCGACTGGATGGCATAATAAACTCCATCTTTTCCATGTTCCCTTCTATTATGTAGAATATGGGATGGCTCAATTAGGAGCAATCCAAGTATGGGGTAATGCTTTAGAAAATCAAAAAAATGCTGTAAAACAATACAGACATGCCCTTAGCCTAGGAGGAAATGCAACACTACCTGAACTTTTCGAAGCTGCAGGAGCAAAATTTGAATTTGGGGAAAGTATGCTGAAATATGCCGTTAATTTAGTTGAGACTAATCTCAAGGAGTTAAATGCATGAGTAACAAGGCTGTACAAGATAAATATGCACCTAATTCTATCTGTTTTGGTTGTGGACCATCGAATAAAGAAGGTTTACAAATTAAATCTTATAGAATAGATGATGGACTAGAAATGGAATTTGAATGTGAAGAAAAACACCAAGCATTTCCTGGAGTCATAAATGGTGGAATAATAGGTTCGCTAATTGATTGCCATGGAAACTGGACTGCTGCGATCGCAATAATGGACAAAAATGGATTTGATGAACCTCAATGCACTGTAACTGCTCAGTATGAAGTAAAATTGAAAAGGCCTACTCCATTTGGTCCTAAACTTATTCTAAAAAGCAGAGTATTAGGTTTGCAAAATGATAGAGCTGAAGTAATTATTGAATTAAAAGCTGATGGAAAAACCTGTGCAACAGGTAGGGGACTATTTGTTGCTGTAAAAGAAGGACATCCTGCATATCATCGCTGGCACTAATGAATACTAAGGAGTTATGGAATAATGCCCTCAAAGAACATAATTCAGGAGATTATCATGAAGCTCACGAACTTTTTGAGGATTTATGGTTAGAATTAGATAATCGTCAAGAGAAGGATACAATACAAACCTTAGCTCAAGCAGATGCACTAGCAGTACATCTCGAAACTGGAAATTTCCGAGCGGCACAAAGGTTGATGAGACAATTACCTGAACTGTTACAAACATTTCCTGAAAATTACAAAAATATAGACCTTAAAGAAATGAGAATTTGGATTGAAAAAGCAATCTCACAAATACCTTCTCACGGTGAATTTAAGGCTGCAAACATTCAAGAACCTCCAAAACTGAATGCCAGCCATATGGACAACTAAATTCCCCATTTCATAATCTTGAGTCTATTCGTTTTTTTACTATTTCAATTTTATCATTCTAAACTAGAAACTAAAGAATCATAATACTCTGAGTTTTCATCACAGGCGCCCTGCATTGGTTTTACCACCTGAAAAAGAGCTGCTGCAGTACCATTTTTCAAATCTAATGGATGCAATGAACCTGAAAGGTAAGATTCTTCTAAATCAGAATAAGAATCAAACTCTAAATTACCACCAAATTTTTCAGGTCTTTCGATTACAATTTTATCTAATGCTGGTTCAAGTAAGTGCTCCCATATGTCAAGAACAGGATTACCCTCTCTCTCTAATGGACAATATGCCTTTGATAATTTCTTAGTTAAAACCTTTTTGTTATCATGAATTAACAAAGTTCCTGATGGATTGGATTTAGACATCTTAGCATCGGCATCCATTCTCCCTGGGCCTGATAATGAACCAAGAAGAGGTGTATGTAATGCAACTGGTTTGGATAGTTTTAACTTGTCTGCGGCATCTCTTGCTAACATATGTGCATGGCGCTGATCCATACCACCTAAAGCTAAATCGACATTAAGTGCGTAAATATCTGTTGCTTGCATTGCAGGGTAAAAAAACTTCGACATGTCCTTATCCCCATCTACTTCATCTCTACCCATAATTGAAAGAGCCCTACGCATTCGCTTGAGACTACTTGCTTTTGAAACACGAAGGACCATTTCCCAATATCCTTCTTCTTTAACTAATTCACTTGCAGTTCTAAATTTTACACCAGGGCAAAAAACTGAAAACATCTGTCTTTGATAATCTACACCTGCCTTTAGATTATCCCAATTACCTCCAAGTTTATCATTGATATAACCATGCCAATCTGCTAAAAGAATAATAACTTCAAACCCAGCTTCAACAAGCTCTTTACACTTTAACATTGGAACCAATGAACCTGCATGTAGCAATCCAGATGGTTCAAAACCAATATATGCTTTGGGATTATTTTTATTAGAAAGTAACTTATCTAGTTCTTCTTCTGTAACACATTCTGCAACACCTCTTAAAACAAGAGATTTACGATTAGACATAATATCATTGAAACAAATGAGTAAATAACTCCTTTGGTTTATATTGGAGTCACCATAAAATTATTTAAATGAGGCTAGATAGGATGTTTGAGTTAAAAATGTCTGAATCTAATCCTGATGTTCTAAAAGCTGTCCGGCTTCTTGTCGGTGATATCGTCAATAAAGAAAGATATGTTATGCTTCCTGCTGACCCTGGTGAAGGTGACCCTATCTTAGGTAAATTCCGCACAGTTAGTGATGCTAACCGTTTTGCAAGCAGAAGTGATATTTCGGAATTTTCACTATGGACTCGCTTAAAAGTTGTTGGTGGCGGAAGTGATTCACTAAAAGAAGATTTTAGTGATGACGATGATGAAATCGACGACGATTTGGGTGACCTATTAGACGATGATGCTGATCTTCCAGATTTAGAAGACGATGCTGATCTTGATGAACTTCTATGAATAAGTCCATAGTAATTCATGAAATAGTTGAAAAAGATTTAAAAGATTCTGTTTTAATTGTAGGTTTTCCTAGCGTGGGACTTATTGGTACCATTGTTTCAAATTTTCTAATTAATACTTTAAAATTAGAGCAAATAGGAATAATAGATAGCCCTAATTTTCCTGCTATTTCGATAATTAAGAATGGAGAACCACATAATCCGTTAAGACTATACTCTGGTAAACAATTTTGTAATGATGGAACCTGTAACCGAGTTGTAGTCTGTGTAAGTGAATTCACACCACCCCCTGAAATGATTAAGGAATTGGTTAGTTCACTAACTAATTGGGCTATTAAGAAAGGTTGTCAAAAGATAATTTCAGCCGAAGGATTCAGCTCACCTCCAAAAGAAAAGGGTGATAATAATGATGTATATGGCATAACTTCCACGATTGGAGCTAGACCGTGGATTAAAGATGCAAAAGTAAAACCATTTACTTTTGGAACTGTCGGAGGAACCACTGCCGCTTTTTTGAATGAAGGGAAAATACTTGATTTCAATGTTCTTGGTCTTTTAGCTGAAGTAAGTGAAGATGTTCCAGATGCAAGAGCTGCAGCCGATGTTATCAAAGCTATAGATGAACTTTTATTAGCTATTGAACTAGATCCAAAACCATTACTTAAAGAAGCAAAAAACCTCGAACAGGAAGTACAAAATGTAAGGGAACAAGCCCCTCCTGAAGTTTCATCTTCCATTTCAAGATATATTGGATAAGCTTATACCCCCTTTTAGTACAACATATTTGTGAGTCAGATAGTAGCAAACAGGATAGATGAGATTTTAGAAAGAGTATCATCTATAACAAAGGATTTGAATTGGCCTGACCTACCTGTTGACTTGAAACCCCCTATCGGTGATTTTGCTTTAGTATGTTTTCCTGCTGCAAAAATATTGAAAATGAAGCCTTTGGATATAGCTACTCAAATTGCTTCTAAACTCAAAAACATCGAACAAGTAATCTCTGCTGAACCTGAAAAGGGATACTGTAATGTTATAATTAACTGGAATGATATTGTAATTGATGTTATCGATGAAATAAATAATGATTCGTATGCTAAAACAAAAGGCAATATTGATAAAATACTAGTCGAACACACATCTGCTAATCCTACAGGCCCCTTCCACATGGGAAGAGCTCGAAACCCAATAATTGGAGATAGTATTGCCCGATTATTGACATATTATGGACACAATGTAGAAACTCAATACTATGTGAATGATACTGGCAGACAGGCTGCAACTTTAGCTTTTGGATTATCTGATTATAAAGCTAAAAATAAAAATAAAATTGACCATGAATTAGTAGAAGCGTATCGAAAGGCATCTAAACTATTAGAAGAAGATGATGATGTAAAAGATAAGATTTATCAAAAAATGGAAAAAATTGAAGGGGGTGATTTAGAAGTACTTGGAGAAGTAAAAGAATCTGCAAAAAAAATGCTTGAAGGAATGAAAATATCCCTGAAACGACTAGGTGCTGAGGCGAATACCTACTATCATGAATCTGATTTAATAGCAAATGGAAGTGTAGAAAAAGTAATTGGGAGTTTAAAAAATAGTGATTTATGTAAAGAGGAAGATGGAGCATATTACTTAGATTTGAAAAGTGAAAATATAGCAGGAAGAAACCAAAAATTCTTTTTTACACGAAAAAATGGATTAAGTCTTTACACAACCAGAGATATTGCTTATCATCTTTATAAATTTGAAAAATATGACAAAGCCCTAAATGTATTGGGAGAAGATCATCGATTACAAAGTAAATTATTAGGCATTGCTCTAAGAGAATTAAATTCTAAAGAACCAACAGGTTTATTTTATTCTTTTGTTAATCTTCCAGGAGGCAAGATGTCCACTAGAGCTGGTAGAGTTGTCTACTTAGATGAGATTATGGAAAAGATTGTTAAGTTAGCAAAAGAGAAACTAGATGAAACTGAGTTAAATAATAATATTAAAAATAAATTAGCTGAAAATATAGGCATAGGATCTCTTAGGTATAATATTCTCAAAGTACAAGCTGAAAAGGGTTTCACTTTTAACATAGAAGACGCTCTTAACTTGCAAGGTGATTCAGCCCCTTTTGCAATGTACTCACATGCTAGGGCTGCTGCTATAATGCGAAATTATGGAAAAGATATACCTGACGTATTGTTAAATGAAAAATTGTCTAATTCGGAAATAAAACTTTTGAGAACTCTTTCTAAATGGCCTGATATTGTTCAAAGAGCTGTTTCAAATTTATCGATTCACTATATTCCAAATTATACTCATGAATTAGCTTCAAATTTCAACCAATTCTATCGTGATTGCCCTGTTTTAGGAAATAATAGTGAAGAATTACGAATAAATTTAGTAACCACTTCAAAAAGAATATTGAAAACTAGTTTAGAAATACTGGGGATCAAAGCTCCTAACCGAATGTGAAATTGGTGGTGAGGGAGAGATTCGAACTCCCGTGGTCGCGATCTGCAGTCGCGTGCATAGCCGGGCTCTGCCACCTCACCCAATGATAAAGGCATTCTATATCTATATTATTATGGATTTCCCGAACGGAAAATCGTACGTGAAACGTCGGTTGATGACATTTTCTTTTTCATATCATGTAACAAACTCTGATAATGAGAAATTTGTTCATTAATTCTATCTAATTCAGAGATATCAGCTTCATCTTTTTCTAATCGAAGTCTAACCTTCTTTTCTCTTTTCTCCCAACTTTCTAATTCTTTGATAACTTCTAAAACTTTATCTTCGATTTCTTTCATTATAAGAACCTTATTGTTTCAAGATTATGTGGAACTCTACAATCTAATCTTACTTTTCTTCTAATGTCATTTGCAAATTGCTCACATGTTTGAGCATCCCCATGATTCAATAATACTATCTTTGGACGTGGTCTTATGGTTCTTAGATATCTCATTAGTTGTCTTTTATCACTATGTCCTGAAAAACCTTCACAAGTTTCTAAGTTCATATTAACTTTAACTGGGACCATACCTCCATTTTCTCTATCATGTAGATGTATCTCATTAGCCCCCTGCTGTAATCTCTGCCCCATAGTTCCTGAAGCTTGATACCCCACAAATATCATACTATTTCTTGAATCTGGAGCCCAATGCCGTAAATATTCCATAACTGGCCCACCATTAACCATACCTGAAGTAGCCAAAACTATTGCGGGCTCTTCCCTCCCACAAATTTCCTGCCTCATCTCAGGACTTTCAACTTTATTAAAAATTTCTGATCTAAAAGGATTATCCTGGTTTTGATAAATCTTATTTCGCAGATTATTGTTCAAATACTCTGGATATGCAGAGTGTAAAGCTGTAGCTTCCCATATCATACCATCCAAATATACTGGCATGTCCTTCAACTTTCCTTCAGAATAGGCTTTTTCAAGAACAAGCATAACTTCTTGTGAACGTCCAACTGCAAAAACAGGAATCAAGATTTTACCCTTCCTCTCAACAGTTCTATTAATTATCTCAGTAAGATTTCTAGTCCCTTCTTCTCTTGGTGGTTGGAAATCTTTGTAACCACCATATGTAGATTCCATAATTAATGCTTCAAGTCTCGGGAAATTATTAACTGCTCTATCAAAAAGCCAAGTATTTTCAAATTTTATATCTCCTGAAAAAACCAAATTATATAGGCCTTCACCGACATGGAAATGTGCTGCTGCAGAACCTAAAATATGCCCTGAATTATGAAATGTTAATTTGAGATCTGGTGCAATATCTGTTGTATCTCCATAATTTAGAGGTATCGTATTTCTAATAGATTGACGAATATGTTCTGTATTATATGGAACTCTTTTGCCTTCACTATTCTGAATTTTTATAAAATCATTTTGTAAAAGAGAAGATAATTCTCTTGTTGGAGGAGTACAATAGATAGGTCCATCAAAACCATAAACAAACAACATTGGAAGTAAAGCTGAATGATCTAAATGCGCATGAGTAAGGACTACTGCATCTATTCCTTCTAAAGGCGTCGCTTCAGGTGCACTAAGGAATGGACTTGGTTCTTTGTCATTGCCAGGATTAAAACCACAATCAATCAATACTTTGCTGTCTTTAGTCATTAATAGATGACATGATCTACCTACCTCTCGATAACCACCCAATGCAGTAACTCTAACATGTTGTTCACCATCAATCGTATCACGGAATATTTTTTTACCAACTTTAGCCAAAAACTTCTTCCGACCCTCCGCAACCTTATCTCCAAGCATATAGTTTCGAACATCTTTCAATGTTTTAGATTCCATTGGAGCTGAGCGTAAGACTACTGGATTCCAACCCAATTCTCTACGAACTTTATTGAGAACTACACCCTGCTTTCCTATTGCTTTACCTGGGTTCGTAGCTTCAATGATAACATCGCCATTAATTTCATCGAACTTAATCTCAACTACACCTGCTTCTTCAGGTATTATTTCATTAAGTTTTTGTTTAGCTGCAATAATTGGCTTTCTAACGCTAGGATCTGCTTTGATTACAATTCGTTTTCTAACTTTTTGGGCTAAATTACGAACCAAATCATTATTCTCTGTAAAAATTTCTACATTTGGAGTGTACAATACTACGTTAGACGCCTCTACTTTTACATCTGTAAAAGATACACTATCTGGTATGACTTCTGTCGCGACTTTCTTGACTAGTTTAACTACGTCTTCTACGGCCATTTGACCTCCTTTTCTATTATTTAGTAGCTATTAAGCTGCTAATTTAGTCTCAATTTTCTTCAATTCTTCAGGAGAAACAGGATGATATCCTTTAGAATCTATAACACACATTGATATTCCATCACCAGAAGCTGAATCTCTTTTCATTGCTGCAACTAAAGCTCTTACACCAAGTTCTTTACCTTGAGCTACAGACATATTTTCCTTAAATCTATCTTCTAAAACACCATAAACAAATGGCGATCCAGAACCTGTTGTTTGGAATTTATCAGGTATTGAACCACCTGCAGCATCCAGTGAATATACATGCGAACCATCTGAATCAATACCGCCCAAAAGTAACTGAACCCAGAAAGGCATATATCTTCTACCATTCATGATATTAGCCATTAAAGTGGAAGCGGCTCTCAAAGACATCTGCCTCCCATTCTTTAATTCATATAATTTCACTTCTGCAGATAACCATCTTGCTAACATTTGAGCGTCGCCAACTAAACCTGCAACTGTTAAACCCATATTATCTGATATTCTGAACAATTTTTGAGTCGTCTTATGACCTATTAAATTACCCATTGTGGCTCTCATTTCTGTTGCCATTACTATGCCGTCTTTGCAAACCAACCCCAAAGTGGTTGTACCTTTTTTTAAATCTTTTTCTGACAAAAATTCCCTCCAAGAAGTAGAATGTATCTTCATCGGAGCTAAGTATATTAGATTAATGGCTATTTTAAAACCATAAACAAAAGTTAAATATCGGCCACCAATCAACGTAAGAGGTTGTTTAGTGTTTAAAGCCAGAATCAAAGCAGATAGTCTAAAAGAATTCATAGGAACCGTAGGTTCACTAGTGGATGAAGCAAAATTGAATATTACCGAAGATGGAATACAAATTAAAGCTGTAGATCCCTCTCATGTAGCTATGATTGAGACTAATTTAGCAAAAACAGGATTTGATGTTTTTGAAGCAAAACCGATGGAAATGGGACTTGATATTGATAAATTTAAAACTGTTTTAACCGTTGCTGGAAAAACTGATATGGTTGAACTTGAAAAAGATGATGACCTAAATAGGCTAGTCGTGAACATAGGTAATCTTACAAGAGCAATGCCTCTCCTTGACACCTCGGGAATGCCTGATCCAAAAGTACCTTCATTAGATTTACCGGCATCAGTAAGTGTTGTTGTTGGTGAAATTGGTCAAGGACTTAAGGCTTCTAAAACAGTATCAGATCATATAGCACTTTCAACTACTAAGGATAGTTTTAGATTGGTGTGTGAAGGCGATAATCAAAATAGTGTTGACTTATCACTAGGAAAAGAACAATTAGAAAAATTAGATTCATCTGAAGATACTACTTCACTTTTTTCCTTGGAATACTTTGCATTAATGGTCAATTCTTTACCTGCAGATAGAGTATTACATATCAATTTAGGAACTGATTTACCTGTTAAAATTGATGCTGATTTAGCTGTCGATGATATGACTGGCGCTCAAGGAAATGTTAAATTTCTATTAGCTCCAAGAATAGATCGCGATTAGATGTCAAAAAAACATTTTATCCATATCTCTGACTATACTGGAGATCAACTTTGGGATATATTAAAACTAGCCAGGAAGGTTAAAACTCAATTTAGAGCAAGGAAGGATTTTACTCCTTTTAAGAATAAATCATTAGCTATGATTTTTGCAAAACCATCTGCAAGAACTAGAGTCTCTTTCGAAACTGGTTTTGAATGGATGGGAGGTCATGCCTTATTCTTAGGCCCAAATGATATAGGTATTGGGAAACGAGAAGCTATCAAAGACATCTCAAGAGTATTTAGTAGATACAATGACGTGATAATGGCGAGATTATTTGATCACAACCACATCATTGAACTTGCTGAACATTCCACAATTCCAGTTGTGAACGGTTTAACTGACTATAACCATCCATGTCAAATAATGACTGATATATTTACAGTGTGGGAACACTTGGATAATATTGAGAATGTAAAAATCGTTTACATGGGAGATGGAAATAATATTGTTCACTCTTGGCTGCATCTAGCTATGAGACTTCCCATACACTTTGTATGTTGCTGCCCTAAAGGCTACGAACCGGATGAGAATACAGTTAACAAAGCTAAAGAAGCAGGAATATCAAAAATTGAAATTCTCCATAATCCAAATGAAGCTGTAAGTGATGCAGATGTAATTTACACTGATGTTTGGGCATCAATGGGTCAGAAAGAAGAGACCGAAACCAGAGAAAATATATTCAAACCTTTCCAAGTTAACCAAAACTTGATTAATTCTACTGGTAAAGATACTCTATTTATGCACTGTTTACCGGCAGAACGAGATAGAGAAGTAACGGATGAAGTAATGGAAGCTGACTATTCAATAGCCTTTGATCAAGCTGAAAATAGACTACATGTACAAAATGCAATAATGATCAAACTAAGCGAGAAATGGAAATAGAAAAAGTTGGCGTCATTGGCGCAGGTCAAATGGGCGCAGGAATAGCGCAGGTTTGTGCAGCTATTGGCAAGAAAGTTTTACTATGCGACATAAAGGAAGAATTTATTCAAAACGGAATTAATACAATAACTAAGAACCTTCAAAGGAGCGTCACGAAAGAAAGAATTAATCAAAATAAAATGAATTCTACTCTTGCAAATGTGAAAACTACTATCCAAAATAAGGATTTAAATGAATGTGATATTATAATAGAAGCCATTATCGAAAATGTAGATATCAAGAAAAACCTTTTTGCTAACTTAGGCGAAATAACTAAGAAAGATTCGATACTGGCATCAAATACATCTAGTATTCCCATTAGTATATTAGCTGAAGCAAGTGGACGGCCAAAAAATGTAGTGGGCATGCACTTCATGAATCCAGTTCCCGTGATGAAACTTGTTGAAGTTATAAGAGCTAAAACAACAAGCGATGAAACTTTTGATACTACTTTTAAATTGGCTGAGAATTTAGGGAAAGTCCCAGTTCTTGTTAATGATTTTCCAGGATTTGTCAGTAATCGAATTTTGCTTCCCATGCTTAATGAAGCCATTTTCTGTGTAATGGAAGGTGTAGCTGAACCTGAGGCGATTGATACTGTAATGAAATTAGGAATGAGCCATCCTATGGGACCTCTAAGATTAGCTGATTTCATAGGATTGGACACCTGCTTAGCAATTATGCAAGTATTACATCGAGATATGAATGATGACAAATATAGGCCATGCCCTCTTCTAAATGAAATGGTTAAAGAAGGTAAATTAGGTAATAAAACGGGTGAAGGTTTCTACAAATACTAAGCACAGATTTAATTATAACCACTAGATTACCTTAATATGGCTGATGAAAAAGAAACTAAAATAGAATCATTAGGTTTAGATGAAGCATTGGAGGATTTGAAATTCCTTGCACAGAAAGTTTCAGATATGTCAAAAGATCTAATGCAAAAGGCTGCAGAACAGGCTGAAGGAGTAACTGATAAGATGGGAGATGTAGTCGAATCAACAGGTGATGTTTTAATTTCTGCAGGTGAAACTATTAAATCAACAAAAAAAATGTTTGAGGATTAAATAAAGTTTAACAAATTATTGTTTCGTCTCTACCCGGTCCAAGTGAAACTATACTAATTGGAATATTTAATTTTTCAGAAATAAAGTCCAAATATATTTTCATTTTATTAGGAATGATACCTTTAGAAATATCTATGTCAGACGATGACCACCCGCTAAATTTTTTGTAAACTGGTGAACATTTTGCAAGATAGGAAAGTGATGATGGAAAATGATTGATTTCAGAACCATCTTCTCCTTTGTATCCGACACATACTTTAATTTCATCCATATCCGAAAGAATATCTAACTTTGTAATTGCTAATGAAGTAAATCCACAAATTCGATGAGATAATTCTAGCATAACTAAATCTAACCAACCACATCTCCTAGGACGTCCTGTAGTTGTACCAAACTCCTGACCCTTATCTCTAATCATTTCTCCAACTTCATCTTCCAATTCAGTAGGAAATGGGCCTGAACCTACTCTTGTAAGATATGCTTTGGTAACACCTACAACATCGGCAATTTTTGAAGGAGCAATACCTGAACCCAAAGCTGCACCTGCCGTAGTTGGACTTGAAGATGTAACAAATGGATAAGTGCCATATTCAATATCAATATGTACTCCTTGAGCTCCTTCTAAAAGAACCTTATTTCCTTCATCAATGTGCTGATTTACCAATAAAGATGTGTCTGTAATAAAATCACCCAACTTATTCCTCCATTCCTTACAAGTTTGAAACAAACCCTCTAATGACAGAGTATTATTTATTTTATAATAATCAAGTAATGCCAAATTACGAGGAAGAGCTTTCTCCAGTCTTTCAATAATTATTTGATTATCTAAAAGATCACCCATTCTAATCCCAATTCGAGAAGCTTTATCTGAATAGCAAGGTCCAATTCCATTTCCAGTAGTACCTATCATTGATTTACCTTTAGAACTCTCTTCACCGCCATCTAATAATTTATGATATGGCATGATTATATGAGCTCTATCTGAAATAAACAACTGTCCTCTTTCATCTCCTAAATTGTCTATCTCTTTGAGTAAAACATCAGGATTTACAACAACACCATTGCCAATTACACTAATAATATCCTTTCTTAAAATACCTGATGGAAGAAGATGTAATTTGTGTTTTTTACCATCTATAACTATTGTGTGGCCAGCATTATTTCCACCTTGGGATCTTGCTACAACTTTAGAATCATCTGCTAAATAATCTGTGATTTTTCCTTTACCCTCATCACCCCACTGTGCTCCAATTATCGTTGTTACGGTCACTCTAAAGTACCACCAGATTTAACAATTTGAGAATATAGTGCCGGTAGAAGGAACATTGCTGAAATCATTGATGCAATAAGTAAAATTACAATTATAAAAACAAACCACCATAATGCACTGATTTTAATCGCAAAAGCAGACGTTAAACCTACTAACGTAACCAAAGTTGCCTCGAATAGGGTTTGTGCAGTTCTTGCAATTGCATTGTAAACACTTGGCATATTCATTCCGCCTTCAATAACTCTTTGAGTAATATGTATTGAAAAATCTATTCCAACGCCAATAACAATAGACCCAATCATTACAGTTACCAAACTAAGTGGTTGACCTAGAATCACAAACGTAAGAGGTTCTAGAGAAACCACCCAAACAACCGGTAAAGTCGTGATAAGACCCAATTTCCAATTTCTTCCAAATGTTAAAGTTAATATAGCAAAAACTAAAACTAAACATATAACTAAGGTATTAATTTGAGAACTTATCAATTGAGCATTTACACTTGTCCCTATTGCAGCTACACCAGTTAACTCTGACATTTTGACTGGAGCATACGCATGCTCATTTCTAATTTGATTAACACCAATTACTGCCGCTTCCATGCCTTTAATATCTTTTAAAGGCATATCCACATAAATCAAGGTCTTAGAAAATTTGCACTCTACGCTTCCTGAAACATCAGGTGAACAATCCATAATCATACTAAGAGCTTCGGGAGTAATACTATCATAAAATACATTCAAAATAAATTTTTGCAAATCTCTACCAAGTACTTGATTATTAGCTACTTGATCTTCATGGAGAACCTCCCAAAAAGATCTCTCGATTCCTTCTTCAAGCCCTAACAAATCTAATGTACTATCTAAAGTTGATGATTGATTTGTAGAGAACTTGACTGCTTTCATTACTTCAGTTAAAGAAATGGCAGTAACATCAGGCACATCATTTAATCCTTCTCGATTACCGTCTTCAGTACCTGCCACTAGCAAATCAACTTGGTCCAAATGGTCAACCGCATCATTGGTAACTTCATCATAATCATTCTGGAAATCACCCCGAGCAATCATCATACCGAAAGCCCCAGCATTAAATTCAGTGGAATATTTTACAATTCCTATTAATGTTGGTTCATCGTCAGGAACCATATCCAAATAATCTATATTTGTTTGAAGTAATGGCAACACACCAACTGAAATTAATGTTACAGCTAATAAAACTGCCAAAACTGGTTTGTTATGTTCTGTTACTACCTTTGCCAATTTATGCCACTCTCCTTCTACTTTTCTATAATTATAATTAGTCAGAACGGCAAGAGCTGGAGACATTACAAAAGTACACATCAAACAAACAAAAATACCTATGGTTAAACTCAGCCCTACTGTAAAAACGGGGCCTAAATTAGTATACATTAAACTACCAAAACCAATCATTGTAGTCAGAGCTGAAAGTGCTATGGCCCTCCCCGTAGTAGATAGAGCTTTCATCATTTTAATCTGAGCATTTTCACCTTCCTCTTCTGTAAAACGATTAGACAAATGCAGGCCATAGGCTACGCCTAGAGCCATTAAAATCGGACCTAATGCAATAATTGTTGGAGTAGCTTCAATACCTGCCCAACCGATAAATCCATAAGTTATAAAAATTGAATACAGTGTAGGAACTCCTGATATCAGAACTGCTCTTATCTTCTTCTGAATCAAAAAAATAGCTACAGAACATAGAACAACACCTATTGGAAATACACGCCAAAATTCTGAGAATGAGCGCTCAGTTATTGCTTGAGTAACAGGTACGGGACCTGTCAACATCATATGACTGTAAGTTTGTCCATCGGGTCTACCCATAGTCTCACCACGATTAATCATAACCTCATTAACTTTATCGATGATTTCTGGAGGAGGGACATCACTACTAACTCCGAATAAAATAACTGCAGTATCCCATATTCCATCACCATTAGTATCTCTTAATACCTTTTCTAAAACTGCTGGTGGAAGATCTTCAACAATATCATCAATATCAGATTGACTTGGAATCTCATAATGGTTTAAAGTTCCTTGCTCGACAGCCAAATCTTTTGCTACTAAAGCTCCTTGCATAACTAATTCTGCAAAGGCTACTGTAGCTCCATCTGATGAAGAAGCTGACCACTCTGCAGAATTTTCTACTATTGCATCATATGCTCTACTATTAGTACTGTGTAATTCTTTAATCAAAGTAGATACACTAAATGACCAAACTACATTATCCTGAACACCACCGTCTGAAGGAACAATACCAGCCCCTCCAGATTCTTCTTGACCAATAGGATCAACAGTTCTTTCAATATGATCCATTTCAAGCAATACCTGTCGGCTTGTTATGTTAGCTTTACTGGACACATCGTACGCATTATCAGTTTCAACATAAATTACAATAATATCTGTTGACCAATCTTCTCTAACTTCAAGGAGCAATTCTTCTTCAATAGAACCTTTCGGAAGATACACTTCCATTGCACCATTAATATTAGTTTTACCAATTCCAATTAACATAAAAAGCATAATTGCAGTCATTATACCTAACGTAATTGGCGGATAATCAGTAGTTAAATGTACAAAACTACGAGCTATAGGGCTAATTCCAACATCTGAACCTGTTGCCTCAGCTACTTTAGATGGACCCTTAGACTTCTTAACTTTATGTATTTTCTTCGATGGTTCTGGTATTGCTAACTTAGAAGGTCCGTCTGCAGAAGGTTTTTTAGATGAAGTATTTTCTATAACTTTACCACCAAGAGCCTTGCTAATCAATTCCTGTTGTTCTTCTGCCCTCTTATCAAAGAAACGATCTATACGACCCCTCAAACCTGAATTCTTGTCATCTCCTGACACAATCTCAGATATGTTACTAAAGAGGTGATAATAAATAGTTCACATAGGTTGTTAAAACTTTAAAATACTGGACTATTTAATCTAATTGATGATGAGAAGCGTAAAAGGATTTTTTATTTTTCTGGCAATAGCTTTTTTTTCCTTAACTTTTTTATCAATGAATTCAGCTGGCGCTCCTGATTTGTTTATAGAAGATGTAGTATATTCTAATGATCAATCTCAAGAACAACTACTGATTGCAAGTGGAAGAGATAATGCTACTGATTACAAATATTTAATTATTGATGATATCACAGAGGCTCCTGAAAACTGGTCACAATCCGATTTCAACGATTCGTCTTGGAGTTTAGGTGCTGCGCCTTTTGGTGATCGGTCATCTGGTGGTGTTGAACCGAATATAATATGGAATACAGTGGGCAGTTCTCCCTATAATGATGATGTTATACTCATAAGACACAAATTCCAAGTTTCCGGAATCGTAACCTCTGCTGAACTTGATGTAGCAGTTGCAAATTTTTGCACACCTTACTTAAATGGGAATATGATTTATGACGATAGAGGTGGAGATAGTCGAGCACAGGAGTATTGGAATGATGATGCTGCAGGAACAATAACTCCTTCTTCATTCAATCAAGGTGAAAATGTACTTGCTGTATATGCTCGTGATTATGTTGGAGGATGGGGTAATAGTAATAGACAATGGATTGATTTACAACTCACAGCTCAAGTTTTTGAACCAACTAACGAATCTATAATACTTGGAGATACTGTTAATATATTAATTAATGGAGGGAATCAAGGAAATCAAAGTGCAGAAACTGTTTTTCTAAATAGTACTACAGACACATATAATAATAGTGACGATTTCTTTGCTACAATACCTGGTAATTATAGTTCGAAAGTATTCATTAGCTGGACTCCTGAAAATATAGGCCTTAACCAACTTAATATCTCATTTTCTTGTAATTGCAACGAAACTAATTTGACAAATAATTATTTTATTTTAAATATAACTACTAAAATTTACTCATTAAATACCTCATTTGATAAAGAACTCCTGTTGATTAATAATAGTAGATTTGTTAGCTCCATAATCCAAGTTATAAATAATGGAAATTTAACCGACAATATAACTTTAACACATGCAGATTCAAGCTTCAATAACTGGAATGTACAATTTGCTCCAAATAATTTTTTACTAGAACCTGGACAAACTCAAAATGTCCTATTAACTGCCACCATACCTGAGTCTCATGAAGATGGTTTCTATAACCTCTCTTTCAAAGTTGAAAGTACCCATGATTACGTAGTAACAAGAACATTGCTGAGTAGAGGTACTACGGATGAAATAGACTGGAGATGGATAAATTCAACTGGTTCTGAAGAATTATTTAATAATACTAATTGGACAAAATTAGGTTTTAATGATTCTTTATGGAGTGATGGAAATACTCCTTTTGGAGATACTGA
>JBJLBX010000012.1:0-30526 GCA_045567955.1 Candidatus Poseidoniales archaeon | reverse complement strand
AATAAAACAGCAATACTTGATTGGAAATTATCAGAACAAAAAGCAGATTATAGTGAATATGCAGCAGCATTATCAGAAATGGCAGCTAAACTGGTTGAAGATGGAATAGATAAAGTTGCTAACGGTAGTGAAGAAGGCGTCCGATTAGTTGTTAAAGCATTAATTTCAAGTGGAGTTGCAATGTCTATTGCAGGTACTTCAAGACCTGCCAGTGGAGGTGAACACAAGTTTTCTCATTGGTTAGACTCTAACTGTGAGAATCCGGCATTACATGGAGAACAATGTGGTTTAGGGTCGATAGTCACAATGTATTTGCATGGAGGAAATTGGGAAAAAATTAGAGATACATTGAGTGCCGTAAATGCACCAACTAATGCAAAAGGTTTGGGGATGGATGATGATATGATATTATCAGCTTTCCTCAATTCTAAAGAAATAAGACCTAATCGTTTAACTATTTTAGATACTAGTGATTCAGATAAAATCAAAGATGCAGCCTTAGCGACTGGTGTTATCGGTTAATCTTTCTTCAATTTCAGTTGAGATCCATAGAGTTAGAATAGTAATCAAAATTACAGGTGTACTAAAGTGAAATCCTTGTGTAAACCAATCTGGTATTGCATTTCCAGTTTTAGCAGACCAATAAGACCATCCAACTAGAATTTCACCTATTATTATTGATACAATACAGCTATTTGCTTTTACTCGATCCCAGTAAAGTACAGCTACAGTTGTCGGGAAAAGAACCGCTAAACCTGTGAATGCTTGTGAAACTATATCAAAAATTGTATCTGGAGGGTCATAAGCCAGTACCAAACCAATTATTGCCAGTATAATAATTAGGATTCTACCAATTTGTTTTTCATTTTCTTCTTTAATCTCAGTAATTGCAGGTAAACCATCCTTGGTTATAATTGATGACATTGCAAGTATTTGTGAGTCGGCAGTAGACATGAATGCAGCTATTGCACCTACACAGACAATAGCTCCAGCCCATAGAGGCGCATATTCAGTTAATACCAATGGAAGTATATTATCAGATTCTGATTTGGTTAAAACATGGTCAAAATCAATAATATTTCCATATACTCCAATAATTACAGGAAAAAGAAAGAGAATTGGAACTACAGTAGGATAAAGCCAAGCAGCTGTTCTGATTGCTTTATCATTTTCAGCAATATAGAATCTTGAGAAAAGTTGTGGGAACATAGGTACAGTTATTGGCCATAATATAGTGTAGGAAAAGATTATTTCCCATGTAAAATTATTTTCTCTTACAAATTTCTCAGGTTTATTGTCCCATAAAGACTGCCCAGCTTCACCAAAGCCACCAATATCCTTGTGAATAAAAAATCCAATAACAAATATAATTAGTATTGAAAACATAAGAATACCTTGGAATACATCAGTCATCGCAGAGGATTTCATGCCCCCTAATACCAGGTAGATAATCATCACACAAGTTAGCAATAACGCTCCAGTAAAATATGGAATTTCGCCTCCAGATAGTGTCTCTAATAAAATTCCGGCACCCATTGGTTGTGTTGCAAGGTAGGGTAATGTAAAAACAACTAAAACGGATCCATATATCCATCCTAAATATTTTGAGTTTGTTTCTCCAGCTATTAGTTCAGGAGGTGTAACATATCCTTTTTCTTTACCTAATCTGTGAATTGGTATTCCAAGTAATAATATGGAAAGTCCAACTAAAGAGGTTCCCATAGCCATTATTCCATAAAATCCCCATCCTGCACGATAACTTGCCCCTGCAAATCCTAAGAAAAAGAATGCAGAGAAATTAGTTGCAGCTAATGTACAAAATAAAATCCATGGATTTATTTTTCTCGATGCTACAAAATAATCTTCTGCACTATCTTCCTTGCTACGGCCATATAATCCAATGCCTATTGATACTGTAAGATATATTGCTAGAATGATGCCAATAATTAATAAATCACTCATCTTTCATCCACTCCTCTGAAAATTTCCAGATAGAATATGCTAAAGTAAATTGAATTATAATTAGGTAAATAACCCATGTAGGAATCCAGTTGTAAAGTCTATTATTAGAATTCCAATTCCACCAATCAATACTAAGTATTGTTAGTGAAATAAATATGATTGCCCAAATTTGGTTATTTTGTGACTTTGGGAACCAGAATGGTAAAAGCTCCCATTTGTTTTTGGTCAAGCTTGGAGTCTTTCGATAAGTTCAGCCTTAGTGCCTGAAACGGGTAAATCTTTTTCTTTTAATAATTCTTTTAATTCAGCTACTTTCATATTACTATAATCTATGTCTTCAGATTTAGTTTCTTCTACATCATCTGTTACAGCTTCATCTTTACTAATTTCTTTATCTTTTGAAGCTGGTTTAGTATTAGCTTCTTCTATTATTCTTTCCAATTCATCATTTTCAGGTGGTACTTCCATAAGACTAGATGGATTCATAACATTGATTTTGGAAATTTCAACTCTTTTGGTTGGATATGTAGCTTTCAACATTGTTGCTACTTCTTTACTTAGATCACCAGAATATATCTTTTTTAAAGTTTCAGAAATATTAAGTTTAGTAAGAGTTTCATCAATACATTTGTGTGCTGTAGCTCTCAAAACTCTTTCTTGGGATTTTTTAATTCTTTTGTCTACCATTATAATTGGTTTAATTCTAATTTGAACATCATCTTGTAATTTTAAAACAAAATTGCAATCTATGCGGCTATTTTTTCTTCTGGTTAAGGCTCTTTTGTAATCAGAAGTTAAGCGATGCCCATCAAAAGAAGTGAATGCATTATTTCCTCTAACTTCATTAACTCTAAATTTTATCATAAAATTCTTTTGATTAAAATCACCAGTTAATTTTTCTAAAGGGACTTCAGTTACTCTACCATTTACAACATCTGCACTATCGGCAGGCGTGTGTGCCATTATTGCGTAATTGAACATAGAAGGCGCGTGTAGTTGGTACCACATTTTGCTCTTCCACTTGTCCTTAATTTTTGCTCGGGTAACTTTGGCCAAATCTATTTCTCCGTCATGAACACTAAGTTCAGGCTGCGCTCACTGGACAGGGTTAAATATACGTTGCGTCGATTGCAATGCAAGATGTTTGACAAACTATTGCTTCCTTTAGACCCTTCGAAGCGTTTGAAACCAGCACAAGACTATGCTATTGCCTTGGCTAAACGTTTAGAAATTCCTCTTTCTGCAGTATTTGTGAGTAATCCACACAAAACAGGAACTATAACAGCTTCAGGAGAAACACGAAGAGGCATAGAAGTTCTTGGTGAAAGACAACTAAACCAATTCATTGAAGAAATTACAGATATTAAAATTAAACCTATCCTAAAAACTGGAAAGAGGAGGAAAGTCTTGGCTCAATTAGTAGATAATGGAGTTGCAGATACCTTGATTCTTGGGCCTTTTAGATCTCGATGGAGTAGATTATTTACAGGTTCGGAAGTTGAAAGAATATTAGATTCAGAATCATCACATGCATTTATCGTTAGAGAAGATCACCCGCTTCCAGGAACTGGTTCTCCAGCTTTAGTTGTTTTTGATGGTCTTTCACTATCTAAAGAAGCTATAAAGAGAGTTGAAGATTTTTCCTTGAAATTTAAATGCGATGTAGAGCTATTACATATTGGTACTGAAATTTTTGGAGGTGCTGAAGCTATAGATGAGGCAGTTAAAAATTTAAGAGAAAAATTAGGGAATGAGGTACTTGTAACTTCTAAAATAGTTCCATTTAGTTTTTTTAAGACAAGGAAATCAATAACTAATACCATAGTAAATTCGATAGGTGCTCGTGTCGTTGTTCTTCCAGATATTGATGATGCAGTTAGCGATAATCTTATTCATCAATTAGTTCTGAGTGCTTCAGTTCCGGTGTGTGTTCTAAGATGAGCAAAGATGATGATTTTAAGGACATGCTAGAAAGTCTTGATATTGTAGCTGAAGCATTAGATGAAGAACCTCATGCAGTTTTACCCCGTATAAACCAGCTTAAACGTAGGAAGACGTTATTAGAGTTACAATCTGATTTGCTCAATCCTATAGAAAGACAGCATGTAATCTATAGACTTTTTCTTAACTCAACATTTAGAAAGTTTGGAGCAGGTGCCTTGATAGTTTCTTTTATCAATATTTTATTGTATTTTTTTGCAGATGGTTTAACAACATCTGGAAGAAATGTGTTTGTGTTATTTTTATTTATAATTTATTTGTGGATTTCAGAAACATTTCCACTACCAGTTACAGCTTTGATGGCAGGTGTAGCTTTGGTGTTATTAGGTGAAAATCGAGATGATGCCTTTAGCTCTTATGCCTCAGATTCAGTATTCATGATATTAGGCTCTTTGATTATTGCGCAAGGAATAACTAAATCAGGAGCTGAGAATTTAATAATAAGAAAATTTCTAGGGCCTTTCACAGGTTCAAATTATTCACTTATATTAGGAATAATTCTTATTTGTAGTTTTATGGCGGCTATAATTCCAGATCATAGTGTTGCAGCTATTATGCTTCCTTTAGTATTAACTATTGCAGATAAAACAGATATAAGAAAACGACCAAATGAAATGGTTGCATTAGTTTTAGCAGTGGCTTTTTCATGTTCTATTGCAGGATTAGCTACTCCATCAGGTGGAGCGCGAAATGTAATCGCAATGGGTTTCTTAGAAGAATTATATGATATACGAATTTCATATATTCAGTGGGTTGTTTTAGCAGCCCCCATAACTATTGTTGCAGTGCCTGGTGTTTTTTTTACATTGATTTTAGTTAATAAAGTTAGTTATCGTAAAATTGATTACTTTAATGAAGAAACACAATCAATAGATGATAGACAATTACTGTCACTATCTATTTTGGGATTAACCTTTTTGTTATTTTTAACTTCAGGATTTAATGGTCTAACATTAGGAACCTGTGCGATGATTGGTGGTATACTAATGCATACTTTTGGAGTTCTTGAATGGGAAGATAGCCGTCAACGATTACGTTGGGGAGTAATGTTCATTTATGGTGCAGCCTTGACTATGGGTAAAGCAATGGTAAATCATGGGGCTGCAGCTTGGTTAGCAAGCGGATTATATGATTTGGCAGAAATTGGGTCACAATTTGGAGGAGATTCAGTAATTATACTCTTAATCATAGTTGTAACTGTATTATTGACCAATGTCATGAGCGATGGTGCGGCAGCTGCAATACTTGTGCCTATTACTTTAGCTGTTGGAGCTGCGGCAAATTTACCACTGGCTTCTATAGCTTTGATTACAGCTATTAGTACTGCATTTGCATTTATGACTTCATTTGGTACTCCACCTAATTTGATTGTTCAGGCATCAGGTATTCCTAAATCAAGTGATTATGTTAGAAATGGAGTTCCTTTAGTGATTTTTACCATTATATTATTAATGTCTGCAGAATATTATTATTGGGATATGGCTAGAGAATGGGTTAATCTTACAAACTAATCACTGAGTTTTCTTTTTGATTTATTTTCGATATTTACTAAGCCACCAATAAATGCAAAAGTTACTACCGATATAAACACAGATGAATTACTATCAGGCATCCTAGAAATAGGTCCCAAAGCACTTTTTTCAGGATTATGTCCTAACATCTCACCAATTTTGTCAGCAATGTCATTTGGTCCAGATCCTGGGGGTAGCGCACCTGATGATGCAAGAAGATAAGCTGTAGCAATAACAAGAAAAGGTAACATTGCAGCCGTTAAAGCTCTTGCTGGATCACCAGCTTTTCTTCCTCCAAAGAATCCTCCTATTGCAGCAGTTATTGATCCTGGAATAGTTAGAATACCTAAAACTACCATTATTGTAAATATATATATGAAACCAGCAAAAATTCCATCATTCAATAAGTTTAAACTGTTAAAATCGGATTTTAAAATATTTGGTACTTGTTTTTCAACTTTCTTATTTAGTTTAAAATCTTCTTCTTCAAAAATTTCGTAATTGTCTTTTTTATTCACATTTTCTACAGGCTCTATTTCAGATGAATCTGAATCAATATCTATCTTCCGACGTACTAATTCCCAAATGTCTTTCTCAGTATCCACTATTTGTAAATTAGTTGCTATCTATAAATTAGTGATGATACCTACAACAGATTAATATAAGACCCTGACAAACCCGGTAAAACGGTGAAGGTCACATGGAAGTTTTAACTACAGAAACACTTGCTTCTGCAATCAATTATAGTCCTGAATATTCCCATATGGGTGATGACGAATCTAGTTATTTGGCAGAGCATATCCTTAATTTCTTTGGATACAGTGATCGTATTATTGATAATGTATTGCATCCGGAAGATAGAGATACTTTTTATATGTTGGAAGATGCAGGTTTAATGGAAACTGAAAGAGAGGAAACAACACTTTATGATGGTAGAGAGTGGAGAATACATTATTGGCTTTTAAAAATAGCTGAAATTCAAAGAAGAACTGATGCAGGGCCAAAATATGCACCAGATGATCAAGAACCTTCAGTTTATGATGAAATTCCAGATGATATCTGGTCACGCTAAAATTGAAATTACCCTATTCCTTAAGGGCTAATCAAAGTAAAATAATAGATAGTATAAAATTGGCATTGAATGATGGAAATCATCTTGTCTTAGAAGCTCCAACTGGTAGTGGCAAAACTTTCACTTCTTTGGCTGCTGCATTGCCTTTTATTGAAGAAAGTGATATGAAAATAGTATATTGTGTGCGTACTAATTCTCAACAAAAACAGGTTATTCATGAGTTACAACAGTTTAAAAAATCAGGTAATGAAATTAGGGCTGTAGCTATACAAGGTAGAGAGGCCCTTTGTCCCCAGCAGAAGAATGATACTGAGTTAAAGAAATCAAATTGGTCAGAAAAATCAAAAATTTGCAAATCTTTAAAATTAAAATCTAAATTGGGAGAGAGTGGTTGTTCTTTCTATAGTAATCTTTTAAGAAAAAGTGAATCACTAACTAAAAAATGGTCTTCTGAGATATTAACTGCACAGGAATTTTCAAATAAGGCTGAAGAAGAAGGTATTTGCCCATATGAACTTAACAAATTGATGCTAAAAGAAGCTAAAGTTGTAATCGTACCTTATGTTTACTTTTTTGATGAATTTATAAGAAAATATATGTTGGGCTGGATGGGTATTTCCATTGATAAAGTAATAGCAATAGTAGATGAGGCTCATAATCTTCCCGACTGGGCTAGAGATTCGGCTTCTGAATCAATGACATTAGAATCTATTAATCGTGCGATTAGGGAAGTAAAAGAGTATGGATATCAACTTCCCGAGGGCAGGGATCCCGTTCATTTTTTGAATCTTGTAGAAGCATCGATTGAAAAATTATCTGAAGAACACATTTTAGATGGAGAGGACGAAGGCCATTTACCTTCTCATATTGTTTCTCTAGATTCGGAGGTGGCGACTTTTGAAACAGAAATGATGTCTCTTGGCTCAATGACACTTTATAGATTAAAACAAGATTCTACAGAAATTTCTAAAATGGGTCAACAAACTCGTCAATATCTTTTAGATAATGGAAAAAGACCACGTTCCTATTTAGGGTCAGTAGGAGATTTTCTATGTCGTTGGTTAGATTCAATTGAAAGTCATACTATTCGTTTGATTGGTCAAAAACCACTAAGATTAGAAAAAGTATGTTTAGATCCAAGAGTAATGACTGGTTTTTTAGATGAGACTGCAGGAGTAATCTCAATGTCAGGAACAATTAGTCCTTTAGATATGTTTCGTGATTTAGTTGGATTAAAGCCAACTTCTATTTTAGAAAGAGTAGATTCTATATTTCCTTCAAAAAATAAGAAAGTAGTGTATCTAGATGATGTAACTACTTCTTACAATGAGCTTAATAGTAAACCCAATCTTTGGAACAAGATAGTCTCTAAATTAGAATTGATAACTACTAATTTTAGTGGAAATATAGCCTTGTTTTTTCCATCTTATAAATTACTAGAATTAGCCTTAGAAAATTTACAATTAAAAAAACCAGTTTATAGAGAATATTCAGGTATGGATCAAGAAGAGTTAATGCAAACAGTTGAGAGTTTTAAATCAGATACTGGAGCAGTATTGGCAGGAGTTATGGGAGGGAGATTAGCCGAAGGCATAGATTATCCTGATACTTCATTAGAATTAGCAGTTATAGTAGGTATACCTTATCCTTCTCCAGGTGTTAGACAGAATGCATTACAGCATTATTATGATATTTCCTTCAATGGTAGGGGTTGGAAATTTGCAGTAGAATCTCCGGCAGTACGTAAGCTTTTACAAGCTGCAGGTAGAGTTGTTCGTTCAGAAAAAGATAAAGGTTTTATAATTATAGCAGATAGTCGGACAGGCCGTTTTTCAGAGTATATTCCTGATTTAGAATGTTCAGATGATATAATTTCAGAGATAGATAGATTTTTTGAAGCCTAAATCCTTTAATCTAATATTCTTAGCCAAACAAGTGCCACCGTGGCTTAGCCCGGTATAGCGACTGATTCGTAATCAGTAGGTCGGGGGTTCGAATCCCCCCGGTGGCTCCATTATTTTTCACTATATTTTATCTTACTACGTCTCATAGCTTCTAATGCAGGCATAGTCTCATCAGCCATAAAGGCAATACATGATCCCCCTCCGGTAGATACGTGTTCAATTTTAGAAGTTAATCCCATTTGATTAAAGGCCATTGCCGTTTCTCCACCGCCTACAACAGTCATATTTTGATTTTGTGATATTGCTTCAAATATTTCTCTAGTGCCAACTGCAAATTCAGCATCTTCAAAAACACCCATAGGGCCATTAGCAATGATAGTTCCAGCTTTTTTAATATGTTCAATATAGTTTACTAAAGTATTTAATCCAATATCATGTATTGGATATTTAGTTGGTAATGAATCAATTGGTATTCCGAATCTACGACCTTCTTTATTCAGAGCTACATCATTAGGATAAACAATATGATTTCCATATTTATTTACTAAATCCTTGGCTTTACTTATTATATTCTTGTAATCAGGTATATTTTTCTTTACAAAAGCAGTACTTGCTTCACCAATATCTATGTCAGCTGCTAATAAGAATATGTTAGCAACCACACCTCCTGTTAAAACGTAATCAACACCTTTTTTCAAGAAATATTCGGAGATAGACACTGAATCTGCAGCTTTGCTTCCTCCTAAAATGGCAATTCTTGGTTGTGGTCCCGAAGCGATTGCTTTTCCTAAGAAATCTAATTCTCTTTGCATTACTCTTCCTGCAATAGCCGGTAACTTTTCTGCAAATCCAACCAGTGAGGGTTGGCATCTATGAGCTGCTGCAAAAGCATCATTTACAAATAAATCAGCTAATGGAGATAGGGTTCTAACCATTCTACTTTTGGTTTGTTTCTCAAAATTATCATTTTCGAATTTATTAAATTTAATTTCTTCTTCATCAAATCTAACATTTTCAAGCATTATAATTTCACCATTCTTTAATTCCTGGATAGAATTGATAGCTTTTGGGCCGTATATATCTGGAATAAATTGTATATCAATATTGATTATTTCCGTCATCATTTTTGCATGTTTCTTTAGACTTACAAAATCCAATTTACCTGGGCGGGATTGATGAGCTAAAATAACAACTTTTGCTTTCTTCTCCGATAATTCTTTTACAGTGTCTGCATGTCTTTTAATTCTGGTGTTATCTAATATTTCACCATTTTCAGGGTTTACAGATGAATTAATATCTATCCTCAAAATTATTGTTTTTCCCTCGATATTAAAATCATCAATTGTTAAAAAACTACGTTCCTCTAAGGTATCAAATTCGCCGTCAACAGTTGTATAACCACTATTTTGACCCACAGGTCGCAAGAGGGTTGTTTGTAAACCTTTTTGTTGATTATTTTGCTATATGTCTACCTAGTACTACAAAGTTAGCAACTACAGCTTCAATTTGGATCCTAGGACTAGCACCTTCAGATAATCTGAAATCTGCTTCCGCTAATTTTTCAATCATTTGTACCTTGGTATTATCAGGTATGTCTAAATCTCTTACACATCGATGCATCTGCCGTAAGATGTCTTCTCCAGCTAATCCATATGTGATTTGCAAAGTATCTAGTCTTTCTCTTGCCCCAGAAAAGTTCCCATCCAATGACATCTGTAAGGCTTCTTCTACTTCTTCAGGTCTTGCAGCTGCAACAGCTTGGTAGACTACATCTTGTGTAATATCAACATCGGCTGCAGCGGCCATCTGTAATCCATTTATTGCTCGTCTTAAATCTCCTTGAGCAAGGTATGTTAATGATTCGTAAGCATCTTTTGATACTGTTAATTCTTCTTTCATTGCTACAAATTTAAGATATTTCTCTAAATCCTCAGCTTTCAATGGTCTAAATCGAAATACAGCACATCTTGATTGAATTGGTTCTATAATTTTGGATGAAAAGTTACAAGACATTACAAATCGGCATGTTCTGGAATATTTCTCCATTGTTCTTCTCAGAGCAGCTTGCGCAGCACTTGTCAATGCATCAGCTTCATCAAGAAATATTATTTTGAATCCATCTTCTCCTAAGGGTGCCGTTCTTGCAAATTCCTTAATTTTACCTCTGACTACATCAATACCTCTTTCATCAGATGCATTAAGTTCATGCAAATTATGCTTCCATAAATCTCCAAACATTTCTCTTGCTAATGCTAAAGCACTAGTCGTTTTTCCAATACCTGCAGGTCCTGCAAAAAGTAAGTGAGGCATGGATCTTTCTTTTACATAATTTTTTAATCTTGTAGTAACCGCAGTTTGGCCGACCACCTCAGAAAGGTTCATCGGGCGATATTTCTCTATCCAAATTTCCTCCATTAGTAGGCTATTCGCCCGTTGTATTTAATTCCGTCTACAGTTTAATGTAAAAGATAAATAGCCCCCATCCAACCCATATTTGATGTCCCGATATGAAGGTCTTGATTTTTTTAATTTAGAACAAAATTTGAGTGAAGAGGAGATAATGGTTCGTGATTTAGTTCGTAGTTGGGTAGATGAAAAAGTTATTCCAATTATTGAAAAATATTATACTGAAGGTACCTTTCCAGTAGAATTGATACCCGAAATTGGATCTATGGGGCTTTTTGGGTGTAATTTGGCAGGCTATGAATGCGCAGGTCTTTCAAATGTAGCATATGGTTTAATTTGTCAAGAATTAGAGCGAGGTGATTCTGCAATTAGGAGTTGTGTTTCAGTTCAAGGTTCATTATCTATGTATCCAATTCATGCCTTTGGTAGTGAAGAACAAAAACAAAAATATTTGCCAGGTATGGCTAGAGGTGAATTGATAGGATGTTTTGGACTTACTGAGCCTGATCATGGTTCTGATCCTAATGGAATGGAAACTAAGGCAGTAGAATCTGGTGATTCCTATATTCTTAACGGAGCCAAAATGTGGATTACTAATGGAACTATTGCCGATTTAGCAATTGTTTGGGCTAAATTAGATGGAAAGATTCGGGGTTTTATTGTAGAAAAAGGAGATGTAGGTTTTACAGCTCCCGAAATGAAGGGCAAGCATTCTCTTAGAGCTTCAATAACTAGTGAGTTAGTTTTCCAAGATTGTAAGATACCTAAGGATAGAATATTGCCTAATGTTCAAGGTTTAAAAGGTCCATTAAGCTGCTTAACTCAAGCAAGATTTGGTATTGCATGGGGCTCTTTAGGAGCTGCAATGGGTTGTTTTCATTCTTCAGTTGACTATTCTAAATCTAGAATAATGTTCAATAAACCAATAGCAAGTTTTCAATTAGTTCAAAATAAATTAGCTTGGATGCTTCGAGAGATAACTAAGGGTCAATTGTTAGCATATCATCTTGGTAGAGCTAAAGATAAAGGAGAAGCAACCCCCGAAATGGTGTCACTTGGCAAAATGAATAATGTAGATGCAGCTATCCAGATAGCACGTATGGCAAGAGATATTCATGGGGCTAATGGCATCTTGAATGAATATCCTATAATGAGACATATGGCTAATCTTGAGAGTGTTTATACCTATGAGGGAACACACGATATACACAATTTGATTCTTGGACGCTGGATAACTGGTATTCAAGCTTTTGAATAATCAAATAGTACTAGGTGTAGCTACAGCTTCATTCCATACTTTACAGTTATAACAGCTACGAGTAAGTGATTTACCGTTTCCATCCGCACCGTCACTGTTAGTATAGCTAAAAATATCTTCAAATGATCCTTTTGTTAGTGTAAGTGTTTCATTTGTTCCTAGTCCATTACCAATAGCCATATCTTCTACAGAAAATACATATTCATAGTTACCATATGCGGATTTATACACACTTGGCGAAGTACTTAGTATTCCAACACTATTAGCAGGTAATATGATTATATCGTCTTCATTTTCAGGTAATATTTTATCTTTATCTACACTATCAGCAATAACCCAATTTTCAAGATAGATTGCAGTTGGATTTGGATTATATATTTCAATCCATTCATAGTCTATTCCGGTGTTAGTTGGATTATACATAACTTCAGTCAGGTATAATTTATTACCTAAACTGTTTCCTTCAAAAACAGTTACAGTTAATACAGATGGTAATAATTCAGAACCACTATTGTACATCATATATCTTTCAGATTTTACACTTATTGAAGAATCTACAGGATCGCCACCCCAAACACATACCGATTCATTAGGAACAATGGTACGAATTTCTATCCTTAGTTCTTGAGTAACTTCTAATTCATTTCTTAAAGGATTATAAGGGAATTTTCCTAATGCACCACATTTATCTTTATCCAATTCTCCATTTGAATTTAGCAATCCTACAGTTACACCATTTCTTAATTGAGGGTCACCTGTTCCGAACTCGTAATCCTCCCAATTGGTTACATTATTAATTTTACCTTCAGATCCTGTTAATTCAGAGATAACTTCTCTAGCCATTACTACGCGGTTGTCATTATTGTCAAGATCAATACCGATACGATAGTTCATTGCTGAAGTGAATGATTGAATTAATAAAACAAATATTGTTAAAGCCATAGTGAACTCTATAACATGTGTAACGGCATCTTCGGTAGTCACTAGTCTTGGTTTCATCCTCTCATTTCCCTCTTGAATAGCCATGTCGCTATCCTAAGGCACATTAATGGCCATAAGACAAGAGACAATAAAAGTAACCATCCAGGAACACCTTCAAAATCTATAGAAATAGTTCTATGAGTAAATAATCCAATAGCCATTTGATAAACAAATCCAGGATTAAGTAATGCTAATCGAGACGCAATGGCTTGATATTCAGGATCTTTTTCAAAATTCTGAGCAGAAACATCGATGCCAATTATGAAAGAAACAGCATAAACAAGCAATGTCCAAACTACAGAAAATAGTAACCATGCACCTAATCCGTAAATTACTACATCAGCTCCATTCTTTGCTGAAATAGCCAAGCATAATTGAAAAGTAATCATAGTAAATATCATAACTTGTCCAAAAAGTAAGAAAGCAATCATACATCCGATTGTAGGCATTTCTCCAGCTATAGTCATAAAATAGAGTCCTAAAACTTGCGCAATGAAAGCCGGAACTCCAACTACCATTGTTAGCCCCAATGCCTTACCAAGTACTATAGTTTCACGATTAATAGGTCTCGCTAAGAGCATGTTCAAAGTATTTGATTGTCTTTCCTTATGTATCGTATCTACTGAAACTGCAATCGCAGCTAATGAAACCACAAAGAAACTAAAATAAGATAATCTCAAAATACCATCATTTCCACTTGTCACAGCAAAAACAGAAGTACTGTTTTGTAAATCACCTAATAACCATCCAATTCCTACTATAAATATAGTGAAAAAAGAACCCAAGACAATCATTCTTGGTGCTTTAAGTCCTCTACCAAATTCAAATAATGCTAAGTGTTTAGCAAATCGTAATTGAGTTCTTAGATTTTGTATTCTGCTAAATGAATAATAACTACCTATAGCCAATATGATAAGTTCAGTTGTAAAGAAATAATAATCCGTATCTGATGCTAAATGGATATCCTCAGGCATAGCTTCCCATCCTTCCCTATTCAGGGTTATGCTTTGTTCATTTTCAGTATAGTATGAAGTGTTTTCAATAACATAGGCCTTGACAGTTATAACTTCACTTTCAAAGAATTTACCACTAAGATCGCCATTAACTAGAATTCTCATTCCACTTAAATTAATTATAGTTTTACCATACAAATCTTCATCATAAACTAGAGCTTCATCTTTTGAATATTCTCCAAGTACAATACTGTCATTATTGTAAACTTCAAACTTGGGTGAGGTCATCAAGATGCCTTTGAAAGTAATACTATCTCCAATATTTTCAGGGAAGTTTATGTTTGTTTCATTATCACCTTTTGTTATAGTTTTTCCTTTCCATGTTTCTAGTGGACTGGTTTCAGTAGTTAATTCCCAATGGGCTTTGTGAAGAATAGCAACGACCATCACTAATGATATAGCTACAATAAGAGGCTGCCAAGTTTTTAGATTATTCCATTGGTTTAATCTTCTACTAATCATTACTATCTCCTCCTGTTTCAGTCATGAAAACATCTTCTAGAGAGGTGTCTTGTGGTTCAATAGAAAAGATTTGCACTCCTTCAGAAACTAACTTATTGGTAACCCATGGTATCTGTTTTTCTTTTAATGTTAGTATAATTTGCTGATGTTTGCCTAAATCATTAACTTCTATGATGCTAATTCCCTTCTTTTTAGTTATTTCATTATTATTTTCTTTATCATAATTCTTAACTCTTAGAGAAAGTTTAATTGCAGTCTTCCGAACTTTTTCTTTAATTTTTTGAATTGATTCTTGCCTAATCAATTTTCCATCATTTATTATTCCAACATGTGTACAAATTTCTTGAACTTCAGATAAAACATGTGAACTGAGTAAAATAGTTAAACCCTTTTCGTTTAGGTCACGTAAAACACTTCTCAAGGCTTTGACTCCTCTTGGATCTAGTCCTGATGTCGGTTCATCAAGGATTAAGATTTGAGGTTTGTGTAACAATGCAATGGCGAGGGCTAGCCTTTTTTTCATTCCAAGTGAAAATTCTCCTACATTTCTTTTAGAATATTTTTCAAGGCCTAGAACCTTCAACAGTTCTAAGCTTCTTTCCTCAATGGTTTCAGCATCTAAATCGTAAAATCCAGCATAAAATGCCAAAGTTTCAATACAGTTAAGATTTCCATAGAGTCCTATCTGCTCAGGTAAAAAACCAATTTTGTTCTTATTTCTAAATGAGTTATCCTCAATATTTTCACCTTCTATTTTTATAGAACCTGAATCAGATTTTAATATCCCAGTAATACATTTTATGGTTGTAGTTTTACCTGCACCATTGGGTCCTAGGAACCCAAAAATTTGTCCTTTCTCAACTTTTAAACTCAATTTATCAAGAGCTTTTGTGGTTCTTATTACTCTTCCAAAACTGCGTATACGATAGTCTTTCTGGACCTTATCTAATTCAAGAAGGCTGTTTGCCACGTACTGTCACCCTTGATTGCGGTTATAAAACCACATCGTCTTAAGGTAATGTGCCAGAGTTCTGGAGATATCCGTTTTTGCCAACAGCCAGTAAAATTCTTGAAGGAGTTACGTTAGATGCTCTGCTTAGTGACTACTTTTATGCTGAAGCCAGAGCCCTTGCGCTTATTCGTCTTGAAACTTCAGCATCTTTAGGTATAATTGATGTAGAAGGGCCGCCAACCAATGATGAATCTGATATTGTTTTAGGATATGTAATTTCTAGATTAGTTTTGGCGGCAGCAGATAATCAGGCTTTGGTAAATTATGTAGCCTTATCGGAAGCTAGGCGTGCAGAGAAATATCTTTCTTCTGAAACAGATGAGAATTTAGTTGCGTTTGTTAATCAATTTGATGCTATTAGTGTTAAATTAAATGGTTCTATTTTTGACATGAATTTTGTTGATTATGTAAGGGCAGCTTCAAAACTTAGAGAAGGAGATTGGAAACTTTCTAACAGAGGCGTCAGCAAGGGAATTGTTAGCCTAGATCGGGCCACATTGATTAGATTAATGAGAGAGGTTATTCGACAACATCTTGAGGAATTACCTGAGGCACCAATAGAGATTAAAAAACAGTTTGAGGGAACAATTGATGACTTGAAATCTCAAATTTCTAAGACTTTTGTAGAGAGAATAGGTGGTTTGAATAATGTGGTTAGTGAAAGACAGGCTGAGGCTATGAAGGAATTAGGTAAATTTGATCTTTCAAAAGCTCCACCTTGTTTTAATACAAATTTATTAGATTTACAAGCTGGAGTTAATCTTCCACATCCTTCACGTTTTTTTATCACAACTTTTCTTTCATCTTTAAATCAAAAGTCAGAATCTGTAATGCAATTATTTGCAACGGCTCCTGATTTCAAAGAATCTTTTACACGTTATCAAGTTGAACACATAACTGGAACTACTTCTAGTACAAAGTATAGTGCACCAAAATGCGATACATTAGTATCTACAGGAGTATGTCCTGGTCCTAACGGCTTATGTCGTCAAATACGTCATCCATTAAGCTATTATCGAGTGATGGCTGAATCTGAAAAAGAGGTAAAAACCCGTTTGGAAAGAATTCTTTTAGCTGCATTAAATCGTGAAGAATATCCTGCAAAATTACTACAAAAGAACATGGAAATGTTTGGAGACTTTGACTTTTCTTATGATAAAGAAATAGTTAAGAGAAAATTATCGGAAGCTATTCGTTCAGATAAATCTAGTAAAGTAAGAGTAAAAATCAGTCATTTTCAAGGCAGATCATATTCAGTTGAAGTTCCAAATGAAGAACGTAAAATTTGGATTACAAAAGCAGCTTTAGGCATAACTGATGGCAATTCAGATTATGATTGCTTACCATTAACAGATTGGAAGTTAGCACTTCCTATTGGAGATGCCCAGTATAAGTCTAAATCAATGGATTTAATTGTTAAGCCTTTCGAAATTGATATGGGCAATAATGAAATACGGAAATTGTTTTTGATATTGGGAATTATAGAAGAATCTTAAACTCGAATACGTCTTCCACAACTACATATAAATTTAGGTGTATTTTCATCAATATGATGAACTTTTTCACATGAAGGGCACGTTATATTTTTAATTCCTTTACCCATATTCACATCAGGTTCATTACTTTGTGTAGGTGCCGCTTTTCTTACTACTTTTTTCTTCGCAATACCTTTCTTTGTAATTTTCTTTTTGATAGGTTTCTTTTTTGGAGCTGGTTTTGTTTCTGGCTCAGCTTCATCTTCGCTATCCTTTGTATCTTTTAGAGTAGCACCACCAGTTAGTTTAGCTAACAATTCACTTTCATCAAAATCAGTCTCATCTTCATCATCATCAAAGTCTTCGTATTCGTCCTCATCGTCTTCTTCGTCATCTGAATCCGTTCTTGAGTCTTCTAACCTTTTTAATTTTGATTCACTAGGTAATTCGGAATCATATCCAACACCAGTCAAACTTTTGCTTAAAGGATCTATACTTTCTTTAGTTTTATACAAACTTGCAGTTGTATCTTCTGGAGCTAAAACAAAGGTATAAATTCCAAAAGATAGAATTATAATTACAACTAGTCCTCCTATAATATAAAGCAAGTTATCCATTATTGGTGCCGGAAGTTCAGGAAGAGAGAAACCAGAAGAAGTATCACTCTTAGCTGCCGCTTTGTCAATTGTCATTTCAATAGTAGTATCTGCTCCAGATACAACCTTTAAAGTTTTATTTGACATTACAATATTGAAGCGAATCTCACCTTCATAACCTAAAAAATCAGCACTATCTGAATAGAATTTAGCTTCATATACATCATAATCACGAATTTCATTATCTTTAGGTTCAATATAGCGTGGAGATGAACAAGCTTTACATGTTTCTTTTAGGTTATCGTCTAAAAAATGTACGTCAATGTTAATGTTATGTACTGAAAATTCCTCATCATCAGGATCATCACTAAACATATATGCACCTCCGATGTGAAATTCTAAAATAATATTAGTTCCATAAGGGACAGAAGTTTCTACTTCAGAAACGACTAAGTCATCCTTAGAATTATTCATATAAACTTCTACCAATCCTGCATTAGCTACAGGAAAAAATAACATAGATAAAATAAAACCTAATAGCACACTTTGGGCTAAATTACTCTTTTTAATCATCTGTAGATACCTATATGTTCTCATTCTAATATAAGACTTCCTATTTATTATTAAGATATAACTCAGACAAGTCTCTTAACTGCCACTCTAAATAGTAAATAATGTCGGATGAAAAGGATTACTTGAAAAAAACAGGAAAAGGTACACGTTCGGTTCATTCAGGAACATCACCTGGTGAAAAATCATTGAATACTCCCGTGTATCAATCATCAACTTTCTTTTTGGATGATGAAGCATATAAAATGTGGAAGGCAGGAACACCTAGAGCTCCAGTTTATACAAGATATAATAATCCTTCAATGAGAGCAGTTGAAAAGAAAATAGCTCACTTAGAAGGAGCTGAAGATGCGCTTGTTTTCAATTCAGGTATGGCTGCAATATGTAGTTCTCTTCTTACATTCCTTGGACAAGGAGATAGAATAGTTACTACACGTAATCTTTATGGAGGGACTATCCTTTCTTTAGATCAAGATTTCACACGTTTTGGTATTGATGTTCACTACATAGATATAAAAGATTTAGATGCAGTCGAAAAAGCATTGAAAGAGAAAAAAACAAAGGTATTGTATTGTGAAACAGTCACAAATCCTTTGTTAGAAGTTTCAGATTTGCCTGCTTTAGCATCTTTAGCCAAGAAATATGGTGCCATCTCTATAGTTGACAGTACTTTTGCAACACCGATGTCATGTAATCCTCTAGATCATGGTTTCGATTTAGTTATGCATTCAGTTACTAAGATGCTTAATGGTCACAGTGATATTTTGGGAGGAACGGTTGCAGGGAGTACAGAAATAATTAACCAAATATGGTATAAATTAAGAAATTTTGGAGGTAATATGGACCCTCATCAAGCGTCATTACTTGAAAGAGGAATTAAAACATTACATATACGTTATGAAAAAGCTATGACTTCAGCAGGTCAATTAGCAACCTGGTTAGAAGCTCATCCTAAAATTGAAAGAGTTATCTATCCTGGCTTAAAGAGTCATAATGATTATGAATTAGCTCAAAAAATATTGAATAGTTCAAGTACAATGGTCTGTTTTGAAGTTAAGGGTGGTGATGAGGCTGGCCGAAAAGTTATGGACAATATGAAAATAGTCTCCCAAGCAATTTCTCTTGGAGGAGTTGAATCACTAATTTCGATGCCATATTCCACAACACATGTTTCATGGACTCAAGAAGCTCGTTTTGAAGCAGGTATTGGTTTAGGTTTTATTAGATTCTCAACAGGTATCGAAGATACTGAAGATTTAATAGCCGATTTTGAGCAAGCATTAGAGAAATTATAGTCCCATAGCGATAATAGCCCACTTTGCTTGGATGTCTGTGGATTATACAATTAGACTACTTTCTGCAATTTCATGTACTGAAGAAATACAAGGAACAAGTAGGAATATAGTATATCTTTTCGGAACTACTAAAGATGGCGAATCCATTGCAGTTCGAACACCACTTCAGTTACCCTATTTTCAGGTCGTTGAACCTCCTCAAAACATCATTGAAAGTCTCGAAAAAAGAGATGATATTGAGAAAATTGAACCTCAAGAATTGTGGGTTGATGGTTCTGTAAAAAATTGTATGAAAGTAACAGTCCCCCATCCAGGTAAAGTACCAAAAATAAGAGAATGGCTAAAGAGTAATGATTTGAAATTATTAGCTGCAGATATACCTTTTCATCATAGGTATTTGTATGATAATGACATAGGGGGTTGTGTTAGAGTTCGTGGTAAAAAAATAATTAAAGACAAATGGTCCTGTAAAGTTATTGAGGTGGTTGAAATTCTTCCTGCTGAGAGTTTTGAATCTGATTTTAAAATACTAAGTTTTGATATTGAAAATTCGATACTTGAAAGAACAATATATTGTCTAAGTTATTGTGTTAAAACTTCAGAAGGTTATATCCATGAGGAGACACTTTACGGAGATGAAAAGAAAATTTTGAGTGATTTTGTAAATGCCATAAATGTCCATGATCCTGACATAATTACAGGCTACAATATTGATGGCTATGACTTGCCTCTTTTAGTTGAAAGGGCTGAGTTACATGGAATTGATTTAGCTATAGGTCGCAATGGTTCTATTTTAGAACAAAGGTTTCAAAGATTTTGGCAAGCTAAAGGAAGAGTTATTGTTGATGCTTGGTGGAATGTTAAGCGTGAAGTCAGGCCACGCCAGGAATCATTGAATGCAGTTGCAAAAGAATTGTTAGGAAAAGAAAAGCACGATGTTAATCCAAGTAAAATGGATGAAGAATGGGCCAATAATTCTGAAAAAGTTATGAATTATTGCTTAGAAGATGCTAAATTAGCATTAGAAATATTAGAGTACATTTCGGTTCTTCAGAAATATCAACATATTGGTTCAGTTGCTAAGTTGCCACTTGATGATGTAATCAATGGAATTACTTCAAACATGATTGATTCATTAATGATAAGGTTTGCAGATTCTAAAGGAATAGGTGTTCCAATGACTAATCGTCAAAAAAGAACGGGGCACATTGAAGGTGGTTATGTTCATGAAATTAATCCGGGATTATATGAATGGATCTGTGTTCTTGATTTTAAATCAATGTATCCTAGTATTATTATCGATAGAAATCTTTGTTTTTCTACACTTTCTCCAGATGGAGAAATTGAAACTCCATTGGGGATAAAATTCCAGAGTCCAGAGCAGAAAAAAGGACTTTTACCTGAACTATTAATTAATTTAATGGAGGAAAGGGATTCAGCTAAAAAACTCCAAGCTTCTGCTAAAACTGAAAACGAAGAACAATACTATAAGAGAATTCAGGAGGCAATAAAAATATTGATGAATTCGGTTTATGGTGTTTTTGCTTCATATTTCTACCGTTTCACTAATTTGAGTATCGGTGCTTCAATAACGGCTTATGCTAGAGAATATGTTAAAGATATTTTAGAAGAATTAGAGAATGAAGAAATAGAAGTCATATATGGTGATACCGATTCAGTTTTCTTCCGTTCACCTCATGATGATTTAGACAAAACTATAGAGTTTGGAGAAGGTATTGCAAAGAGGTATTCGATTGGTGCTAAACAGCTTGAATTTGAGAAGATACTTCAACCATTTTTTTCGCATGGAGCTAAGAAAAGGTATGTTGGTAAGCAGATTTGGCCTAAAGAGAGCATGTTGATCAGAGGATACGAAACTCGAAGAACAGATTCTTTTTCAATTCAGATTGAAGCTCTTGAAGACATTTTTGCTAAATTAATGGATAGAGATATCGACAATGCATTGGAAGCTTCAAAAAACTGGGTAACTAGAGTTTCTGAAGGTGATTTTGATGATAAAAACTTTGTTATCTCTAAAACTGTAAACCTCAAAAGAAAATATGTTAACGAGGATAATCAGGCTCATTTACAAGCTTACAAGAAATTTGTGGAGACAGGGCGGCCATTTGTAAGTGGTATGAAAATATCGTTTATAGTTACAGATGCAAGTATTAGTCCTATGAAAGTTGAGCCTTACATTCCTGACGAAGAATGTCCTAAACCAGATTATAATTATTATGCAGATCGCATTGCCAAATCATTATCAAGAATCACAGATGTCTTTGATTGGGATGAAAAAGCATTAAAAAAGGGTAAAAGAGCACCCAAACAGCAAACCTTGTTCTGATGTCTAAAGTCGAATATAACAGTGAAAGCCGTGAGTGGTATCTTGCCTCTGCTTTAATCTTAACAATAATTGTAATTTGTTATTTAGTACTAATGAAATATGTTTTTACTGATCAATCAGAACTTTCTTTAGATATTATGAAGGCGATAAAATTCTCCTTCTTTATCCTTTCCTTATCTGGTATTTTTGTAGGCGTTCAAGGTTATAGATTTAGAAAGGGTAAAGGCTTTCTTATTCGCAAAGATGGAGAAGAAATATTATTTGATTTAGAAAAGTTGTTTTTAGAATCGGATTTACCCGTCAAAGAGACTTTTTGTTTAGGTACTGGCAGCATGGGATTATGGAGGCCAATAGGTCGCCTCTCACTTAAAGAAGGTGAAATTGAAATTAAAGAAATCTGGTTCTATATGTATTTTTATAGAACACAAATTGCTTTACGAGGAAAGGTTCCTCAGAAATTGGTGGATAAATTTATATCTAATTTGGATTGAATTCACCAAGTCCAGAGCCATAATAAATTAGAGGTTTTGCGTTTTCATCGAATTTTCCACTTTCAATTTGTCCAATAAAGATGGAGTGGTCACCTCCATCATGCCTCTCAGTTATTTTACATTCCATTGAAGCAAGGCATTCTTTCAGTAATGGCGTCCCAAGATCAGATATTGTGTGAGGTAATGATTTTATTAGTTCATTTTTGTCAATATTTGAATTAGCAAAGTCCCAGGCTAGTTTTCCTTGTTCAGAATTACATATATTTATTCCAAAAGTATCGCTATTTTTCAGTGATTTATGACTCACTATTTTTCTATCGATACATATTAAAACTAAAGGAGGGTTCATAGACAGCGAGCAAAAGCTTGAAACAGTGAGTCCTCCAAATTTGTTATTTTCATTAAAAGTTACTAGAGTTACACCTGCTGCAAACCTACGCATTAGTTCTTTGAAAAGATCATTGTCAACTGCCATATTATTCATCAAAAGGGTCTATCTATTTAGTATAATTCCATGATTTATTTGGGCCTTGTTATTTTATATAGCGATTGAACGCGTAAGCACGCGAACGTAAAAGGTGTCATAATTTGATGAATAAAAACAGTCGGATAGTTAATGCCAGTGTTTTGTTGTTGATGGCATTTTTATTCATTGTTTTTGTTTCTGACGATTCGGAAGCTGCGACTTACAAAGTTGATAGTATGGGTGGTGCAGATTATACTAACATAACTCAGGCTATTGAAAATGCATCGGCAGGAGATACAATTAAAGTCGCATCACGAACATATTATGATGCCATTGATGTAGATAGAAGATTGGCTATTGTTGGAGGAAATTATGGTGTCGATATGAATGGACTTTACAATTATTGTTATGGTGCTGACATGGTCGGCTATTATAATTTTGATAACATAGGTACTACTTATTTTTATGATCGGCTATGGTGTGAAAACAACCGTGGAGATATTGAAGGTGCAAGTCGAACAACTTCATCTTTTTGGGGCAGTAATGCTTTAGATTTTGATGGAAACAACGATTATGGAGTCGTTGATCATTCTTCCATTTACAATGTTTCTGAAGTTTCAATTAGTGCTTGGATTAATGTGGATGATAATGATACAGATGATAGAATAATATTTTCTAATTATCAGCAAACAGGTTCTGGACATAATGGTTATCAGATATTCGTAAATGAGGATGCTAAATTTGAATTTCGTTTTGGTTATGATAGTGGTTCAGGTCATTGTGAATCCGATGAGGAAATTACTGAGAATAACTGGACTCTCGTTACTGCCACTTTTGACGGTTCAACTATAAAAATATACATAAATGATCAACTTGACGAGACATGTAACTACAGTCAGGACATTTCAGATAGTGATGGCAAGCAAGTCTTTGGAGCCTCAGACGAAAATTCGGACGACACTTATGATAATTTCTTTGATGGGACTATTGATGAGGTAGTTATATGGAAAAAAGCTATAGATTTGGATGATATTGAGAATATTTTCTGGGGTGGTAATAATCAGAAGCCTAGAATTGATGCAAGTGAAGGTGGCTATGCCATTAGATTAACTGTAGATGATACCACACTGAGTAATTTTGATGTGAGATATACAGGTTCAGATATTGGTGAAAGCAGTGGCGATGCAGGATTGATAATTGAAGGAACTGAAGGAGATCCAATAAGTGATGTTTCAATTTATGACATCGCGGCATATTACAATTACAATAGTATTCGGGTTTCATATGCCAAGGACATAGTAATTCATAATTCTGTAGCAAGTGGTTGTAATTCAGGAGATTATCTGGAATATGGTATGACTCTTTACAACGTTACTAGTTCTAGGATTAACTATGGGTATGTGCAATGCGCTGATATGGTAAATTACTATGTTACACCAGGAAGCAGTAATAACATTTTTCAATCTATACAATCCTATAGTGGAAATATTGGCATTAAAGTCGCTTCTAATGGTAATTATTTAAATAATACTTATCTTAATAATCTTGATTTAGTAGGTTTGTTATTTTATGGCGGAGATAATAATAAAGTTAAAGAGGGTGATTTTTACAATAACAAATATGCAGTAAGTTTCACAAGAGGTGCCGAGAACAATCAATTAAATGATGTAAATTTTGTTAATAGTGATGATTACGATATTCACCACGGTTATGATTCCAATTCTACACGAAATGGTTGGAATAATATTTTAGTTGATGTTGATTTTGATGAACTTTCCATAGACTCAAATTCAAGATTACTTGAGAAGACTTTGGTGGAGACAACTATTACAGATAATGGAACTTATGCTTGGAATCGTGTAAATACAACTTTAGACTCAAATCGAAGAGCTTATGCAGACAGTACTAACTCATTTTGGGCCGGAATTTCTGAAGATGATGAGTATGCTGGATATTGGAATGTTACCTTCAAAATGAAATCAGATGTAACTCTTCCAAGTGGTGGGATTGAGCAGTCAAGTATTCTTGAGATAAAAACTTGGTACAAAACAGAAAATGGATTTGATGGTGGAAGGGTGTACATTACTGACGATGAAGGTAGTAGTTGGAATTTGTTAACACCTTCAGGCGGTTATGATCGTTTAATGAACGATGGTTCTATGTGTGATAATAATGAAAAAGCATTTACTGGAGATAAATCAGATTCAGGTTGGCAAAATAAAAGGTTCAATCTGTCTGGATACAGGGGAGAGGATATTCGGATAAAATTTGTTTTCTGTAGTGATGCTGGAACTGAGATGGAAGGTTGGTATGTAGATAATGTTAAAATTTACAAAGATGCAGATCCAAGCAGTGTGCTCTATTTTGATGATTTTGAAAGATTAGGACATAAATGGGTTGACCCAAGAGGTTGGGTTCATGAAGGAAATCCAGAATATAACGGAAAGAAAGATGCAGATATAATTATAATTGAAGGAACGAGCTCAGAGGTTTTGATTAATACAACTATCAACAAAGATTTGAAGATTCATCTGAAAATGGATGAAAGTGGAACTAGTAGTGCTTATGATTCAGTAATGGGGCAATATTGGTATCGAAATGGCAATACAAATTATGTTTCAGGATTGTATGGGAATGCAGCTAATTATGATGGTTCTGGAGATTATCATTACTCCACATATAATTATATGGTTTCACCTTCCTATTTTGAGGAAATAACGGTATCTAGTTGGGTAAAATTTGATACTTTTCCATCAAGTAGTACTGATTATGATACAGTAGTAGCTACAGATAAAGACGGGCGATTTAGGTTGCAAGTAAATAGCAGTGGGAATCCTATAGCTTATGGTTATTTCACCACCGCCTTAGAACAGAGAGCTATTGGTGACGATGCATTAGTTACTGGCGTTTGGTATCATCTTGTAGGAACTTGGAGTGAAGACACTGATTCCTTAAAACTTTATGTTAATGGAACTTTAGTTAAGACTAATTCTTTTTCTGGAACTACTAGTCGTCTTTATACTACTGGCAGTTATTCGTATGTTGGAAGAGATTACAATGGTCACTATATGGATGGGACTGTTGATAATGTTCAAATATGGGCTAATGACCTTAATGCTAGAGAAATTAAAGCAATTTATGATAATCCAGTAATTGGACCTGTTCTCTATAAAACAGAACATTATGGTGGTTCAAATAGTAAAACAGATAATGATGGTCAATTAGATGATATTTATGTAACTACTAAGATTTATGATGGTTCTTCATCAGGTTCTAATGTAGATACTTATATTGGTATTAGATATGGTGATTGGACTCGTGAAATCGCTAAGGTTACGATAACTGATAATAAACTGGAAGCTAAGGTTTTCGATTTCCGTGTGTATAATCGTAATAAAGATAATTTGTATTTTTCCTTATCATCTGCAGTTTCAGGAGCTAGTAGTGGTAATGTTTTAGAATTATGGCCTGGAACATATAAAGAGAATGTAGAAGTTACAACAAAGGTAGCGATTGTAGGTGCAGGAACAACAAGAACAATTCTTGATGGTAGGTATCGAGGTCCGGCAATCAAATTTTATAACACTAACTCAGATTATTCATCTGTTAAGAATTTAAGAGTTACTCATTCAGCCAATCAATCAAGTACTTGTCAGTCTGGAACTGGATACGGAGGTGCAATTTATTCAATGTACTCAGACTTTTTAACGATAGATAATGTTCATTTCTTTGAAACTTATATAGGTTTTATGTCATGTTATTCATATGATAATGAAATTCTTAATTCTGAGTTTGATAGGGGTTCTATCTCTAGCCATTATGCTGGAATTTACATTTATGGTGGCTATAATTATGAGATAAAGAATAATGAGATTACAAAATATAGTTATGGTATTTATCTCTATTATGATACCTACGGTTCACATTACTACAATAATTCTATCCATAATCAAACAACTTATGGTATCTATATGCAAAATTCAGGGAGTAGTAGTTACTCTTCAGATCCTCTTATTTTTGAAAAAAATAGTCTTGTTGATAATTATTATGGATTTTACAAAGGAGATACTAGCTCTTCTTATGCTCGGTATGTTCAATTTAAAGATAATTTAGTAAAGAGTAATTCACATTATGGAGTTTATTGTTATTACTACTGTCAGGACTGGAAAATAGAAAACAATACGTTTGATGGTGACAACGATCAAACTTATGGTTGGTACACTTATAGATATCAATATAGAGCGGAATTCGGAAATAATACATTTAGTGACCACACAAGTAAAGATATTCTTCTTCAGTATTGTGGAACTGGAACTAATGCTAATAAATTCTTTTACAACACATATTCTACTATTCAAGTTTCATCAAGTTGTCAAGTTAATATTTATAATAATCTGAATGTAAAGACTGTAGAAGAGGACAGTGATGCCTTTTCTAATGTAGAAATTGAGATTAAAGATAGCTCAAATACTTATTATGAGACACCGCATTGGGGTGGTTCCGACGATTTAACAGATAGTAATGGTTTTATTTCAAGCTCAATGATGATACGTTCGGGATATTATTCTTCTAGTTCAACACTAACTGATAATAATATTACAGTCAATTTGGCTTATGGCGTTAGGGCAAAATCTACTTGGATTCTATTTGATGAAGATAAAACTGAGTCTGTTACAGTTCCAGACGCATTTAGATTTGGTGTTGTAAAGAATACTAATACAAGTACAATCTATACTAGTTTTTCATCAGCTATAAGTGCGGCAAGCACAGATAATATTCTTCATGTTTGGGCCTGGACATATAATGAGAATATTGTTGTTAACAAAGGTGTGTCAATCATTGGTAATTCTACATCTACATCTAAAATCAATGGAGGTACTGGAGATTATACTATCGAGGTTAAATCAAACGGTGTAACAATTAAGAATTTGACATTGAACGGAGCCTCTGACAGTCTTCTTTATGCCGGAAATTACAACAATCTCAAAGTTGAAAATGTAATTATGACTGCCAGTTCGTCTAATTATGGTATCTATTTTGATAGGACAAGTGATACAACCATAACAAGCGTAACTGTAAATGATACTGATCGTAAATCTGTTTACATTACAGATGGAGATACGATTACATTCAAAAATAGTTATTTCATGAATGCTTCTTCATCACATGGATTTGAAATCTCAGATAGTGAAGATATAATATTGGATAATGTTTTCATTTACAATTCAGGTTACAATGGTTCTTCATCTTATGGATTGTATATTACAGGTAGCGATAAGGTTACAGTAAAGAATTCAACAAAAGTAGGTTCAAGTAAATCTTATGAGCTTTATGCAAACGAGGCTACAAATTTAAAAATACAAAACTCAACTTTTACTGGTAAGAATTTAGCTTTAATTGAGGAATCAAATGCTTTCTTGATAGAAAATAGTGTGTTTAAGGATACTTCAAGTGGAGATTATGGAGTTTATATCAAGAATACAGATAATGCAATTTTCAAGTTTAATACAGTTAAAAATTCGGCCTCAGATGATGGCTCTGATTTCGGTTCCATATATTTGACTAGTTCATCTTCCAATTCTATTCTAAATAATACAGTTACTAATTCAGGACGAAGCGGTATACATCTGAAGTCTAGTTCAAATGACAATAAAATTTATGGAAATACGGTATCATCAAGTTATTTCCATGGTTTGTATGTTCAATCATCAGATAGTACACTTATTCGAAATAATAGCTTTTCAAGTTCTAGTGATTATGGTATTAAGGTTTCAAGTTCAGATACAGTAGTAATTGATAATAATACATTGAGTTCAAATTCAAACTATGGTCTTTATTTTTCTTCAGCAGATGATATTATAATAAAATTCAACACAGTTTCAGATAATCAAGCAGGAATATACATTACAGGTTCAGATGATGCAATATTATCATCTAATACTGTAGATGACCAAGCAACTTATGGTGTTTATCTTGCAGATTCTAAGAGAGTTAAGATAAAGAAAAACACAATTAAGAATAGTCTAAGTGATGCTCTTGTTTTATCCTCAAATTGTGATAATGCTTACATAGATAATAATACGATAAAGAATAATGGTCAAACTAGCTCAGGTCGGGCTGTAAGATTATATGAAGTAGATAATTCGGTATTATACAATAATTCTATTGAATCAAATGATTATAGTGGAATAATTATTACGGCATCCAGTAATAATAAAATAATTCAGAATATAGTTAAAGGAAATGGAAAATATGGTATTCATGTAAGTAATGATTTTACTAAATCAGCTAATAATACCATTAAAAGTAATACAATAAATGACAATGAAGATCATGGCCTATATATTGGAGGAATATACACAGATATAGTAAGTAATACGATAAAGTATAATGAAGAAGATGGTATTCATATATTGGATGCCGGTTCTCGAACTACAATACAACAAAATACGATTTTAGACAATGAAGATAATGGAATTCAAGTCCTTTCTAACTATGTTTCAATTAAGCTGAATAGTATAGATGGCGATACTTCTGAGGTGACAGTTCTTCTTAATACGGCCCATTCTGCAACTATAACTAACAATACCATAGAAGGGGGTTCACAGGGAATAAAGATTCAAAATAGTACGAATGCATTCATTTATAATAATACAATAGAATCCAATTCAGGTTATGGAATTTATTTAGTATCAGGTTCTCATTCAGCAGAAATAAAATCTAATACAGTTAAAGATAATGAAGATGATGGAATTTACCTAGTAAGTTCTAATTCAGCAGATATCGCAGATAATACTATAGAAGATAATAATGGATATGGGATTTTTGCACAAACATCAAAACTTATTGAATTCAAAAGTAGTACACTTAAAGAAAATGATGGTGGAGTGAAATTCTCAGATTGTGATTATTGTAATTTAACATCTATGACCATTACAGATAATGGTGGCCGTGGTTTATGGTTCCTTTTAGGTTCAGATAACAATTATATCAAACATGTTAATTCCTCCAGTAATAGTGTTAAGGATGTTTATCTTCAAGATTCAAAAGATAATACAGCTTTTAATTTTACATTTTCAACTATTTTTGTTAATACAAATGCCACATTGACAATTACTTCGAATTTAGAAATTGTATTCCAAGATGGCAGTGGAGATCCATTTGAGGGTATTGATTTCGCACTATTGACTAAAGGTGTTAAGGTATATTCAACACCATTCTATGGTGGATCTGATGCCGTTTCAGATTCCAATGGAGAAGCAGGAGCTACTTTTTCCCTTGATTACAGAATTTACAATGGTAGTTCTACACCAGATAACATTGCGAATATAATCAAATATCATTATGGTGTACGAAGTAAAGAAAAGTCAATAGATATGAGTACTTCCCATACTGAAACAGTTTCAGTACCTTCTTATTGGGTCAAAGGTCTTGTTAGAAATACAGATACAAGTACAGATTACTATAAGATTCAAGATGCTGTAGACAATGCGTCTTCTGGCGATACTTTACATATTTGGGCATGGACATATAGTGAGAATGTGGAAGTTGATGAGAGTATAACTATAATCGGTAATGGAACCGGAAATACTACACTTAATGCAACATCTAGTGGAAAAGGTTTTGATATAACTTCAGATGATGTAACAATAAAAAATATTAAAGTTGAAAGCTGTGGTAGTACCTCAGGTTACAATGCATTCC
>JBJLBX010000011.1:0-31534 GCA_045567955.1 Candidatus Poseidoniales archaeon | reverse complement strand
GTGTAATTCCAATTAAGGAAACAAGCAATAGAACGGGGATATGACTAATTGGCCATTCATACCACCCCTTTCCTTCAATGTAATCTTTTCTTGCAGCATCATCACTTTCACCTTTGAAAATGTCTATAACATCCGAAGCCGTAGTTTTGAAAACAGGTGCCATTTTTAACAATCCAGTAATTCCTCCACCTAGGATAGCCCCAATTGCCATAGGTCTAGCAACATAACTGTAGGACATAATCGATCCTATCGGTGAAAATTGACTAACTGCGTGGTAATTTCCATCAAGAGGATAGTAGAAAGGATAGTCGTAATGATATGCTAGAGGAGTTACAATAAACCAAGTAAAGAAAGTTCCTAAACTTACCAATAAAGCAACACGAAATCTCATAAACCAGCCAATTGCCCCCATCATTGGAGTTAATTCAAATCCTAACCAAGTATAGTTAGTAATTGGATTGCTCATAGGCACCATCAAATCGGCACCATCGTACCATTCAGTATTTTTAGAAGCTGAAGTTAAAACCGAATCTTTAACTTCAGCTCCTGCAGCATCATAAGTACCTGTTCCTAAGATAGGCCAGTCTCTTAAGAAAGTAAAGAACATGACTACGGCAGTTGAAATTCCTACAAGCCTGATTGAGTGCATAGCACCTTCCATGCCGCCTTCTTTGGAAGTTTCACCTGCAATATCCATTAACTTAATATTTGCTTCAAAGCCAGGAAGAGGTAATGGATCTTCTACTAACCAAACTCTTCTAAAAATAATGAAGTAGAGGCATCCTAAAAACCCGCCAAGAATAGATGCAATCATTGCAACACCAGCTAAAGCCCAAGAGTCAGGTAAAAGTAATGAAGAATCAACAAGATAGCTACCATTCATTTCATATTTAGGAGAATATGCCAATAGATAAATTGCAGGATAAGTGAAAACAAATCCCGTACAAACCATAGAGGCTCCCGTTGAAGCAGATGCAGATAGATTAACTTCACCAGGCGACCACCTTAGAGCCATTGCAGAAAGATAAGCTACATACCAAGAACCAGAGACAATCATTCCAACTTTTAATCCTACATATTGGTTAATTATTGCAAATAGAATACCAATTACTAATCCTAGAAGCATTTGATTCCATTTCCAAGTTGTGCTTCCAAAACCATCTCGTTTATTTTTTTCTTCTAAATATTCTTCTAAAACTTCTGTATTAAAATTTGCATACATCTCAGTATCAAAGTAGTCTAAAGTTCCTTTTTCAATAGCTTTCAAACCTTCAGGAGTGGGCGTTTGGCGATACGCTGAAGTACGAACTTTACTCATCTAATACAAGTAAACTAAGACCGCCGGGTATAATACATATTGTGTATAATTTTAACAGTAGGAACCTTTAAAGAATGGTCACAAGTCCAAAAGTAGATGCAGAGACTTACGAGGAGCATACTTGCCGTCGCTTTTTTTGCAGCAATTATGCTATCTCAATCAACTCAAGCCGAGGAATCTGATGATTTTAATGCATTAGATTTATATTTTTACGGAGATTTAGATAATGGTGATGGCAATATCTCTACAACAAGGCCAACCTCAGATACAGACACTCAGAGCGATTGCCCTCAAGATAGCAACAGACTATCTTGGCCTGGACAAGACAGACAGTGGGAAGATGTCGGATCTTGGGAAACTGTAATGCAAACACCAGGTGAAGTAGCATCTGGAGATTATACTTTTACAATATGGGCAAATTCAACACAAGGAACAGTTGAAGATGTTCAGTTTAGAATAACAATTTACATTGGCATAGCTGCGGGCGTCACGGAAACATCGCAGTCCAAGACAGTTACAGATTCGAGTGAAGTAGCAACCCGTTTTGACATCAATTTCGATATATCCAACGCTAGTTTTGAATATGGTGATGATTTTATTATTGATTTAGAATATTCTGGAGGCGACCCCGGTGAAAATCCTTTAACAGGAGGTAGTTCAACAGAACAAATAGTAGTTTTAACTTCTAGTATTGAACATCCTGCAGGAATAGGCAACCTTACAATAAATCATTATATGGCTTCTTTTCCAGAGATAGTTGTAGAAGATTTCTCAGAGCGTGTATTTGTTAAAACACAAGTACAAAGTGCGTTTGGCGTTTCAGACATTGATTCAAATGATTGGACTTTAGGCGTTTATGGACTTTCATCAGGCAACCAGGGCTTAACCGCAGATTTTAGTATGAAATCCCTAAATAATGACACCCATGAAGTTTCATTCTATTGGTATTATAATCAAGATTTAGCCATAAGTGATACTTATCATTTCTTTATTCAAATAACAGATATTCAGCAAAATAAATGGGAAGTTGAATCCGATGAAGATTTGTATTTAGTTATCCATGGATATGAAATTGACAATTACATAGGTACAGGGGATATTCAAATTAACAACCAGACAGGAATATCCAAAGTTCAGGCAGGAAGTTCTTTTACAATAGATATCACCGTATCTGCCCAGGGCGATCCGCTGATTTCCTATAATCCAATTCCGATATCGGTGATTTGGGTTTCTGGCACAAATGAAATTGTTTTGTATGAAACGGCAGTATTTGCAGAACCTGGAGAGTCGGTCTCTGTATCCTATAGACACACATTTGAAGAAAAAGGTGAATACTTAATCAAAGTTATAATAGATCGAGGAGATCTGGTTGCTGAATCAAATGAAGATAATAATGTAGCAGAATATTTATTGATTGTAGATGAACCAGTGAAAGAAGACATGCTTCAATCAATAATAGACAATATTACAGGCGGCGGAACAACTTCGATGTTATTACTGGTATCTATAGCATCTATTATATTGGCGGTTTTATTTATTAATCGTAACAAAACAGTTACTGACTTTGAATGGGAGGAAGATGATGAATTCTGAAATGGATATCCGAGGATATAAACCGGCCGATGAAACTTTTTATGAATATAAGGATGAAGAAGAAACACCTCGCGGAGTTCATTACCAAAAAGTAGATGATGAAGATATTGCAGCTTCAACCGTTGGACGTTATGCTGAAACTAAAGATTTCAAACATTGGCCTTTCAAAGTAGGTAATGCAATGACTAATAATGTTCCTGATGAAGTCCAACATAAGGTAGATGACGGAGGAAGTAGTGGCTATGCTACAATGGATCAGTTCATGAAAGAAGATAGCGCCAAAGAACAATTTTGGGTTGAAAGAGAAAACGCGAGCGTCATTTCTATAGCAATTGATAATTGGTTTGGTTTGAAAGGCTACATTGTAGCCTTCTTACCCTTATTGCCTATACTATTGCTCACAGTAGCAATTATAACCGTAATTGCACTTTCTATTTGATTTTAATATTTACAATCAACTTTTTGAAAGAATATAATCAGTTCTTTCTCTCAACCAATCAAACTCATGTGTATCTTCCCACACAGGTTCTAGAGTAGCTAGAAAATCTTTCAACTCTCTAGCCATTTCTAATTCCATCTTCAGTAATAGATACTAAAGCTTCATTTTCAGGCAAATGTGGAGAATCCACAAGCCTACACACACGTTTACCAGCTTTTCCTCTTCTTAGATATATCCTAAATTTTGAGGTGTGCCCTACAATATTTCCACCAATTGGTTTGGTAGGGTCTCCAAAAAAGGCTGCAGGATTTGAAGAAACTTGATTAGTTACCACAACTGCTGAGTTGTGCAAATCACCAAATCTAGCCAATTCTTTCATGTGTGCACTGATTTTGCCTTGTCTATCTGAAAGGGTCCCTCTTCCAATATATTCTGCACGAAATGCTCCAGTCAAAGAATCTACAGCTAACATTCGAATTGGTCTTGTTTTAGCCATTTCATTTACTTTTTCAACCATTAGCATTTGTTGATGAGAATTATACGCCCGTCCAACATGTATTTTGCTTAAAATTTCATCAGGATCCAAGTCGAGAGCTTTTGACATAGAAATTATCCTTTCTGGCCTAAATGTATTCTCAGTATCAATGATTGCAACTTCACCATCCAATCCGCCTTGCTCTATAGGCAAAGTAGCATTAACGGCAAGTTGTAAGATAAATTGAGTCTTTCCAGACCCATATTGCCCATAGAATTCAGTAATTGATTGTGTTTCAACACCTCCTCCTAACAATTCATCAAAGGTACTAGATGATGTTGTAAGTTTACCTACAGTCGCTCGTTTTTCCATTAATTCAGTTCCCGTAAGGAAAGAACCAATATCGGCCGCCTTTCTGGCTTCTAGTACAAATTTAGCACAGGATTCCTTTCCAATGCCAGTAGCGTCAGAAAGTGTTCCTGGCGCTTGCGTTCCTATTGCTTCTAGGGTGTCATATCCTGCTTCTCTAAGTTTATCTGCGATAGCTGGACCGACACCTGGAAGATCTTCTACAATTTTTATTTTTGCTTCACTCATTTTATGCCTCCTTATAGTGGTTAAATCTAGGTTGATAGATCAAGCCTTGATCAGTTAACGAATCAAGAATTTCATCTAACATAGGTCCATCTACGCCCTCCATTGAGATTGCAATGCCTAGATCATCATAGTAAATTCCATCGCCTTCATCCATTTTTTGGATTAAAGCCATAACCTTCGATTCATTAACATCTGATTTTTTAGTTTCAGTCGTTTCTTTAGTTGGAACTTCAGTTTCTTCTTTAGATTCTTTTATTTTAGAAGTAGTATCTATGTTATTTCCCGCAGATTCAAATTCACCAGTAAATTCACTTTCAGGAGTTTCAACTTCACCACCTGCTAAGCGTGTCAAACAATTATACAACAAAGCTTGATAATTTTCAAGCGCTACACTTTGGTAAAAATCTTTTGAAAGTTTTATTCCGTCTATTTCACGATCATTAAGTTTTAGTTTTCCAAATTCATCTTCATTCTCAAATGCCTTTGTTGCCTTTATTCGAAGCATAAGCGCATCACATGCCCTTACGGCCCAGTGATTCACTTCATTCATCGTTACTGCACGGATGCTTTCAGGTTGAACACTTACGTATGTTCTTTCACTGTCTTCAGGGGTGCGTGCTCGAACTTTTCCAACGCAAAGAACGGGAACTCCAATTTCAAGTTTTGATAGGGCTGCTGCACCTTCTGGATTGTATTGTCCAGCTTGCAGATAGTAATAGTCTCCATTTGGGTCAATTACTCTTGCAGTATAGAATGGGTCTTCTTCACTTCCTCGATTTTCGATTTGATCCAATACTCCTGCAATCAAAACACGCGAAAGTTTTCCACCAATTTCAGATATTAAATAAGTTGGAGAATATTCGCGATCTTCTACGTGCTTTTCAATTGATGAGGATAACTCTTGAGCTAGTACTAAAATTCCAGGTTCTCTTCTTTGCGCCATTTAGCCCTCCAATGCAGCTAAGAATTGACGAGCTGCGCTAGGAACATCGATTTCAGTTGCAGGTTCACAACTCCTTGCAAAAAAGGATAAACCATATTCATCCGATCTTGCAAATCCTCGCAATTTCAAAGGTTTCAATAATAAAGCATCCTCAATTTCTTCAAGTAGAGCTTCAGGCCCAAAATTTTCTTTAACAAATTCTAGACACGAATCAATATCTCTGCCCAATACTTGTTCAGTTATTTCACGGTTTAGATAGGCCGTACAAGACCCAGATCCATCATCAAAAATCATCTTTATACGGAGATCAGGGGCTGCATTCTTACGGTCATCTCCATTTCTAATTAATCGATTAGTTTCTTTATCTCTGAATATTAGCCCACTTCCTTCACGTATATTGAAAACATGACCTTCTACAACTGCATCCGAAGCGCCATTACGTTCGTCTAGTTGAGACAGAGAGTACATAACTCCGTTTTCATATTCTTGCAGAGACGGCAATGAATCATCGTCAATGTCTGTAAATTTAGTATATTCTCCAAATTGTAAATCAGGTCCATTAAACTCTTTTACATACGCGTTTTCAACTTTATATGTTTTTCCAGCAATAATATTGTGATCTTCCCAAGAAGTAAATCGGCAAGTTCCAGTACTATCTCCTACAGTGCCTCCAAAGATAGTTTTAGGTTCATTTTTTACAGTTATTTTTCGTGTTTCAATATCTATTACACGTAACTTAACAGATACATTACTCATTCCTGGTTTTAGATCCACTAATTCAAATTCTTGACCAGGTTGTGATACTTTACTCTTAACAACACCCAAATCTAAACTTTCTAACTCTTTATCGTTTATTTTTTTGATACTGCCTTCGTTTATGTTTAAAGTAATAATGTCATTCCAACTCTTTGAATATGCGTTTAAAACTTCTATAGTGTCTCCGCTTTCAAAATCAAAATTATCACTCCAGTAAGAGTATCTCATACGCATCGTTGAATCTCCCACTTCACCTTCAAAAAGGACTTTTTGAACTCCTTCTTTAGTAGTAATTTCTTTTCTAAATACAGACACAAGTTTGGCTTTAAATTGGATGTTATTTTCTCCAGCTTTGATTTGCGCAAGTAATTTTTGCGCATCCACTTGTAAAACATTTGGATTTCCATAATGTTTTCTTACAATAGATTCTTTGGCAGTAGCCAAATCAATTCCATATTCTTCTACGTATCTCTTTAATTCAGTTATGATTACGTTTCTTTCTAGCTTATCGCCGATTGCCTTAACAATATCGTCGACATGTGTTTCAAAATCAGCTTCGTTCGTTTGCATTTTTGTTGTCTCCCTTGTTTCGATTCGTTGACAAATTCGAATCTATCCATTACTACTACTAAGGGTATATATACTTTTGGGTTTTATCCTTTTCCCCCTAAAAGGGTAAACTCCTAGAAGGGGTTTTTAGGTGGCGGCGAAGCATTATAATGGCCCCTCTCGTCGTAAAAATAGGTGATAATTTGAAAATAGATGAGCTAACGCCAAGAACTGGTCGCGTTAATATGCCGGTTAAAGTTTTGAGTTTAGAAGAGCCTCGTTCAATGGATAACGGGACTGTAATTTGTGAAGGTTTAGTTGGAGATGAAACAGGCACTGTGATAATGAGTTTTTGGAATGATGAATGTGAAACTGTAGAAAATGGAATGACAATTGATCTTAAAGATGCTAGAGCAAATTTAGTAAGAGGATACATGCGTATTAGTTTAGGGAAAAAAGGAAGCATGACTGTATCCAAAACTTCACTAGAATCAATAAAAGAGAATGTCAATCTTTCTGATTTAGAATACGAAATGCCTAGATTTGGAAGAGATGGCGGCGGAAGAGGCGGACCTCGAGGAGGATCCAGAGGCCCACCAAGCCGTTGGGGCATTTTAATGAAACTAAAAAGAGATACAGGGAACAAGAAATATTTCAATCGAGATGAAATGTCCGAAGAACAAATTGAAGCAGCCATTAAGGAAATGGGAGGCGAGTAACCCTGGCAAGAAGAGGGAGACATAGGCGCCGAGGACCAACCAAAGCCCAGCCCCCTCAACGAAAAGATAAGAAAATCCAAAAACGAAATAAACCGAAAGCGATGTTGAACGAAGGTCGTCGAACCGAGTTATTGTATTTTATGCGCGAAATAGTCTTAGAAGCTGGCGTTTCTGAAAAATTGGCTGAGCCTTTTATGGCGTCTTTAGCAGCAAAAGGAGCTAGAGAATCCGTTAGCAATGCTATGGAATTCTTAGATTCTAAGATTGAAGAAGGTTTTATCTCAGAAGAAGCTAGAGATCCTATTAGAAAAGTAATGAAAAGATTTACAAAAATACGCTGATATGGAACTTCCCAATCGAAGTAAATTATCAAAATACTGGAATTTAAATCCCAAAACAGTTTTTCTTAATCATGGTTCTTTTGGTGCATGTCCACAAGAAATTTTAGATTACCAATTTAAGTTAAGAACAGAATTAGAAAGCGATCCAGTTCATTTTTTTGATGTAACTTCTAAACAATTGTGGGCAGATTCAATAGAAACTTTTGCAGATTTTATTAATGCTGATAAAGAAGGAATAGTCTTTGTGCCGAATGCCACTTCAGGTGTTAACACAATTTTACGTTCTTTATCATTAAAACCAGACGATGAAATAATAATTCTAGATCATACTTACCAAGCGTGTTGGAATACAGTTGATTTTGTGACTAAAAGGTCAGGCGCCAAGACAGTAATTGTACCCTTACCATACCCCATAGAAAATTCAGAAGAAGTAACTCAAGTAATTCTAAATTATACAACTGAAAAAACTAAATTAGCTTTGATTGACACAGTAACAAGTCCAACCGGAATTAGGTTACCATTTGAGAATATAGTATCCGAACTTCAATCCAGAAGCATTGACGTTCTATTAGATGCCGCTCATGGACCAGGGATAGTTTCACTAGATTTGAAAAAATTAAAACCAGCCTATGTTACAGGCAATGCTCATAAATGGTTGTGTACGCCAAAAGGTTCGGCATTTCTTCATATTAGGGAAGATAAGAGACCAGACATTCGCCCACTTTCAATTAGTCATGGGGCTTCGGTAGATGGATCTAAAAATGAAAGAATCCGTCTAGAATTTGATTGGACAGGAACCCAAGACATAACTCCGTGGCTATGCATTCCTAAAAGCATCAAATATATTGATAGTTTAGTAGAAGGAGGATGGGCTGAGATTATGGAATATAATACAAATTTAGCAATAGAAGCACGGAATATAATTCTTGAAGTCTTAGGAACTCCAAAGATGTGTCCGGATTCAATGATTGTAGGTTTATCAGCAGTAGCTTTACCTGGCGAAGGTGTGGCTACAAAGTCAGTACTAGAACCAGATCCACTCCATACTTTATTGTATGCGAAATACAACATACAAGTACCTGTTTTTGGCTGGCCCCACCATAATAGAAGGTACCTTCGTACAGCGTCTTATCTTTACAATTCAATTGAAGAATATCGTTATTTAGCCGAAATATTAAAAAAAGAACTTTGACCGGACACTTTTAAAACTAGCTAATTTGCACACAATTCCGATGTCTGATGATGACAAAGAAATTGAGGATTTGCCAGATGACGAGTCTGATGATGAAGAATCTGAAGAAATAGAAGAATCCGAAGAAGAAGATGAGATTGATCCAGATGCGCCATTACGCCAACCAATTGTCGCTGTTTTAGGACATGTAGATCATGGAAAAACATCACTTCTTGACTATGTAAGAGGTACAACTGTAGTAAAGCGCGAGGCTGGAGCTATAACTCAGCATATAGGAGCTACAGAAGTCCCTTACGATACAGTTTCTAAAATATGTGGGCCATTATTGAAAGACGGGACTACATCATTACCTGGTTTGCTTTTCATAGATACTCCTGGGCATCATTCTTTCACAACATTAAGATCAAGAGGTGGGGCTTTAGCAGATTTAGCAATATTGGTAGTTGATATAACCGAAGGTTTCAAACCTCAGACGATAGAATCAATAAATATTCTAAAACAACAACAAACTCCTTTTATTTTAGTATTGAATAAAGTAGATAAATTACCCGGTTGGCGCAGCCATACAGGATCATTTTTGGCTAACAATGCAAATCAGAGTTCTACCGCTAAACAAAATTTTCAGATGAGAATGTACGAAATAATAGGTGAATTAGGCCAGCATGGTTTTGATTCAGCTTTATTCTCAGAAATACAGGATTTTCAAAAAACAATTGCATTAATTCCAACATCTGTAAAAGAAACTGGTGAAGGAGTACCTGAACTTTTTATGATTTTAATGGGTCTAGCACAACGATATCTTAGAGGGAATTTGTTACTAAATGATGGCTCATCAGAAGGCACAGTTATAGAAATCAAAGAAGAAAAAGGATTAGGTAAAACCTTGGGTGTAATAATTTACAATGGAATTTTGAAAGCTTCAGATACTTTGATTATTGGCGCTCAACCAGAGCCGATTGTAACTCGCGTAAGATCTATATTAAGACCTAAACCATTAGATGAAATTCGAGATCCAAGACAGCAATTTGATAATGTAAAAATTGTCGGAGCAGCTGCCGGATTGAAAGTAGTAGCACCAGATATAGAAGGCGTTGTTGCCGGAGCTCCATTTTACAGTGCATCTAATGAAGATGAAATTGACGAAGCTTTAGACAAACTTACAGATTCAATGAAATCGAATGTAAAATGCACAGATGAAGGAGTAGTAATTAGGGCAGATGCAATAGGATCGTTAGAAGCATTGGCATATGAATTATCTGCAGCAGGAATTCCTATTGTTAAAGCCTCAGTAGGAGATGTATCACGAAGAGATGTCGTAACTGCAGATCCTTCTAAAGAAGAGTATAGAGCAATTTTAGCTTTTAATGTAAAGGTCCATCCTGATGCGAAAAATGAGTTACATGAAACAGGAGTGACATCATTTGAATCAGACATCGTATATAGACTTTTAGAGGATTATCAGGAATGGAAAGAAAAAATCAAAGAAAAACAAGCTCAACACTTAAGAGATGATTTTGCACATCCAGGGAAATTTGAAATATTGGAAGGCCACACTTTTAGAACAAGAGATCCTGCTGTTGTTGGAGTAAGAGTTTTAGGTGGGCGGATTGCACTAAATCAAGGTGTTTTGAGAAATGACAATGCCGTAGTTGGCCACATTAAATCACTAAGGTCAGGCGATCAAGTTCTCAAAGAAGCTATTCAGGGTGATGAAGTTGCCGTTGCAATCAATAATGTAACAGTAGGTAGGCAAATATCAGAAGGAGATGTATTGTATATTGAAATGGATGAACGGGCTATTTTGAAAATCCGTGAAGCTGGAGTAAAATTAAGTCCTATTGAAGAAGATATAATTACAGAAATGCAAAAAATTAAGCGAAAAGATCAACCTTTTTGGGCAAGATAAGTTTAATAATCAATTTGGCCGTAATAACGGAATAATCTTTTTCCAATAGGAATGTTATTTTGATATTTTTTAATTTCGTTTTCATTCATCTCGCCCATAGCTAACTTTAAGGAAAGATAGGGCGGACAATAATCATCGGAATAAATATAGGTAGAAACTCGAGGATTTATTTCCATTAATACGCCACCTCGCGTACTGATATCAACACAGTAATCCATAGGAAGAAATTTCATTACATTTTTTGCATATTCAATAGATGAATCATCTTTTATAAATTCATAGTTCATTCCAAGTCCCGACGCAAAATTCATTCTAAGTTTGACTGAGCAAACTAAAACATCTCCATTATTTGATACTGGATCTATTTTGAGTTCATCACCATCTAAGTATTCCATGACCATTAGTTCAGGAATCTTTTTTCCCGCAACAGTATTTTTCAATTCATCCATCGATATAAATTTAGCAAAAGGACGTCCATTGAATAATAAGTCATAGCGATCAGATTTTTCAGTCATTACTCGGACTCCTCTTGCTCCCTTTCCTTCAGGTGGTTTGAATACAATATCTTTATCAGGATAACCAAGCTTCAAAGCTGCTTTCTCCAATTCTTCAAATGATCGAACCAGATAGTATTCTGGAACTTCTATTTTCCCTTTAAAATGTTCATACATCAAGAATTTATTTTCACAAATACCTACTAATTCATGTTTTGACGCTAGAAGTTTACAATATTTTTCTATCGTTGAAGCTGCTTTTGATAAATGAAACATTTCCCATGAAGTTTGAGGAAAGACAATATCAATATTGTGCTTTTGAACAAGTTCTACTATTGAATTAACATAATTTTCTTCGTAAGCCCAAGGAACGATTGCAAAATCGTCACAAATCCATTTTCCAATAGCTTGTTCAGTAGCATTTGTTCCCAAAATAAAAATATTAGGTTCCTGTTTTTTAAGATTTGTAATTAGAGCATGTGCACCAGGACATCCAACTCCAGTTAGTAGAACTCTCACATTTCCTCACTAGACTTGTCTTCTAACAAGTTTTTGTATACTTTCAGTAGTTTTTTTTCTTGTAGTTCCCAAGCATAATTCATTTTGAAAGCTTTAAATCCATTTTCACCCATTTCTTTTCTAAGCTTTTTATCATTCGAAAGTTTTGTGAGAGCATTAGTCCATTCTTCAGATACAAGCCCGCAATTATATCTCTCAACAATTTTTTTTCTCGTGTCATATGGGCCTACAATTACAGGTACTTTGTACCCCATTGCATCTAATAATTTTTTAGGAAGTGCATAATCTCTTAGCCTCCTATCGACATAATGACCCACGATAAGAATATCACAAGCAGCATAACATTCATTCATCATACTATAGGGGAGAGGGCCAGTAAATTTTGCGTTTGCACCCTTCTCTTCTGCTATTTCTTCTAGTTCCTCGACCATTTCATTGTATCCTCCTCTTCCTTTAGGAGGCCCTCCAACAATTAGTAAGCTAAGCGCATTAACTTTAGAAGCCGAATCAATTATTTCTTCTAGAATGGGTTTTCTTAATCCTCCAATATATCCTGCTACAATACCATCTAAACCAAATCTATGGTTGTCTACAGATTGTTGAACAACTTCTAGAGGCTCCGAATTGTACAGAACAGTACCACCGCCTAATCGCACGGCCAATTCATCTGAGACTGTTAAAACAGCATCAGCTTTTCCAATAAGTTTCCTTTGCTTTCTTTCATAATATTTTCCAATAAACCAATTTTGTACAATTTCCATTTTTGGCCAATCTTCATGAGAATCAAAAATAATTTTTATGTTTGAAATGTTCTTTAAATTAACAGCCACATCCAATACTTCTAAATCATGAGCATGCACAATGTCGGGTTTATATTCTTCAATTTTAGCTTCAAGTTGCTTCATAGCTCTTTTAAAACTCCTTACTTTTGAAAAGAAGTTACCCTTCAAATCCTCAAATATTCTAACAACTCGAATGCCATTTCTTTCTTCTTCCCATTTTGTAGTATACTTATCCATACGCCTTGCCCAGCAGAATACAGTAACCTCAAATCCAGAATTCACGAGACTAGTAGCTTCACGATAAACACGAGTATCTTCATTTGGTATTAGGAGATCATGTCCTAGAACCATTGCTATACGCGTCATATAATCTGATCTAACCTCACTTTAATTGTTTCAAACCCTTCTGCAAAATCACTTGCAAGTTGTATTCCTCTCATCTTGACAACAGACCTAAAGAACTTCTCATTAAAATAGGGATTGTGCTTTTGACTATCATAGCAATCTAATGCCAAGAGCTTCTTTTTGATATGCCTTTCTTTTAGAGGAATAAAGCAATTCAATGACACAGATAGATTATTCCATGGCAGTTCATAGCCTAGAAGGGTACAATTTCTGAAAGCCCGTTTAGCTTCTTCAGTTACAACGCCATGGTCTTGATGGATGTCTGTAGTGGTTGGTGTAAAGACAACATCGTATTGAATAGATTTTGAATGATCATAAAGGGCTTGCAAAATATCTTGCCGGTCTCTAGGAAAGAAGCGAGTGTAAAAGTCTAGTATTTCATGTGTTACTCCCATTATCCTACTTGATTCGGCAGCTTCTTCAACAAGATTGGGATATCTTTCAGCGACAGCGCTAAAGTAAATTATGTGAACATCCCATCCTTCTTCTACCATTTTAGCAATAGTGCCTCCACACCCCAATTCGGCATCGTCAGTGTGAGGGCTCAAAATAAGAGCTTTTTTTTTACGCGCAGTTTCATTTTTGAAATTAACTGCCCCTCTCAAAGATTCACTAATATTCTGCCCATTCTTTTTAGCACCATCTTTCAACGTCTTCCAATCATTGGCAAATTCATCAGTAATTGTGAACAAATATTGTTCAGGTTTTTGCCCCTTCTTCCAAACCATAGATTATATATCTTTAGATATAGGGTTATATAACCTTTCCTTTGACCATTCGTGGAAGAAATAGTTATTACTAATTTTGAAGGTGTCTACGAACCAGCTGAAGATTCGTGGCTAATTTCAAAACATATTCCTAAATTCGAAGGTAATGTATTAGAAATTGGGAGTGGCACAGGTATCCTATCGATTCATTTAGCCAAAAGAGGTCATCAAGTTACAGCAATAGATTTGAATCCCAAAGCAGTTGAAGCTACCAAATCCAATGCTAAAAATAATAAGGTAAATATTGAAATTTTAGAAGGAAATATGTTCAATCCCGTCAAAAATAGAAAATTTGATGTAATTGTTTGCAATCCTCCATATCTCCCACCAGCTGACGATTATGATGATCCAGAATTAGCTTTAGCCGTAGAAGGTGGACCTGGTGGCTCTGAATTCACAATAAAATTTCTCACGCAAGCAAAAAATTATGTTAATCCATCCGGTTCAATATATATGATATTATCAAGCCGAATGAAAGACTTTAAAGTAGATTGGGAAAGGAATATTATTAAGCAAGAAAACTATTTCTTTGAAAGATTAAATCTGGTTCACTTTTTCTGAGTTCTTAAGCGAAACTAATTTTAGTACTCTCATTAAAATCTGTCCGAAAGGTAATGAAAGAGCAGAATATACTAAAATAGAATGTGGCAGAATCCATAATCTATCCGTTAAACTATAATTTGGTTCCCATGGTAAAGACATAACTTTCAAATCCATTCTATCAACAAAGTTATTTTCACCAAAACACAACCAGAAAATTATAGGCATAGCAATCAACATAGTAAATATCATAGGCCGCATTTGGTTAGACATCATTTCACTTTGAAGAACCATTACTTGAGGTTGCATAGCCATTAATTTGTTCAAACGAGCATTATTTCCACTACGTCGAGCCTCTCCCATTTCTTTGTTGTAAGCAGCCATTTTAGTTTGAATTTCAGCAACTTTTTCCCAATCTATCAATAAATGACGAATAAAAGTTGTTAGGGAAATCATCAAAACTCCAGCAAATAGAAATGTTAGTGCCGGATATTGATGCTCAAAACCAATTTGAGGTTCTAGAAGATTTGCAGCAAAATTCCCCATTCCAACTCTCATTTCTGGATTGATTAAGATATAAATCATGAAAAGCATTGTGAGCAACATACCTCCCATAGCAGGAGGTTGTACTTCTTCTTCAGAAGTATTTTCTTCACTCACTTATTCAAAACCTTCCTGAATTGTTCAACTGCAATTTCAACTTCATCATCATGATTTTCAACTATAGAAACAGTGGCTCCTACTATAGAAGCTGCTGTTGCTGCATAATCACGATTTACTTTTTGATGCATGTCAATATCATCAGCATCTCTTGCTCTAGAAGGATCTTTAGTTCTTCTTCCTGCAATTTCTTGCGCTGTAGCTTCTACTAAAACAATAATATTTGGATTTAAGGCACGTATAGTCCATTCAGGCAATCCTGGTAGATATCCTGAAGGAGTTAGAATAGAAGCATGAGTATCTACTACTACATTACCCATTTGAGCAATCCTTTCCCCAGCTTGTTTTTGCAGTGATTGCTGTTTTTCGATAGGTAGTTTTCTCATATCGTCTCGATCATTTACACCCTCTTTTTGGGCTTCTTCAAACATAGTACTACCAAAATTTACAATTTCATACCCATATTCTTGTGCAGCATTCATAACTGTACTTTTACCTACGCCAGGCACTCCTGTAACTATTACGACACCCATTCTACTTGCCTAATCTATTGGGTTTTTTTAGGCTTTCTGGTAATTTTACAAACGTTGCAGGACATCCTTTAGCTAGATGCCAAGCAGGAATATCTTTTGTTACAACAGCCCCACCTGCAACGAAAGCCCCTTCACCTAAAGTGAGTCCAGGCATTATTGTGGCATTAGACCCTACAGTAACATCATTTTCTATAGTTATAGGCTCTGGCTTGTATTCAGTCCTAAGTGGACTTTTATCATTTGTAAGAGAAGCATTAGGCCCCAAAAAAACACGATTTCCTATTTTAGTACCAGTAGGGATGTAAGCTCCAGTCTGAAAACTACAATTATCTCCAATCAAACAATCATTGTCTATTACCACATTTGTACCAATCAAACACCCATTTCCAACAATTGTATTTTCTCTAACAAGGAAATTATGCCCAGTTCTTGTGTTTTTACCAATCTTTGCAGTAGAATAAATGACCCCAGGACGAATTTGTGACCCTTCTCCAATTTCACAACCTTCGATCTCATCAGGTCTGCTTTCCAATAAATCTAATTCCCCTCTGTGAGGATAACCAATCAATGCATTAGAATCAATAAAACAGGAGTCATCAATTTTAGATTTACCGTAAATAGGCATTAATCCTCGCCAAAGAAACTTCTTAGAACAGGATGCATCTCCATCATTTGTTCTTTTCCTATTTGTTCATACATCCTAATCATAATTCCGACAGTAAGTAACACACCAGTACCTGAGGACTGCCCCACTGTCCCTATCATGTCTGCCCCAGCGGCTAAGAATCCGACCATAGCCCCACTGAAAACAGTTACAGTAGGAATATATCTTTCCAAAACCTTTTCTACAATTCTTGGATCTCTGCGGAAACCAGGAATCTGCATTCCAGAGCCTTGTATTTGCTTAGCTACAGACTCAGGCCCCATGTTTGTAGTTTCGATCCAAAACTTAGCAAATACTATAGATCCAAGAACCATGATTCCCATGTAGACAACGATATGAGCTACTAATTGCCACGGCTCATGACCTCCCATATACTGGCCATATTTTTCAGGGCTCACTAAAGGAAGGAACCAATCTTGTAATCCAGCAATTCGATTTACATAATACGCTAATCCCATAGTAGGAACGGGATTACTCCCATCTGTCGTATCAAATGCACCAAGGCGCCAATTATGCCCAACTATGGGCCACGTTTTCATGCCGGGATGTGACCAGAAAAGAAGTGCAAACATGTTAACATTTGCTAATAAAGCAGCCATCAAAATAACGGGAATATTACTAGCATAAATCAAACGGATTGGATATCTTCCTCTAGCGCCTCTCACTTTTCCGTGAGCTAAAGGCAATTCAATTCGTGACGATTCAACATAAACAACAATAAAGAAAACAACTAAAGTACCAAGTAATGCAACAAGGGGATTTGGGGGTGCCAGTAACATTGCTTCATATCCACCATTGCTCAAATCAGACGTTGATGAATTTTTAAGATACCATAGAATCATTGGGAAAGTCCCAGACGGCGTCTCAGTTTGACTTCCTGGCGCAGGTTCCCAATTTAGAGTTCCAGTGAAAATAGCTTGTGAAACACCAGCTGCAATGAATAGTGAAATACCAGAACCAATTCCCCATTTGGATACACTTTCATCCATTAGGAAAACTAGATAGGATCCAATTGCTAATTGAGTAATAATAGTCATTCGAGCCCAAGTTAGTCCAACATCACTAACGATTGCGGCACTAGGTTCAAGAAAACCAAACACTTGAGGAACAGATTCTACGATAATCATTACAATAACTAGAACTTTCTGTGTTCCTTGATATATTTCTTTATCTTTTGGATTTTGTAAATTTAAGTTTATAATTTTTGCACCTGTAAAAAGTTGCATAATAATACTGCCAGTAACAATAGGACCGATACCCAAGTGCATCAAACTGCCACTAGCTCCAGCTAGAATTGCTCGGTATTGACTGAAAAGATCAATAGTTTCTCCTCCGAGACCATATATTGCTACATTCGTCATTGCAAAATAAACAATTAGAATAGTCAAAGTCCATGTCATTTTAGTTCTAAAATGTACGTGTCCATCAGGTTTTTTGATAGTCGGCATTCTACCGATTATTGGTTTAAGACCATGTAATTTCGATCCTTCTCCAGAGTAAGAAGAACCCATGTAAACCAGCCATGTTAGAACTATGAAACCAGCTCCCATTAACGCCGCAGCTTCAGTTTCAGGTCCTTTCCAATTATACCAAAGGGCATAAAGAAGAATCATAAAGAGACAGGGGCCGAGAGCTTGTGTTGGATTTCTAGGGATATCGTTTTCAGCCATTCAAAATTTCTCCACCAGCTGCTTCAATTTTTTCTACGGCTTTTGCAGATGCTGCATTAATCGTAAGTTTATATGATTGTTTGGTAGAACCAGTACTGAGTAATTTGTCATACCCCATACTTTGTAAATTAAGAGAGATAACTTTTCCTTTTTTTGTAGCCACACCGTCAGTAATCCACGTGTCACACATTTCTTCAATCGTATTCAAATTAATTGCATTATTCGCATGAACTACAGATTGAGGCCTTTTGAAACCATGAGCACCCCATACGCGCCCAACACGTTCATACATTATACGTTTAGTTTTGTGACATCCTGCATTTCCGCGCCCACCTCTAAGGCCTGCTCCTCGACCTTTCTTGTGTCCTCTTCCACGTGTGCGACTGGGCTTGAGTGCCTTACGCCTTGGCATATTGCATTCTCCTAATTAACATATTAATTTTGTCACCACGATAACCGAGAGCTCCCCCTTCCTTAAAACTACGTTTTATTCCTTCATATCCTTTACGAGGAGGATGTAATCTAAAAAGAGGTTTTAATGCAGGAACATCTCGCATTACGGTTTTTCCTTCTGTAAGAGATTTTGCTAAAGCTTTAATCGTCTTGAAGGAAGATTCCTTTAATTCAGTTTTAGTATAACTCTTATTACCGCTAGTTTTACCCGAACTTTCAAGCATTAATTGAGTAGTATCTGCATCAACTTCTCCCCAAGTCACATAATCTTTGATAATATTCAACATACCTTTGTAAACGTCGTTTTCAGGAACAATAACGCAATGATTTACATTATTCAAACGCATTATTTTCATAGTTTTCTTGATCTTAGGTTTAACATTTACAGAGCCTCTAACTCTAACAATTGCCCAGCTCATTCTTGTTTTACTCCTTTAACCATATTATGGAAGTCATCTTGTCCAGGTAACAATTTCGTTGTTGTTGTTTTCTTAAGTGCACTAAACATTGCATTTGCAAAATTATAGATAGTTTGAGTTTGGCCTTTGGTAAATGACCAAGCATCTTCAACACCGGCTAATTTTAACATAATCTTTCCGACTTGATTTGTAACAAGACCAACACCAGGTGGAGCTGGCTTAATTGTTATGCGAGTTGATCCCGTTCTTCCAGATACTTCAAATGGCAATGAATTTGGTACTGCAGTTGAGCATTCCCAAGAACCACTGCCTCTTCTAATTTCAATAATATTCATTTTTGCACGATCCAGAGCTTTTGTAATTGTAGGTCTTACCAATTTACCAGAGACCCGTCCCAAACCAACAATGCCATTCCCATTTCCAACAATGGTTGTAACAGCAAACCGTACTCTTCTTCCAGAATCAGACATTCTTTGAACCATATGAATATCAATAACTTCTTCCAATAAATCAGGAACTAATAAATCGATAATTGGTGGCTCACGTAGAGGCAATCCAGTAGCTAACGCATCTTGAATAGTAGTGATTTCACCGGAAACAACCATTCTTCCTAATTCTGTTTTAGCAGTCCATTTGGAAATTCTTTCTTCAGCTGCGCGCCTGCGTTGTTGGGCCGGAGAGAGTGGAGGCCCCCGTTGTGGTCTTCCGCCTTGTTGAGGCTTTCCGCCTTTTTGAGGAGGTTTTCCACCTTGGTAAGGTTTATTACCTTTATAATTTGATTGTTTAGGTTTAGATGCTTCTTCAGCCATTATTTACTACCTCCAATTTTCTTGGATACTTTTTCAAAGTTAGTAGTTGTTTTATCGGAAATATGGCTTCCATTAATTCTCTCATCGCTAGGAAATAAGTTATCAGAATGAGGAATATTTAATCCACCATCTACCAAACCTTTTAGAGTTGCAAAAGCTCTTCCTCCAGAGGTTGGAGTAATTCGACCAATATCAAGAACAACAGAGTCTATACCTGCTTTTAATGCTCTTTTAGCAGCTAGCATTCCAGATAAGTAAGAAGCTGGAATATTTGTTTTAGATCCTTTCCACCCCATACCTGCAACATCAGTAGAATTTGCAGATACAAGAACATTATCGCCCTTAATTGAAAAATCAATAATTTGAACAGTAACTTTAGCATTACTAAAACGGACAACAGCGCGAGGCACTCCGGATTTTAGCAAGGCTAATCGTTTTCGATAATTAGTAATTCCTTTATTTCTTCTTGAGAAGTGCATTCCTCTTGGCATTATTTCGAACCTCCTAATTTAATCCCATCAATTTCCATATTGTATCTTAGATGGTTTCTTGAGTTGTAAACGCCACCTTTTACACGGCGATAATAAAGTCTGTATTGAGAAGGATCAATAGTTCCACCAGCTCTTAATGTCACTAATTCTTTTCTTAATGCACGCACACGATTCATCCAAGATTCTTTCTTTGGTGTACGGGCTCCACCGGCACCTTTTCTTGAACCATGGCCTCGGCGCCTTCCTTTAGTTCTTTGAATAGCCATAGCTTTTGCTCGACCTCTAGAAATCCCTTTTTTCTGATGCTTACGAATGAATTTTTGAACGATTAAAAGACGAACATCATCACGAGTGACAGCTTCTGAAATTCTTTCTTGAACTTCAGGACGGTCATCTACCCATACTCTGTGAACTCCACATTTCAATAAAGCTGCAGCAACACGCTTTTGATAGGATAAATTCATAGATCTCTCCTATTGAAAACACGTATTTTTAATTCATCAGCTTTCTTTACAATAATTTCTCTCTTTTTGTCTCCAACTTTACTGGCAATACGAATTGCCTGAGTTTTTGGATCAACATTATCAACTTCTTTTGGAGTATGAATCATAACTTCTTCAAATCCAGAAGGATGTAAGCCTCTAACACTTGCAGGCCCTCTAAATCCAGGTTGAACAACAGTAATTCGGTATTTGAAATGCCTTCGCATTTTAGAGTGTATACCTCTTGGACGTCTCCACTTATCTCCAAGACGTTTGTATCTGAACCAATTTTGACGCTTAAAGGCAGGCCGTCTGTTAGACATCCTATTACGTTTTGATAATGCAACCTTTGTTTCTGAATCTAAAACTGGCTTCTGTCTTGGTTTATATTCTTCATCACTCATTGAGCAACTCCTTTAGAAATAGTGTAAATTCCATCTTGGAATACACGAGTATCTCTACCTTTCACAATGGTAGCTTTTTCTAAATTACCGGCCGTCTGACCAACTTCTTCAATATTGTTACCTTCAATAGTAACAATGTCTCCTTTTACTTTGACTTTAGTAGCTCCAACAATAGCTGAATTTCGTGTATCTTTTTCACCTAAGAAATTATCAATAGCTACAATATTTCCTTTTACAACTACCTTCATAGGAAAGTGAGCAAATACAATTTTCATTTCATACTTGAATCCTTGATTAACTCCTTTAATCATGTTTGCAAGATGCGCTTTCCATGTGCCAATCAAAGCTTTTTCTTTCTTTCTGAGCTTATTTCCAATAATTTTTAATTCATTATCTCCTTGCTCAAATTTCATAGAAGCATGTTTGAAATTTCTACTTAAATCCCCACGAGGGCCAGTAATTTTAACGTTAGAACTACTACTATCTACAGAAACGCCTTCTGGCAATTTTAAAACATGGACCATTTGTTTGATAAGCATTAATAAACGTAAGCTAACAGCTTTCCTCCAGTTGATGCCTCTTTGGCTTGGTCATTATTCATTACACCGTATGGCGTTGTTAGAATTAAAAGTCCGAAATCCTTTGCAGGTAAATAACGAGCTTCATGCCTATCCATATCTCTTAATTTAATAGAGAAACGTGGCTTAATCGCTCCACAGCCGTTAATTCGACCGTTAAGAGAAATATCAAATTCCCCACCTCTACCGTTCTCACGGAATTCATAATTATTCAAGTACCCTTTTTCAGTTAATAATTTCAGCACATCACCAATAAGCCGTGAAGCTGGAACTATAGCAGATTCCTTTCCAACGTGGTCTGCATTTTTGATAAGAACAAGGGCATCTGATAATGGATCGTGTTTCATATTTTTTTACCTCAATCGTATTTTTTGAACCCTAGCTCTGGAGCTTTGTCCCTGAAACATTGTCTGCACAAGTTCAGTCCATAACGGCGTACTAGTCCGCGTTTTCTATCACATAGAACGCAGCCGACAATCCGGCCACGATAAACTTCGCGTTCTTTGATTTTAACTTTATCTATTTTCATACTTTGAAAACCTCCAATGCGAATTTCTTTTTCATGTATTCTTGGCATTCTTCAGCATTAATTCTGTGATTCTTGCCAACTCTATTACTCCTAATTTTTCTTCTAGATACTCTAAATCCAGGCCTTTCAAAAGCAATTGCAATGTCAAGTCCAAAGATTCCAATATCTGGATCATAGCTTTCGTTTTTGTATCCTGTATAATCAGGTATTCCAAAACTTAAACCACCCGTTTTAGAAAAACAATAGTTGGGTAATCTATTTTCACGAACCCATAAAGATTCTTTAATAAATTTCAAGGCATGTTCTCCTCTCAAAGTAACTTTACATCCAATAGGCATCCCTAATCGAATACCAAGATCTCGGTTTGTGGATTTCGAAAGTGTACGGGTAGGTGTACATCCACTTAATTTCTTAAGAACACTTTCAGCTTTTGCAAGCCTTTGTCCAGCTTCTCCAACTCCAATATTTAGAACAACTTTAGCTATTCTTAGTTCTCTCATTGGATTCATAGTTTAACCTCCGGTAGAGTAACTAGTGCTTTTTTATCGCCAACAACAAAAGAATAAGACTTAATAGTTTGGAAATCTTCATACATCACTAAGTTTGGTTTTGTGCTGCGAGTTATTTCTATACCTTTAATTTCAGCAAGTAAACCAACGTGGGCTCCCCCCATAATAAAAGCTTGAGCACCTTCCTTGAATTCTATTACCTTTTTTATTTTCATATCAGGCAATGAAACTTGAAGAACATCTCCAGTTTTGACTTTTTTATCAGAAAGCATATTCGTACCATCATGTAAGTTAAGTTGGATTTTACCACCCTTTACGACAGTTTTGTTCTCAATACGTAACAATTTCCATTTAGATTCGGCAGCTTTTATTTCTACAAATTGAAGCCGGCCATGATCATCTAGCATTGTTCTGTAATGCTTCTTCATGCTTGGTAGAGAAATAACATCCATTAGTCCAACCGGACTTTTTGGTTTACGAACAACTCTTTGATCAATTAAAACAGCTCCACTATTTAGAATGAATTTAGCTTCACGATTATTGTCACAAACATCTAAGTAATCTCTTAAAATTGTAGATATAGGTATTGCGCCTTCAAGAGAATGTTTACCTGGCATTGGCCGGGTAGTCCAGACATTTTGCTTTCTGGAAATACTCCAAGATCGGGGCGCGACAAGCCTCTTTAGATGGTCACTACTCATTTTGATTCTCCTTTTAATCTATCAATAAGTTCAGACTTTTTTCCACTAACAGGCAATCCCTTTTCCTTAAGAGCAGCCTTCAAATCAGGAACTTTCATATCATCATAATTAACTTCTTCACTTTCATTATCTTCTTCAGTATTCTCTTCAGCTTCATCAGCTGAGTCTTCTGAAGTCTCTTCTACAATAGGCCCTACTGTTTCTTCTTCATATTCATCTTCAGCCGCTTCAAAGTCTGAAAGAACAGAGTCAGTCCATTCTACAGATTCATTAACACGAGTTAATAATTTTCTTCTATAAATATCAGACCAATCAGGATTTATAATTACCAAATTAGAGGGATCAATAGGTCGTTGAAGTTCAGTTCCATCTGATTTGAAATAAGTAAATCCTTCTACGTATATTTTACGAGCTTTTCTATCAACTTTAGCAACTTTTGTTGCAGATTTAGCTCGGCCTTCTCCTCTGACAATTAAAACACGATCGCCCTTGCGTACAGGCATAGATCTTGGATACATAAATCCACGAGCTAACTGTTTTTCACGAAGACCCTTGTCTACTGGTGCAGACATTTCACGATGTCTACGGTGATAAGGTGCCGTATATCGGGCAAGTCTCTGTTTTCGTGGTTGAATTGAACTCATATTATACTCATACTATAGTCGTTGCTGCGGCAGCAATACGTGGCCACCTTTCGGCAGCTTCTCTAGATACAGGACCCTTAATCGAAGATCCTTTTGTTTCTCCTTGTTCATTAGTTAATACTGCGGCATTATCTTCGAACTGGACCATTGTTCCATCTGCTCTGCGGAATGCTCTACGGCATCTTACAACAACAGCACGGACCAATTGCCTGCGCATTTCAGGAGTTCCTTTCTTTACAGAAGCTACAATCATATCTCCAACTCCTGCAGAAGGTGATCTACGGTGAACTCCTTTATAATTTAAAACTGTAACAATTTCGACTAATTTTGCACCGCTATTGTCTACACAAGCTAGTCTAGCTCCTTGCGGCAAACCTCTCATTTGACGTCCTGCAACAGCCCTCATGCATCTCTCCTTTCAATAATTACAAATGATTTTGTTTTCGATAATGGCCTACATTCCATAAGTGTTACAATATCGCCTTCAGACGCACCAACACTAGCTGGACTATGTGCACTTATTTTTGAAGAACTACGAGCATATCGTTCGTATTTAGAATCATATTTCATTTTGTTAATTTGTACAACAACGGTTCGTTGAGCTTTTGCCTTTATTACTTTTCCACGGAGTATTTGTCCACGAACAGATAAACTTCCAAAGAAAGGATCATTCGGATCTCCATCCCATGGATTTGCAGGTGCTTCAACATCAATACCTATATCTTTTGGTTTATTATCACTCATGCTTTCACCTTCTTAATTCGATCTTGTGATCTGTATGCAATCTTATTACCTATAAGTTCACCATTTTCAAACATAAATTTTGCGGGACGTTTACTAATCATTTTTTGTTTTCCGTTACTTTCAATAGTAATAGTTTCACGACTTTCCTCTATAATTCTACCAGAAACTCCGCATAAGCTAGGATCACTGTGTTCTGAAACAGTCACATTTTCACCAATAAATTCTATTCGTCCATCCATCTATTGAACCTCCACTGGGAAACCCATGTCTGCTAAAACTTCAGTAACTTTTTTCGTATGGTTGCCTTGAAGTTCAATAACTCCGCCTTTTGAAGTTCCACCAGTTGCACATTTGGTCTTCAATTGTTTGGCAAGGTCACTAATGTCGACTCCCTTTCCCATTCCATTAATTAGTGTAACTAATTTTCCATAACGGCGTTTTTCGATATGGACTTTGATAGATTGTTGTTCTCTAACAATCTCTTCCATAGCAAGAAGTTCTTTTGGAAGGCCAGTCAAGGGATCAATATCAACCATTAATTTTCACTCTCCAATTCAATCTCTCTCATAATGGTTGTTAATCTTGCAATTTGTTTTTTTAGAGCTCTCATTCTACCCGGTGAAGTAGGTTGTCCACCCATAGAGGCAACACCTCTTTCATTCATTAATTCTGAGCGAAGCTCTTTCAATCTTACGTCACGTTCTTCAGGCTGCATTTCTCTGATTTCGTTAGGTTTCTTAAGACTCATTTCTTAGCTTTCTCCTTTTTCTCAGATTTTTCTTTTTTAGCAGTTTTAGTATCAGTTTTCTTTTCTTTAGCTTCAGTTTTTGGAGCTTCATCAACTTCTTCAGTTTTATTCTCTTCACTATCTTCAGCCTTAGTTTCTGGAGCTTCATCAACTTCTTCTACTATAGGTTTAGCAATAGTAATCTCAGCAGGTAAGACTGCATCGGGTTTCATTATTGCTACTTTTACACCAATAGTTCCTGGTTTGAGTTTAGCTTGAGCAATACCAACATCCATTAATTGTAATGCAGGTTCGCCACAGAATTTGATGTGTCCAGATAAGAACTTTTCAGTTCTATGTCTAAGACCAGTTAATTTGCCAGCAATAGTAATTTGACATCCTCTAGCGCCAGCATCCATTATTCGTTGTAGCATAGAATTACCAGCTCTTCTATAATTCCATCCTCTTTCCAAAGCATTTGCTACTTTTGCAGCCATAATTAGTGGATTCAAAGCGAAACGAGTTACTTCTCCAGCTTCAACTTGTAGATTTTCGTATCCAAATTTCCTTTCTAATTCTTCAGTTAATCTTTGTATGTCGCTACCTTTTCTTCCAATCACTAAACCAGGTCTTTCAGCAGCAATCCTAACATGCGTACCTAATGGTGTTCTTTGTATTGAAAGACCACCAAAACCAGCTCTAGTTGTTCTTTTTTGTACATGATCATGAACTTGTACTCTACGTACTCGTTCTTTGAGCATTTCTCTTACTATGGTCATTTAATTTCCTCCAATACTACTTCAATGTTAGCGCTTTCACGCATTTTCGGAGTTGCTCGACCTCTAGCTCTAGGGAATCTACCTTCGAAAGAGACTCCTCTAGATGTTGCAATATGAACAATTCTCCAATTTTCAATATCAATATGGATTGCTTCTCCATTATTTCCTGCAGATTCAATTATTTTAAGAATTGCAGCAGCAGTTTTTACAGGATATCTTCCTGAAGATATTCCTTTACCTTTCCGGTGTCCCACTTTACCATCATGACGTTTGAATGGAACGGCTTGATCTAAATCAATTACTCTTTCTAAGTAACTCTTGGCTTTTTCAAGTTCCATGCCTTTTAGAGCGTGACAAACTTCTCTGGCTGCTTTTGGTGAAATATTAACGCCAACACCGCGAGCCGCCGCATGAATTTCAGGATTATATGGGAACGAGAAACCTTTCATAACATCACTTCAACGGCATAAATTTAGACGACTTGGTAGCACCGACTCCAGGTCCTGTATGTGTAGGGGATGTTCTTGTAGGAGCTAATTCTCCAAAGTACAATCCAATCATTTCGGGCATAATTTCTATGCTCACAAATTCTCTTCCATTGTGTACCGCAAAAGTTCTTCCAACAAATTGGGGAACAATTATCATTTCACGACGGTGAGTTCGGAGAACTTTCTCCGGTTTATTATTAGAATCAGTAATTAATTTGGCTTGTTGTTGACTTAGGCCTCGTCTAAAAGTCCTTCTTTGTCTTGAAGGTACCATAGCCATGAATTCTTCAAAAGAGAGTTCTTTGAGTTTATCGATAGTCAATCCGCGGTAAGTAAATTCTTTCTTACGGCGTACTTGAATACCTGCCTTTCTCTTTCTTTCTCTCCTTCTTGCAGCCTTAGGCGTTGCAAGTCCTTTAGTTCTTCGGGCCATTATTTCTTACCTCCAGTTCTCTTAGCTGCAATATGACCAACTTTACGTCCAGGTGGAGCGGTTCTTGAAACTGTAGATTGAACACCAACAGTTTGCTTTCGTCCACTACCGTGAGGGTGATCTACAGCATTCATAGCAACTCCTCTTACCTTCGGCCAAATTTTTGGTCTTGCTCGGTTACGATAGAAATTCTTTCCAGCTTTTGCAATGGGTTTTTCACTTCTTCCAGACCCAGCCACTTCACCAACAGTAGCTCGACACATATTGTCCAGCTTCTTTTGGGCTTTAGATGGTAATCTGATTGTAGTTTGTTTACCGTGTGAAATAATAGTAGCAGCACCTCCAGCAGCACGGGCTAATTTCCCGCCATCTCCTGGTTTCATTTCTATATTATAAATTTTAGTTCCTTCTGGTATTGAACCAATATAAGATGTATTTCCTATATCAATTTCAGCACCATGTCCGGTAGCAATATCTTGACCGACGTGCATACCATCATGCGCAATCATAGTGTAAGTTCCTTCTTTATCTTCCACTTTAGCAATAGGGGCAGTCCTACCAGGGTCATGCATAAGTTCGAGTACTTTACCACTTGAAGATTTAGATCTAGGATGTCTTGCTTCGCCTTTGAAACGGTTGTCAGCAGCTTTGTAACGGTGTCCACGGCCGCGTCTTCTAGGTATTATTCGCTTTCCCATATTATCACAATATTCCTAATCTATTACTCAAGTCTTCAGCAGAATTTCCTTCCGCCAATTTGACTATAGCTAGTTTACCTTCTTTGGTAATTCTCGTATTAACTTTGCTCACATCAACTTTGAAAAGAGCTTTGATTGCTCCCTTAATATCATGTTTTGAAGCTGTTCGAGCAACATAGAATTCTAATTTATTTTGTTCAAGCATGTAAAGCGCTCTTTCTTTAGATCTCGGACTTAGAATTATTTTGTGTTCACTCATAATCTTTCCTCCAAAGCAGAGACTGCAGCTTTACTGAACACAACTAATCTACCTGGATCGCCACCAGGTGCTAATAATTCAGTATTAAGATCTTTAGAAGTAGTAACATCTACTCCTGACAAATTACGGAAAGCGTTTTCAGAACCATTATTTTCAGAAAGTACTACAAGTATGGATTTTGGAGTTCTGTATTTCCGTCCTCTCCTTTTTCCTTTTCCTGCCCTGATACCTTTCCCATCAGTTGATCTATCAATATCTTCATTTAATCCAAGCCCATCTAATAGCGATAAAGCTCTCTTGGTAATTGATTCTCCTTCATGGTCATCAGAGATTTTTTCAATTTGATTATCGATAACATAAGGTAGAGTTACTTTTTCAGGTACAACATGCCCTCGAGCACTTACATAGGATTCTTGCGCTGTTGCAGCTAACGCAGAACGGAAAGCTTTCTTTCTTTCCTTGGAATTTATTTTTAGTTCCCATTCTTTTTCAGCTTTAGGTGGATGAGCTCTTCTTCCACCAACAGTATTCGGAGCTTCAGCACCTCTTCCCCCGCCTCCGTTTTTACGTGGAGTACGTGCCATACCGCGACCTTTACCAGGCCATGAAACCGAATGGCGGTAACCAGCTTCTTTTGATGCGCCATAAGCTTGTCTACGATTTGCTCTAGCCGATCGGACAGCTCTACGTATTAAATCTAATCTTACAGGTTCTTCAAAAGCCGCAGGTAAGGTTGCCGAGCTTTTCGAAGCTTTACCTTTCATAGAGTAGACTGGAACTTTCATTCTAGACTCCCTGCTGGCTCTCTTGTGAGACCATTGTTATTTCAGGTGCAACGACTGCATTGGCGGCTGAGCCATGGAATCGTACAGCTTTTCTAAATCTAATTAGACGTTTGGTTGGGCCAGGCAATGAACCATGCAATAATGCATAAGTTCCACGCACAAGTCCGTAATTTAGGAAACCACCTTTAGGATTAATTTCATCCGGGTTGTCTCCAATTTTTAATAATCTTTTATTGTATTCAGTTCTTTGATGGTAGCCAGTTTGTCCTGCCTGCGGAACAGTAGAAACTACGTAACCTGGGCTGAATGGACCTAAATTCCCAATCATTCTACGGTGCTTTGAGTTTTTGTGAGTTAATAATTTCACACCCCAGCGTTTCACGTGACCTTGAAAACCATATCCTGTAGTAACTGCAATTGCATCTAACATTTCACCGTCTGCAGCAAAGTCATTTACTGTGAATTCTTTTCCCAACATGCCCTTTGCAAAATCAATCTGAGCTTCAATAGATCCACCACCAATAGCCATTTCCATAACTTCAGGTCTTTTCTTTGGTACTCCCGTAACTAATTTAGGTTGAGTTCTGACTAATAATCGAACTTCTTCTAAATCATTTTCTTTCATACTTTTCCAAGAAGCTTTGTTGTCTTGATCTTTCGGTAAAGGTAATTTGCGCTCTAAATCGGCATCCAATTTTGGATCCCACGCTTCAGTAAGTGTTCTTAAACCATAAGTGTCTCGAATATAACCACGAGCTCCAATAGCTTTCATTGCAGGTAATTCTACAACAGTTACAGGCATTCTAATTTCCTGTCCGGCTGTAACAGATTTCTTTCTATAATCAATAGCCATAATGTGACTCATACCTACTTTATATCCTGCAAATCCAAGAATTTTCGGTTCATCACCATCGACAGCAGCCCAACTAGAGATATGTGGCGTTTCAGAGCGAGCTCTCTTTCGAGGGCTAAAGGCCATAGATCCGCGGTTTGGTTTGTTGTGTTTTGGCATTTCTGTTTACTCTCCATATTGCGCTAACCGTTGCTAACGGAAACGAAATCAGGCGTAATTTCCCACATATTCCACATCGTACCGTGACGCCGTTTCTCGACGAGAACAAGTGCCTCGAGAGGTGTTGGGATAATTGCCCAAAGCGTCTGGTTGCGTGAATGTAGGGTCGCTCGCACAAACAGACTCTATATAAGGACTGGCATTATCTTTCGTCGAGAATAGGTTCGTTTTCAAGCCTTTTTTTTATTTGAGATGGCATCTCTTTTATTCCGAATAGAAAACGTGTAATCTTAGTTCGTTTTACACATTCAAAGAAAATCCAGCAAGTTAATCCTACAAATATAGTGGCTAAGATAACTGCTGAAATACCATTAAGGCCTAAATTACCAGCAAATATTAACCCTGCAAAAGTAAGCGGCATATGAACAATATAGAATGGATAAACACCTTGATTCATATATGCTAAATTTTCACTAGGTTTGTTCAATAAGTATGCACCCCAAGAAAAGATAGTTAGACACCAAAACCAAGCATGAAAACTGTGAATTATACAGGCAAAAACAGTCATTTCATTATGAATTATCCTATTTTCGAGCCAACCTCCATCTATGTATGGGATCCCGGACTTGTGCTGTTCCAATCTAATCCAGACAAAAGCGATAGTCCATATTGCAGTAAGTACAGTAATCACAATCCGTTGAGATTCTATAAATTTGTAATAATTGTCTTTGGCAATAATACACATATATCCAAAGGCAAAGAAACCAAAAAACCAGAACCACTCATATCCCACTCCAATATATCCTTGAACCCATGGTTTGAATATAATTTCAATAAGGACTAAAACAAGGGGAAGTAAGAAGAAGATTCCAACCCCTTTCGGCATAGTAAAAAATGATCTGATAAATCTAATCATTTTCCCATCAGGATTATTTCTTACAATACTAAAAATAGGAATTAGAAATAGAGAGTATTGGAATAGATTCCATAGAAACCACAGATGGCCAAGAGCTATAAGTTTTCCAATAAATGGTACCCAGAAAACTAAGCTTCTCCATATTATTCCAATTAGAAATTCCCATATAGTCAACTTTCCATTTTCAGTAAGAACTGATCCGATAAATCCCATTGTCCAAGCTCCAAAGAACATAGGGACAAGAAGTCGTTTCACTCTTTCCATTAGAAATGTTTTCCAGGGTCTTTTGCGAAATGCGAATGCCGTTCCCATGCCTGAAATCATAAACAATCCAGCAAGCCTCCATTGGTGCATCCAGTGTAGCAACATACTAGGTAAATTTACAGAATCAGTAGTATAGTCATTCCCGTCTTCAGCAATTTCCCATCTTTCATCCTCATTTAAACTATCTAAATCAGGATTAACATTTTCTCCGTAAAGGTTCCAGTAAACGCCAATGGCTACATGAAACGGAATTAATAATCCAAATAAGATAACTCTAAGCCAATCAATATCGTATCTCCTGACTTTTTTTGATGAAGCATATTTGTCATTATCATTACCGCTTCTCCATTTGCGGTATTCATCACTATCTTGTTCTATGTCTTCGTCTTCAGCCAAATGTATTCCTCAAGATTCTTCCACAAATCTGCGTTCTTAATGTTATATTTATACTTACTTCAAAATTTTATTTTGAATTAAGAGCCGGCCAAATCATTGTAGTAGCAATTATAACAAAAAGTTGAACAACAACGAAAATCACAAAATTGAAG
>JBJLBX010000010.1:0-10123 GCA_045567955.1 Candidatus Poseidoniales archaeon | reverse complement strand
GGGTTAATTTTCATAGAATCTTATCGGGAGCTTCCCTTGTTAGCTTGGCCCCGTAAGTTGGTTTCGACACTTATTGAATTAGAAGAATCCATGATTCTTTGGCGTAGTTCACATGCCCGCATGGTTGAACGCATGATTGGTAGAAGAGTTGGAACTGGTGGATCGTCGGGTGTAGATTATTTAGATATGACGACTAAATATCGCGTTTTTATTGATTTATGGACAGTTCGTAGTATTTTGATTAAGAAAGAAGCTTTACCTACACTGAAAAATCCAGATTTTTATGAATTTAAAGGAGAATAGATGATAAATTTAGATGGCAAAAGGGCATTGGTTTGCGGTGGTACAAGTGGAATTGGAAAGGCAGCAGCAGAAGCTCTAATCGCTTGTGGTTCTGAAGTTGTTATTCTATCCCGTAGTGCTTCTGGTAATAATACAATTTCTTGTGATCTTGAAGATTTAGATTCACTTACCGTTTCTGTAAACAAAGAAATAGAAAGTAATGGTTCTTTTGAAATATTAATTAATAACTCAGGTGGTCCGCCATCAGGTCCTCTTATTGACGCAAAACCTAGCGACTTTGAAAAAGCTTTTTTGAGACATGTTTTAGCTTCACAAACTCTGGTTCAGTTGCTTTTATCCGGAATGCAAAAATCAGAATATGGTAGGATAATTAACATAATTTCTACATCAGTCAAAGAACCGATTCCTGGTTTAGGTGTAAGTAACACAATACGTGGAGCAATGGCTTCTTGGTCTAAAACTTTGTCTAAAGAACTTCCGCCTTGCATAACGATAAACAATGTCTTACCAGGTTTTACGAATACAGAACGACTTACCGAATTGAAAGAAACACTTTCCGAACAAAAAGGAATAAGTCAAGATGAAGTAGAAAGTGCTTGGTTGAGTACAGTACCTGAAGGACGTTTAGCAGATCCCTCTGAATTGGGTCAAGTGATTGCATTTTTGGCGTCACCTGCAGCAAGTTTTGTTAGAGGCGTTAGTCTTCCAGTAGATGGTGGAAGGACCGGTTCAATATAATGGATTTTGACATTTTTTTATCAATAGCTCAGACTCCAGTAGATAGTTATACACCAGATGAAAACACAATGTTTTCAAATTTCTTTAATCAGCTAGAAGTTGCAGACAAATTGGGTTTTGGTACGGCTTGGGTAGCTCAAGCACACCTATCTACAGAAGTACAGAAAATGAATAAGCAACCAGTAGTTCCACATTGGGAAGGTGAAGTAGGACTATGTACCGATTTTTTCCAGCTTGCTCATTTAATGTTTTCTAGGACTAAAAACATCCATGTAGGTTCAGCAGTTATGAGTCTTCTTACACATGGAGGTCCAGTAGGTATAGCTGAACGCGTTGGAGCTTTCTTAGCCTTACATGGTCTTAAGAAGGATGAAAAAAGAAAATTACGTATTGGTTTTTCAGCAGGTAGATTTGAGTTTATGGCACGTCCATATGGAATAGTTCCAAGGGATGTCGTTGAGGAAGCTGCTTGGCCTGCTTTGCGTGGTCAAATATTTGGAGAAGCCTGTGAAATCTTTCTAAGACTATTGAATGGTGAAATAGTTAATAGCGATATTATACAAAAAACAGTACTAACACGTTCTAATTTCCGTAGCGATGAGGATTGGGCTAAGGTTCAGAATGCAGTATTGGAAAGAGATTCTATATCAAAAGTTCCAGATAGCATTACAATACCAAATCGTTATATTTTTGAAGATGTTAAAAATATACCGCAAGCTTGGAATCGTGAACTTTTAGATTTAATTATAGGTTCTCATGATCCTCTATTACAAAAAAGAGTCAATGAGATTCTTCCCGTTAAAGTTTTTAATTTATCAATTACACCTCCTGAGTTAATAGAGAAAACTCACGAAAGAATGAAAATTGATTATAATTCAGGTGGAGGTTCTTGGAAAAGAAATTATATGCCAAGAACAATAATGGTTTTCTTAAATGATGAACCAAATATTTCAGATTCTGAGCGTCAATCTCAAGCTAAGTTAGAAGCTGAAAAGGCACTAAATTCATATTGGGGGGCTTTAGAAGGAACCATAGATCCTGCAAAGGTATCCAAGGCAGCTGAAAACTCAGTAGTAGGTAATGTTGAGGAAGTATCTCAGCAGATAGCTGAACGTTTCGATCCTAATGATTGTATTATGACTTGGTTTGATTTTTTCAATCATGATAATGCCCGAGTGGTAAGAAATATGGAAGCTTTCATGAACAAGGTTGTTCCTCGTGTTAGAGAATTGATAAAATGAGTCACCCAACAGATGTCAGTCAATTGTATCCAAGTAGTCCTTTAGGAGAAACTGACAGTGATGTTCCCACCGGACGAGATGTAGAATGGGAGCCTTTGGTAGATTATCGAAGAAATGGAGTTAGTGAAACAACTATTCATGGTGCCGTAGCTTGGTACAGTGGAGGCAAAAATATACATAGTTTTGGAGGTAATGTTCTTTGCTATGGACGTTCAATGATGAAGCCATTAATGCTTAAAGTATTTGCAGAAGAATTATCGGATCTTACTTGGGATCAGAAGGCTATTTCAATTGCTAGCCATAATGGAACTTCAGAGCATGTTAAAGCCGCTCAGTCATTACTTCCTCAGTCTGATTGGGGTTTAATGCAAACACCACTCGATTTGCCATTAGTACAGTTCGGTAGACAGGTTCGTAGAGCAAGACGTTGGTATTCAAATTCTTCAGGACAACATGCTGCTATTCTTCTGGGTTGTCGCCGTAAAGGTTGGAATCGGGCAGGTTATACACTCCCTAGCCACCCCTTTTTCTTTGCATTTTTAGAAGAGATAAGGCATTTTCTTGGTAAGGATTGGAATCCTAAAAGAATAGCTCGTGACGGAGATGGATTTCCTACTTTATCAAATACAGTTAATGAATTAGCTGCATGTTATGCTGGACTGGCTAAAGAAAAAGATGATAATTGGATCTGGGAAGCTATGACTAAAAATCCCGATTTAGTAGGTGGTTTCAATAGATTAGATACTACAATAATTAAAACATGTAAAGGTAATGTTATTGCTAAAGAAGGTGCCGATGGACTTCTTGGTTTATCTATAATTCATGAGGATTATCCAGAAGGTTTAGGGGTCGTTGTAAAAATTGCTCATGGATGGAACCCACAGGCAGCATGGTATATTGCAAGAGGAATCCTAGGGGTCTTAGGAATGGAACTTAGAAATCCTTATCCACTTAGAAGACAGAAAGCATTTTTGGTACCGGGGGTCGTTCCTCCTAAATATCTTGAAAAATTAAAAGATATTCCTACTTGGGATGAATGGGATCCTGACAACGATCGTTGGTATTTTAATCCTGAAGATTACAAGAGTCAAGAATGATCTTAATTCAAAATTTTATAAATGGTAAATTCATTTCTTCAGACAAAAATTTAGATGATATAAATCCAGCTAATGGCGAGAAAATAGCTTCGATTCCGAATTCTAGTTTTAAAGACGTTGATTTAGCTGTCCAAGCAGCAGATAGTGCCCGTGAATCTTGGTCTGTATTATCAATCGATAAAAGAGCACTTTGGTTAGATAAGATTGCTGATGCACTTGAAATCCGTTCTGAAGAAATTGCATTTCTTGAATCTTTAGATACTGGTAAGCCAATATCTTTAGCAAGAGCTGTAGATGCGTCACGTTCTGTTGCTAATTTCCGTTTTTTCGGAGAATTTGCTAAAGACTTTAAACACGAAAATTTTGTAATGGATGATGCTATAAATCATGTAATTTCGAAGCCAGTTGGAATTGCAGGTTTAATCACTCCCTGGAACTTGCCACTTTATCTTCTTTCTTGGAAAATTGCCCCAGCTATAGTGATGGGCAATACAGTAATAGCAAAACCATCGGAGTTGACACCTCTAACTGCAAATCTTTTGGCAGAGGTCATTCATGAAGTAGGTTTACCAAAGGGTGTAGTGAATATAGTACATGGATTGGGTTCGGATGTAGGTCAAGCAATTGTAGAACACCCAAAGATAAATTTAATTTCATTTACAGGTGGAACTGATACTGGAAAGAAAGTAGCTGAAACTGCAGCCCCTATGTTCAAAAAATTGAGTTTGGAATTAGGTGGGAAAAATGCAACCATTGTTCTTGATGATGCTGATATTGAAGCTACAATTCCAGGTATTGCTAGATCGGGTTTTTTGAATCAAGGCCAAGTTTGTTTATGCGGCAGTCGTGTTTTTGTATCTAAAAAAATATGGGATGATTTTGTTCCTAAATTTGTTAATTATGTTAAAAATATGAAAATAGGTGATCCTTCTTCTGATGATTCAGAATTAGGTGCTTTAGTTTCGTTCGCACACCGAGATAAAGTTGAATCTTATATTCATTTGGCACAGAGAGAAGGTGGTGAAATATTGTGTGGAGGCAAGAGCCCTGACTTAGATCCACCTTATGATAAAGGGGCTTTCTTAGAACCAACAATTATTTCAGGTTTAAGTCATTTGAGTCGAACTGCTACCGAAGAAATATTTGGACCAGTAGTTACAATTCATCCATTTGAAGTAGATGAAGAAGCTATAGAAATGGCCAATTGTACTGATTATGGATTAGCAGGTTCAGTTTGGACTGGAGACTCCGAAAGAGGAAAGAGAGTTGCAGAAAAAATTGAAACGGGTATGGTCTGGGTAAATACTTGGTTACACCGTGATTTACGAGTTCCTTTTGGAGGAATTAAGAACAGTGGAGTTGGCAGAGAAGGCGGTCGTTGGAGTCTAGGTTTCTTCTCTGAAGCTATAAATATTTGTGTGAAAGATTGATGCCTAATCATTATATTGGGGTGTAATAGTCATACATTCATGCCTAAAGGAGAAATAGTGATGGGTGCTTTGGCACCACATCCGCCACATCTAGTTTATGCTGATAATCCACCTCAAAATGAAGCAACATCAGAAGGGGGCTGGGAAGAATTAAGATGGGGCTATGAGCGTCTTCGAGAGAGTCTTTCAGATAGGGACTATGATGTCATAATAGTACATACTCCTCATTGGGCTACTTTTATTGGAACGCACTTTTTAGGTGTAGATAATTTCAAATCACTATCTGTAGATCCTATTTTCCCAAATTTATTTAGATATAATTATGATTTGAAAGTAGATGTCGAATTGTCTAAAGCCATTCATGATAATGCTGCAGATTCAGGATTACTTGTTAAAATGATGGAGAATCCAGATTTTAGGATAGATTATGGAACAATAACTAGTTGCCACTTAGTTAATCCAGAGTGGAATAAACCAATAGTTTGTATTTCATCCAATAGATCTAAGTTTTATTTCAATTCAGAAGTTATGCAAGCTAATATGATTAAACTTGGCGAAGCGACAAGGAAGGCCGTTGAAGCTTCTGGCAAAAAAGCTTTATTATTATCTAGTAATTCACTTTCGCATCGTCATTTCACAGTGGAGCCTGAAGTCCCAGAAGACATGAGTAAGGAGCATGTTACTAATCATAACCAATATCTTTGGGATATGAAGATGATAAATTTGATGAGAGATGGAAAAACTAAAGAAATGATTGATCTAATGCCTGATTTTACCGAACAAACAGTTGCCGAGACTGAAGCTGGTTGTTTAACTTGGTTAATGAGTGCGCTAAATTTCCCGAATTATAAGGCAACGGTTCATGCATATGGGACCGTTATAGGTACTGGTAATGCAATAGTTGGTTGGGATCCTAGAAAGGCTAAGATATGAGAGACGATAACGTACGTAAGGGAATATTGGTACCAGGGTTACCTCATCCCCTTCTATGCCCTGAAAAAAATAAGGGTTGGCAGAAAGTCAGGGAAGCGTATGATAAAGCACGTTTAGAGATTGAAGAGACTGATGCTGAAATTTTAGTAATCTATAGTACATTTTGGCCATCTATACTAGGTCACCAAGTTCAAGCATATCCTGAACCCGAATGGACTTTCGTAGATGAAGAGTTTCATGATCTAGGAAGCATCGATTACAAATTTAAAATGGATTCGGAGTTTGCAGAATTGATAGTTGATAAATCGAAAGAAAGAGGCCTACATTCACGTACCGTTTCATACTACGGATTTCCTATAGATACAGGTTCAATAGTTGCTCTTAAATTATTAAATCCAGATAATAGAATTCCGGCCGTAATAGTCTCTAGTAATATGTATGCAAATAGGGCAGAGAGTATAGTTCTTGGCAAATCAATTAGAGATGCAATAGATGAGAGTGGTAAGAAAGCAGCGGTAGTAGTTGTTTCAGCTTTATCCAATAGACTACACACTGTTGAAATAGATCCTAAAGATGATAAGATACATTCACTTAAAGATCATGAATGGAATTTGAAATTCTTAGAATATTTGGAAAAAGGAAGACTAGAAGATGTTTCCCAACTTTCAAGACAATTCCATAATGAAGCTAGAGTACCTAAAGTAGTTAGTTTTAAGCCATTTTGGATTATGGCTTCTATAATGGGTCAAAACAATTTGTATGATGGTAATGTTTTAGCATATGAACCTGTTTGGGGAACAGGTTCAGCAGTTGTGACTTTAACTCCCGCAGAAGATACAGCCGGAGATTTAGAATACGATGAAGATGATCCTGAATTTTACAAAGGAGATCGTGAAGTTTTAGATTTTTATGAACAACCAGGTATGGGGCCTTTAGAGGAAAGAGATGGCCATTAATACAGATAAAGCCGCTAAGCCTGTCGGGTCTTATGTTCACGCTAAAGAAGCAGGAGATTTAGTTTTTCTTTCAGGCGTAGGCCCTCGTCATCCAGTTACTGATGAAATCCCAGATGGGATCGAAGCTCAGACACATGCAACTTTTAGTAATATAATTGCTATATTAGAAGCTGCAAATCTCAACATGTCAAACGTAGTTGACATCATGGTATTTTTGACAGATATGAAGAATGATTTCAAAAAATTCAATTCAATATATTCTGAATATCTTAAGGGATATGAGGCAACAAGAACTACTATAGAAGTGGTATCCTTGCCTACGCCTATTTCAGTCGAGTTTAAGGTAGTTGCAAAAAAATGAATTTTATTTTCTTAGCAATCAAAGAGCATCCTTGGGGTAGAGAGATGCTGTCACAGCTTTTAGATGCTGGTTTCAAACCATCTTTAATAATTGAAGAATCTTCAGATGGTGGCAAAGTTGAAAGGGAAAAATTTGAATTTAGGATAGGTACTCATTCAGTAGGTCCAACTATAGAATTTCAGGCTAAAAAGCATAATATTTCGGTAGTTGAAGTTCCAATACATAACGATGAACATTGTATGGAACATATAGAAGCAGCTAATCCAGAATTGATAGTATTTGGAGGTACCCGAATAATTCGCGGTAATATTTTAGAATATGGAGAAGCACGTGGTGGTGTTTTGAATTCTCACCCTGGTCTTCTTCCTGAATGCAGAGGTTCAGCATCACCAGCATGGAGTGTTCATGAGAATATTAAAATTGGAAGTAGTTGCCATTTTTGTACTACTGAAATAGATGCTGGAGAATTAGCAGGTAAAAGAGAAATTCCAGTTAGGAGAGGCGATACTTATCACGATATTTGTTATAAGACATTAGTAGTTGCATCAACATTAATGGTGGAAGCAGTTAGAGCTTATTCTGAAGGGACATTAGATTTGAAACGTAGACCACAAGGCAATAGCCCCAATCCCGTTTTTAGATATGATCCTGACATTGAACAGGAAGCAATTCGTATTCTTGAAAGACAAACTTATCAACATTATATTGACTGAATTAAGTTAAACAAGTTTTAATTATAGGCTTAAAATCGAATACTATGGCAATCATTCGTCTATTTGGTCTGTATTTCATGTTGACTTTGTTGATGATGATTGTAGGTTTTGTTGCAGCAGGTTCTAGTAGTGGTATAATTATTTTTGCAATTTTTGGTCTAATAATTAATATTTATTCATACTTTTACAGTGATTCATTAGTATTACGTGCTTATGGTGCTAAAATAATAGAAAGACAAGATAATCCTAGACTTTATGGAATAGTTAAGAAAATATCAGACTTGAATGGCCTTCCAGTACCTAGAATTGCGATTGTATCATCATCTACACCTAATGCCTTTGCAACTGGTCGAAATCCAAAAAATGCAGTTGTCGCAGCGACTACAGGAATAATGTCAATTCTTGATGATAATGAATTAGAAGGAGTTATGGCTCACGAAATGGCACATGTTAAAAATCGTGATACTTTAGTTATGTGTGTTGCAGCTACAATTGCAGGTTTTATAGCATTTGCAGCCCGAATGCTTTGGTGGAATAGCATGTTTGGAGGACGTAATCGTAACGTACATCCGGCTCTGATGATTTTGGTAATGTTAACAGCACCTTTGGCTGCTTTCTTGCTCCAAATGGCTGTTTCTCGTTCTAGAGAGTACCATGCAGATGCAACTGCAGCTAAGTTAACAAATAAACCATGGGCACTAATTAGCGCACTAAAGAAGTTAGAATGGGAAAACCATAGAAAACCGTTAGATTGTGGTTCACCTAGTAATGCAGCACTTTGTATTGTTAATCCATTAAGAGGCAGTGATTTTTTCATCAATATGTTTTCAACTCATCCACCAATGGAAAAGAGAATTAAAGCTCTGGAAAAATTGTGATACAAGCTTCATTAATTATAATTGGTGATGAAATTCTTTCAGGTAGAACTGAAGATAAAAATTTGGCATATCTGGCTAATTGGTTAGGTAAAATAGGTATTAATTTATCCGAAGTTCGTGTTATTCTCGATGACGAAGAAGCTATAATTGAAGCCGTGAATACTTTAAGAAAAAAATATGATTATGTTTTCACAACAGGCGGTATAGGTCCCACACATGATGACATTACTACTGATAGTATTGCTAAAGCATTCGATGTTGAAACACGAATTGATGATGACGCATTAGAAAAGATGAAAGAATTCTTAGCGGGTAAAGAATTAACTGAACCTTTGCTAAAGATGCTTCATATTCCAGAAGGTGGTGAATTAATCTACAGTCCTGCAACTAAAGCTCCAGGTTACAAAATAGACAATGTTTTTGTCATGGCTGGAATTCCAAAAATAATGCAAGGAATGTTGGAGGGAATGTATGACTATCTTGAGAAAGGAGATATAGTTCATTCCAAATCTTTAGAAATAATGATTGGTGAGAGTTTTTTTGCTGAAGATTTGACAAAGATACAAGAAAAATACCCAAATGTTTCTGTAGGTAGTTATCCATTCTCAAGAGATGGAGTTTATGGTGCTACAATAGTGTTAAGATCAACGAAGGAGTCTGAATTAGCCTCTTGTGAATTTCTTGTAAAAGAGTTAATAGCTAAATTATAATTTAATCTTCATCGGTCTTAGGAATGGTGTTATCGCTTCTTTCATCCTCTGGTTCTTCAACAGCTTTTTCATTTTCAGATTCATCTTTCTCAGTTACTTCTTCTGAATTATCCTCGGACACATCATCATCTTCACTATCGGATGTTGTAATCATCTTTGAAACATTTGAATTGTCATATTTTCCTTTTGGTTCCGGTACTTTGTTTTCATGCTCATTACCGTTCCCAGAAAGTCCAGTTTGTCTGGCCCAAATAACTAGCATACTTGGCAAAACCCAAACACTCGACAGGAAAGAATACAGAATAGTTAAAGCAGTCATAGTTCCAAATTGTTTCATTGGAGGCAAAATTGCAAAGAACAAAACTCCAAATCCTAAAACAGTTGTCATTGCAGCACCAAAGAGAGCTGAACCTGTATTCTTGACTGTATTATTGATGGCCTTATCTAGCGAATGATGGTGTTCCATTTCTTCAATAAATCGGTGTGAAATGTGGATAGCATATGTTACACCCAATCCGACAGTCAATGCACCGATTAAGATAGTCATAACATTTAGAGTATATCCAATTGTAACCATTGTTCCTAAAATCCATACTAAGACTAGTAGAACTGGAAGCATAGATATGATTCCAAGTAAAGGCTGACCATCAGTGTACCAGAATACTGCTGTAAGAATAATAAATGAAAGTAATATTGTGTATGCTATAGATCCAATCATGGTTTCATTAATTGTATTTATTACGACATCAAAAATAGCTGGCGG
>JBJLBX010000009.1:0-10298 GCA_045567955.1 Candidatus Poseidoniales archaeon | reverse complement strand
CCTAATCTTTCAAATGTTGAAGTAATTAAATATATTGAAGGTACAAGAACCGCTACAAAGAAAATTATGAAAGATAACCCAATACTCCACGTAGCTTTTTGATTAATAACATCAATCTGAGGATCATTAGTGAAGTAAACATCACAATTATCAACACCAGCTATAAACATATCATCATCATAAAGACAAGATTTGGTGGTTCCCATATGGTCTTCATTTATTGCATCTGGAAGTGCCATAACTGAATAACTAGCCATGAAAAGAAGAAAAACTACAATAGCAATATAAGATCCAAATACAACTGCTGAAAATTCAACTTTACTTATATTTGGTATTAACTCATAATCACGAACAAATATTAAAATTGAAGATAAGAAAGCTAGAAATGAAATCGCATAAACAAGTAAACTTAAATTGTAAAAAACAACACCCCTTTGCTCATAACCGCTATCTGAATATGAAATCGTACTATCCTCACGATTACCTGTCTTATCAATTCCATCATATTGAACATTTTCTACTTCTGTTAAAGAAAAATCATAGTCTGAACTCTTAACTAAGCCATCTACAATTTCATCAGATGCAGTATAAGTATAAGATTCATATGCTATAAACCAGGAACCTCCAAGAATCAAAATTATGACCGAAACTAAAACAGGAATTATCGAAACACCCTGAGATAGTTGCTTGTCAGTTATCATATTTTTGTCTAGATTGGTCTTTATTTAATATTTTACAAGTATTTTCTGTAATGTTTAAGACATTATATTATCTTATATGCTTAAATATATATCAAAATATAGGCCCATAATTGTCAAAAAAACATACTAAACTTATTAATACCTTTAACCTCTTTTGAGTATTAGATGGGTGCAAAAACAAAACTATTATTTCTCTTGGTTGCGTCATTTTTAGGAATTGGTTTTGCACTCATTCCGGCAACTGAAGCTGAAATCCAAATTAATGAATTAGAACATCAAAATACTGAGATTATTAACTCATTAAACATGACCGTCAGTAATGATTTCAATGAAGAGATACCACATAGCCTTTTAGTAAATATATTTAGTCAAGATCTGCAAGAATATATAAATTTAGAAACATCCAATTTAATATTCACTATGGACCCTCTAGAAACTCAAAACATTTATTTCCCTTTTACAATACAGCTTTCTGGAAACTACCTTTTCAATTTAACACTTTTATCTAATAATGATGATACTATAACTAAAACATACATTGAACAAGAATACACATTCTATAATCATCTCCAATTTGAATTGGAAAATACAATAGTTGACCATTACTTGGACGACGAAGATAATGCCAACTGGATATACAATACAGAAACAAAGAATATTGAACTAATAAACCTTGATGAGGAATATGAAACTGGCATTATAACGGGACCCTATAATACCAATGGAAATAAAAATAATAAACTTATTATTAACCATAAATTTATTGCCACTTTAGATGCAAAATACACTATTAGTTATACAATAGATTTTAATCAAAGTCAACTTTACAGTACTATATGGAATGAAGTATATATTGTAGATGAAAATAGTAATGAATACATAGAAATAGAAATAGAAGCTGGAAAGGAAGTATATCTCTGCTTCTCGGCCTCAGACTCTAATGCGGATGAAGGAGACTTATGGAATATTGAGAGCATAATTTATCAATATATACCTGTAAAACACAATCTTGAAACAAATATTCAAGAACACTATTTTTTCACTTTAGAAGAAACACCTGAAATTAATCTAAATATAATGAATAACGGTCTCTTTGATCAACAACTTGGAAATGTTACAATAAGTGTTGATTTATTTAGCTCCAATGATAAAATTGGAACATACTTCAGAACTCCAAATATAGAATCTGGTGAAATTCAAACTATTAATTTTAGATTTACTGAAATTTCGATTCCCGGCAATTATTATTGTAACGTAAAAATTACCTTGATTAATGACAATATATATTATGAAGAAATAAATACATTTCTATCTATTTCAAGACATAATATGGATATTGTAAATCCTTTGATTAGCAATTCAGATAAAACAAATATCTTGATACAAACTAGCGATATTGAATCACTAGATTTGGAAAATGATTACATAATAAAACCACTAGTAGAAGATTATTTCCTTTTAGAAATATCCAATAGTGCTAATGATATCTTCTTGAATCAAACAATACGAATTATTTCGGTGATTGGTATGGATCAGGTGAAATTTAGTACAAGCCTTGGTGGAAATGAAGAACTTACTGACTCTATTGTTTGGCCATCAATTAATTTTAATAGTAAAAAAATATATTATGCCGAATTTATCATCAATAATGATGGTTTTTATAATGAAGATTATGAAATTGATTATAGCTATTCAACAACTTTTGTAGAATCAATAGATGGCCCTAATCTAGTTACAATTAATGCCGGAGAAAGTCTAACTGTAGAAATAGAAATAATACCATTAAAAAATATACCAGAGATAGGTGGGAATCCTTTGATTATTGAAATTTCAAATAATGGCATAGAAAAAACAGAAGGATATATACTAAGCTACAAGGAAACTGAAATCAATATAGTTAGTCAAGATTGCAGCAGACATTCATTGCTAACTGGACAAAGTATTGCATGTACCACTACAATTTCTAATAATGGTTATGCTAGTAAAAATCTTGAAATTAGTATTGGTATTGAAACTGATGACGGAAATAAAGAAATTATTGATCAAATAACTATTGATGAACTTGATAATCAAGAATCATGGAATATTCGAACTACGTATAAACCAGATGAGGCTGGAAGTTTTAATCTATTCATAAATATCGAAAGTGAAGGCGAATATATAGCATATGGAGAAATGTCGAAGGAAATTAACGTAATAGAAACTGTTCAAGAAACTGAAGAAACCATCCCTACTATCAACATCCCTATTTTGAGTTTGAGGAATATGTTTGTAGTATTATCTATTGCCAGTATAGGATTCCAATTTCAACGTTCTGAAAATATGAAATATCTAACATTTAAATTCTTTATTCCATTATACTCAAGACTCCAAAAAGACACATTGGCAGATGATCCTACAAGGCAAAACCTTCTCCGAATAATATATGCTGAACCTGGTGCTAACTTCACTCAACTAAAAGAAAAATTAGGACTTCATAATGGAACATTGGCCCACCATTTACATATCTTAGAGAATCATAAAACTATTACATCGCACACCAGTGGAAGGCAACGCCTATTTTTCCCATTTGGTAGTGAAAGTCGAATAAACATTAGTAATTCACTGATTACAAATATAACACAAAAGAAGATTATCAAAATTGTCAAAACCAACCCTGGAATAACACAGTCAATGATTTCACAACAATTGAAGGTTAGCCGACAGAAGGTAAACTATCATGTGAATTCATTAGTTTCAAATTCTATCTTAAAAATTGAAAAACAAGGGCGTATCACAAGATTGTACCCTATGCATTTCACTTAGATGGCGAGCCAGGAGGGATTCGAACCCACGGTCGATCGGTTAAGAGCCGATCGCTTTACCTAGCTAAGCTACTGGCCCGCATTAAGCGCTAGAAAAAAGAGATTAAAAGATTATACCTAGGAATCTAAATTAACTAAAAACTAGAAATAAAAAGACAAGAGTACCCAATGCACTTTTCCAATCTATATTTACAAACCATTCTTGTGCTGGAGTTTTATGTTCAGATGAATAGAGATTAGGGGAGGTAGATCCCTCCTTGGGAACTACATCACTATTTTTAGCAGCCCTATGCTCATCCCATTTACTAGTATCTCCCCACGATTTACTAACCTCATTAGAACGAATTTGATTCATCATTATGTTTGAACCCCTCATATCTATCTCTCGTATTTTCCTTTTTGAAAATTCAAGGCCACCAATAGCTAGCATTATTGAAAAAATTAATAATAATACCCCACCAAAATCATCACTATATATCATACTAAAGACTGCAGCCCCATTCCACGCAGCATGAATCAATACAGCTAGCAAATAATACTTTATTACTACACTAAAAGGCTGACCTTCTACTAAATGCTTCGAAATACCATGGCCTGTAAATGAAGTAGCTATCGAATGTAAGAGTATTGAAGATACTGTTCTTAAAATTACAACTGCTAAAATACCAAGATAACCGACACTCACTGCTTCTTCAGATAAGCCGTACAAAATATTCTCTGTAGCTCCAAATCCTAAACCACAAGCAGCTCCATAAACAATACCATCTTCAACTTCATCAATATTACTTCTAACAGAAGGGTTCCGAAACATAACTAACGGTTTAACAAATTCTTCAACTATTGGAGCCACTAATACTACAGTTAGAATAAGCACTACATCATCAGAAACAGATTCACCTTGTTCTAAAAATAGTAATAACAAGCTAATCCCTATAACATTGAATACCATTGCTAAAAAAATACCAGATACGGCACCCCAAGCAAAGGCTAACTTCAAGGCATCCCAAGGCTCTCTATCCTTTTCTTCAGAGTTTCTAATAGATCTGAGATAAAAATAGGCAGGAACAAAAGATAAGATAGCTGCAAATATGAAACCAGCAACACCTCCCATACCAATAAAGGCTAGAACGAGGATTATTACAAAAATCCATTGTTTTTTGCTTAATTCCATATTATAGTCACTTAGATGGTTACTCTATATAAGTTGTTTTAAAATATTTCGTTATATTTAAGTTACATGAATACGCCCTTCATGCGCATACAATATTCCTCTTCTCATCATTTTATTTAATTGCAATCTCGGATTACTAATTCCTTTAGATTGAGCTGCTTTTCTCAGATCACCAGGATCTACACCATTTCCAGTATCTAATAAACGCATTAATTCAAGAAGCTTAAATTTGGGCGTATCCTGGATACCTATTACTTCTTCTGAAATCTCTTCTTTCGGCTTAGTAACACTAACTTTCTTAGAAATAAAAGACTTTCTTTTAGGTTTAACTGGCCTCTTGACTTTGACTTTTTTAGGAACTTTATCTCTAAGTGGAGCTAATTCATCTAGTTCTTCTTCGGCTTGAGATCTCTCATCTTCATACTCCTCTAAATATTCTTCCACAAGATCTCGAAGTAACTCGGCAGGAGTATCTCCCTCTAACTTAGCTCTTTTATTGAAGAAATTCCACGTATCTCTAAACTCGTCTGGAATGCTCATTCGGAAATTAAGTTTCTTTGGAGGCACAGATACACATAGTAATATGGTTGTATAATACTTATCCTCCGCACACAAAAAAAATAACCTTGACTGAAGTCCTATATAAATTAAAAAAACCTGAAAATTACCTGTGATTTTTGATTTATATACTTATGGTCTATTATATTCAACAGAACCAAGGAAAACACCAATATTGTATTTTAAAATTTTACCGTTTGACTCTAAGACCTAGTTTATAAAACAACTTTTTACAATAATTCGAAATATTCGGACTCTAACTGATTGACAATACTAGTCCACGAAAAATCCTTGGAAAACTCTCGGCCAAATAAACCCATATCTGAAGACAAGGACGCATCATTCAAAATCGAAAATATTGCTTGAGATAATGCTTTAGAATTATTATATTCGACTAATAATCCATTTTTCCCTTCAGACATAGCTTCAGGAATGCCACCCACTCTTGTAGCTACAACAGGAGTACCTGCTGCTGCAGCTTCTAAAAGAACGATTCCAAATGCCTCATATTCTGAAGGCAAAACTAAAACCTCTGCTGCAGACAAAGCTGAACGGTAAATTTCATCATCAACATGACCCAATCTATGCATTTTGATATTCTTAGATAAAGCTAATTTATCTATATCTTTTCCAAGCCCCATATCAGCCCCCATAATCACTAAATCAAATTTATTAGAATCGCCAAAAGACATAGCCTCAATTAAGTTAGTTAACCCCTTATTCGTAGCTAATCTTCCAGCAAAAATAACAAATTTTTCAGAAATTTGAGGATACTTGTCTCTAAATATTTTTTTATCAGGTATTTCCTTCCAATCATCCCAATGTATGCCATTATAGATTATTTTTATATTATCGTCTTTGAGACCTATTTCTTTGACCAATACTTCTTTTTCGTGGTTGCTAACGCATGTAATCAAATCTGCAGCCTCCATCGTAGATTTTCCAATCTTAGAATCATAAAAATCCCGTAATGTCCGTCTCTTTGCACCACCCCACATGGACCATGATGGATGAAAATGAGGCGTTATAACCCAAGGTGTTGATTGTAATTTTTCTCTGATCCAACCTGCATGATTCTGAAAATATCCATAAGAATGTGTATGTATTATATCTGCTTTTTTAGAAAGAAAAGATTTGATCATTCCTGGAGCTAATACATAATGAGCTTCTCCAGAAATTGTGAAAGCACTATGCCTTGAAACTGGAACTCCTGATACTTCTGAAGGCATTTTCTTTTTTACAAAAGGGGTTTCTGTGTAGAGATCTGTAGTTATGACTTCGACATTATGCCCTTTTACTGTCAAACCTTCAGAATAAGCTTTAACCACAGTTTCAGCACCACCTGGTGCTGGTGGATACCTGACACAACCCTGAAGTATATTCATTGATATTGACATACAAGGCGCCTTTTAAGCCCCCGACCTTACCCCTATATTGTCTGAAACTCGAGATATTAGCAGCCCTCTGTCGAGTCACCTCGAAGAATTAAGGACTCATCTCATACAACCCTTCATAATTACAATATTACTTATTTTCTTACTATTGCCATTTTCAAAGACAATAATTAGTAATTTACTAACTATAGGCAATATTGAAATAAGTAATTTAACTACGTATAGCCCTACAGAATTTCTCAGACTAAAATTATATTTGAGTCTCATTGGAGGCTTTTTAATTTCGTATCCTTTGTGGCTAAGAGGGATTTATAACTTTTCAAGTCCTGCATTAACTGATAAAGAAAAAAGAGGATTCCAAATTTGTTTTTCTATGGGATTTATTTTTTTTCTTCTTGGTTCTATTCTAGGATTGTATTATCTTGCACCTATTATTTTTGAGATACTACTAATTAATGATAATATTACAATTGCAAAATTATCAATTTATGAAACGATAAAATTGCTCATCTCAATCTCACTATTCTCAGGAATATTACTCAGCTTGCCTTTACTAACTATATTTTTAACTGAATACACTGGAAGTAATGTTCAACTCAGAAAATATTTGTATGGCCTAATAATAGCAATTATTATATTAGGTACACCAGAACCCTCTATGATTATCAACTTTATTTTTTTAGTGTTTTTTGCTTCAATTATGGAAATAACATTAATTTTTGTTGGAGACACAAATGCGAATTAAAAAATTTCAAAAATATATCCTTTATTCAGTTATCTCACTGACCTCCCTAATTCGTATATTCCATAATTACAATTGGAGGTTATGGGGAAGTGACTCAGGAGAATATCTGTACCTTACTAGATATTTAATGGAAAAGGGAAGTATGTTAAACGAAAATTACATTGGTTGGGGTAGAGCATATCCTGATTTTCAAGGAATGCAAATTCTCACAGGATCTTTATCCTTTCTAACAACTATAGAATATCACTATGTTTTGATGTGGTTTATCCCTTTAATTTCTGCACTTTCGATACCTATGCTATTTATAATTGGCAAAAAAATTACAAGTTTTGTCCCTGCTATATTTGGGGCTGGATTTTATGGTGTAACATTTGGAGTTGTATATGCAAATTCACACCCAATGCCGGGTGGTTTAGCTGAAACTTTAGGTCTTTTATTTCTATATTCATGGATTAAATGCTCAGAAGCTGATAAATTATATGAACTAAATATTTTAAAAGGATTTAATCATCCATGGGGAGTAATACTGATGTTTTCCTTCCTAGGTCTATTGATAACTCATCACTTTACATTGTTGCTAATGTGTGCTGCCATTGTTGGAATCATATTTGTTGAAATTGCTGCAGGGGATAAAGAAAAAATAAAACAAAATATTATTGCTCTTTCAATAATATCACTTCTAACTTCAGTATATTGGCTGATTTATGCAAAATCCTTTAGCAAAATGCTCGAACAAAGTGCATTCGGATTTTTACCTGATACTATTTCAGTAAGAATAGTTATGACTGCAATACCTATTATTGGATTAGTTGCACTTTGGCTACTAAGAAATTACTTGTATTTACCATCATTTTCTGAAAATATAACTCATAGAACACTCATAAAGAGAACCTTAATCGCTTTCTCAATCTCATTTGTTGTAATTCTCCTTACACTATGGAAAGGAGTCCCAGGTACACAAATACCCGTTGGAATGGAAGCTGTACCTTATCTAATTGTCAATTTGGCTTGGATCTCAATGGCTGCATCACCTAGTTTTGTTACTACAAAGAAATATGGCTGGATAATATGGGGATGGTTGATTCCAATCCTATCTCTAGCAGCTATAGGTGCTATAACTGGTTCGCATCTATTGATTGCATACCGACATGCACCATATCTTCTAGCTCCAGTTGCACTCATTGCTGGTATTGGATTTCAATATTTTATAGAAGGATTCGAACACACTAAGAGAAGAACAATAGCATTTAGTTTCTCTCTACTATTCCTAGGTTGTGCTATTGGATCATACCCACCTCCCTCAGTCATGGGAGGATTTCAAGAGGGGACTGGCCAAGAAGAATTTGATGCAATACTATGGATTGAATTTTTAGAAGCAGATAGCCTAGTAGTGAGTGATCACCGCCTAAGCAGTTTAACATTTGGACTTACTGAAACGAATGCCAGCTGGGAGAATGGTGCAGATGTGATAACTGGAGACACTGAACAAGCTATCGAAGCTGGAAAAGCTCTGTCTACACCCCAAGCGGGAGTGAAAACAGTCTCATATATCGTTCTTTCTGAAGAAATGCAAAAAGGCGTTGCATTATTACAGTGGGATCCTGCAGAAGAATTAACTGGTGAAGCAAAAACCAAATTTACAGATAATAACCAGTTCCCTATATGGTTTGATAATGGCGATACTACTATAATGAGAATGAATCCTTACTAATTATGCATCCTGAAGAAGCTAAAAAAGAAGCTAAAAAAATATCTGATTGGATTATTGATATACGTCGTGAATTACACAAACACCCAGAACTGATGTATGAAGAAATCAAAACTAGTGCATTAGTTAGAAGAGAATTAGACAATTTAGGAATTACGTATCAATCTCCAATTGCTAAAACCGGAGTATTGGCTTCAATCGGTAATGGCAATGGCCCTTGTGTGGCACTTAGAGCAGATATGGATGCTTTACCTATTCATGAAGAAACTGATGTGCCATTTAAGAGTGAAATTGATGGGAAAATGCATGCCTGTGGACACGATTGCCACACTGCTATGTTGTTAGGAGCTGCTAAAATATTAAAATCTAAAGAAAATGAATTTAATGGAACAATAAAATTATTTTTCCAACCTGCTGAAGAGGGAGGTGCCGGTGGAAAATTAATGAGAGAAGAAGGCGCATTAGAAAATCCCACGGTTGAAAGAATTTTTGGGCTTCATGTTTGGCCACAAATGCCAACAGGCCAAATTGGATCAAGAGAAGGAACCTTTCTTGCCGCAACAACATTTTTAGATTTAACAATAAAAGGTGTTGGAGGACATGCTGCAGTTCCACATTTGACAAGAGATCCTGTGTTAACGTCTGCACAAATAATAACAAACCTTCAATCAATCATATCTCGTGAGCTAGATCCATTAGATTCCGGAGTTGTAAGCATAAGTGCAATACAAGGAGGTCAGGCAGCAAATGTAATTCCTCCTGAAGTTAAAATGTTAGGAACTCTCAGATCATTGACTATGGAGGGCCTAAAAAAACTACAACATAGAGTAAAGGAAATTGCTGAAAAAATAGCTGAAGCTCATGGTTGTGAAGCAATTGTAGATTATCCGGGTAACGATTATCCGCCCACTGTAAATGATGGAGAAATGTGGGATTTTGCAAAGAAAGTAGGAAGTGATATGTTAGGTAAAGAAAATGTAAGTGACCTTGAGGCTGTAATGGGTGGTGAAGATTTTGCATATTATACTGAAAAAGTAAAGGGATGTTTTGTTGTTTTAGGAATGCAAAATGAAAAGATTGATGCAGTTTACAGCGTACATCATCCTATGTTCAAAGCAGATGAAGACGCACTACACATTGGTACTGCATTACACACTGCTTTTGCATTGAAAAGTTTAGAAGAACTCACCAATTAAATAAAATTATTCAACTGTAAC
>JBJLBX010000008.1:0-10428 GCA_045567955.1 Candidatus Poseidoniales archaeon | reverse complement strand
TCATTTTCCGGTTCAAGGAAACAATTGACTGCACTTGTAAGGGCTGGAATGTCGCACCGTGGAATGGCAATTATTGATGTTATTTCTCCATGTGTTACCTTCAATAACAATGAAGAATCTTTGAAATCATATGGATACGTGAAGAGTAATGATACTGAATTACACACAATAGACTATATTCCCCATTTTAACCCTATAGAAGAAGTCGAAGTTCCTTCCGGTGGATACAAAGATGTGCAATTGCATGATGGCTCATACATAAGATTAGAAACTATTAGCGAGGAACATGATGTGTCTGATAGAGTTATGGCACTTGATGCAATTCATAAAGCTGACAAAGATGACAAACATGTAACTGGTTTACTTTATTTTGAAGAAGGGATGGCAACTCTTGATGATACTGAAAACCTAGTGGATACTCCTTTAGCAGATTTACCTGATGATATGATGAGACCTTCAAAGAAATCATTAGACAAATTATTAGCTGACTTTAGAAGCTGATTCAGTCTCGATAGTCGACAAACCTAGTCCAACTAAAATTAAAAAACTAGATAGTAATAATCTTGGAGTTATTTCATCTAATCCTAAACTTACTGATAATGTGCCTGCAACAACTGGTTGAAGGTATATGAAGAGAGCAACTTTTGATGAATCTACATGGCTCATGGCATAATAATTCAATGAATAAGTAACAACTGTTGCAAAAAAAACGGAATAAAAAGCTGCAGCATAAATCCACCAAGGTTGGCTCATCCAAGAATCGTGATTAAGGTAAATACCTTTAACCGAAAAAGGGAGAAGAAGAACTGCTCCAATAGACATCACGAGAACAGTTAAACCTAATGGTGAGTGGTGTTTAATCATTGATTTTGATAAAACTAAAAACAAACCAAAACAAGTAAAATTAATAAAAACAAGAATATCACCAATAAATAAATCACTACTAATCTCTAAATCGTCTATTCCAAGCAAAATAAGTGCGCCGCTCATAGCTATAATTAAGGATAAAGATTTGTAACGATTCATTCTCTCATAACCAAATATCCAAGCAAAAATAAGTGTCATGACTGGAATCATACAACTTAGCAATGAAGCGTGAGCTGGTGTAGTTAATTCTAGACCTTTAGTAAAAAGTGCTGTATTCAAAATAATTCCCAAAATTGATAATATAATTAAAAAGTTCCACTCTTTTCCTTTAGGAAAATTAAGTATTCGTTTTCGATATAATATAACCATTAGTATTCCTGCAAGTAAAATTCTGATTGCAGTCCATTCAAAGGCATCAATTCTATCTACAATTAAAGAAGTTGTTAGATAATGTAAACCAAATATTAATTGAACTAGAACTAGCGCACCATATATCTGAAATAAGGATGGGTTTGACAATCAATTACCAACCTATTTTCTGTAAATATTCTGAAAATATCTTTTCTTTACCGTACAACATTATCATTGCACCTGAGAACCATCCAAAAGAAGATGTTATTCTAAATGCAGAATCAAAACCATCTAAATATTGTGGAACCATTACTACTAGACCAATACCTATGAAAAAACCTGCAACCCAAGCAAAAGGAACATTTCCTTTACGCATATAATCCACAAATAAAAACAAATAAAACTGAGAAAATGTAAAAATAGCTAAACTTGTAGCAATGAATAATTCAATATTTTCTGAGCTACCAAATGACATATATGGTGATAATAAAATAAAGGTACCAATTACCATTGCAATTCCTGGAAATGAGTCGGAAAAAATTTTATTTGATTTAGATAATACCATTGAAGAAGTATCTCGCCACTTAATAATTGATCTAACTAATATCAAAGGTGAAATATATCTAAATAATAATGTAAATACGGCTAATGGCCATAATAATTCTGGAGAAGTAGATGCAAGATAAACTGCCCAGAGCGCTATAATCAAAGCAATGCCTAATAAAACCATAAAACCGATTAATAATAAATCACTTGATTTCTTTTCTGTTGCTCTATCAATAACTAAAATAAATAAAGGATAAGCTAAGATTATTATCCCTATAAAAAGAATTAAAAATGCAACTAAATCAACTTGATTCACAATTCATAATATTGAAGTGTTGTTATGAAATGAACCCTTAGATAATTATTTGAAAAAAAAAGGGTGGTAAATGTTAAATATTACCCGATTTCCGGGGAATTATGGCAGAGTTCTTTTGCGATATAGAAATTTTGCGCAATGAAGGCGAATTTGAAGCTCGTGTTGAAGGCATAACTCCTAATGTAATGTCTTTAAAGAGTGATAATTTGGAAGAATTGTTAGAACAATTAACCATTGAATTAGAAGATAAATTAAACTAATCTATTCTAAGTATGTGGACATCCACTTTGTGCAATAATTAAGATGTGCATTCGTAAATCTTTTATCTTCTTTTAAATCAATTATGAATTGATCAAAACCTGAATAAAAGTCAAATGTTAAAACTCGGGAAATAAAATTAAACATTACTACCATTGAGGCATCTACTACACAACACATATCACTCAAATATTCTTTTGACAATTGCGGAATAACTAATGATTCACTAATTATGGCTTTTTGTTCATCATTACCAAAGTATTTTTTTAATCTAGATATATCATGTGTTTTCTCTTCGGAATGGGCATATCCCGATAGTTTTCCATAACGTGAATAATTTCTAAAATTATGGTAATTTTTTTCAGGATTTGTTAATTCCCATGATATCAATTCTTTAATTAAATCACTAAAACTTAATTCTTGTCTAATTCCAGAAACCATATCTAAAAATTGAGAATTATCTAGGATTTTGTCCCTATTGGCTCGATAATTCTTTAACTGATCTACTAGATCTCCATAACTTTCCTGGACTATAGAAGAGAGCGGAACTTTCCATAAACCTGATTCATGTTGAGATAAAGCTAATTGATTAAGAAAAATACCTCTCATATGACATTCAAGAAAACTACGCAATAATGAATAAGCAATATTATAATTTCCACAAAATGATTGATAAATCGAATTAATCAAAATCTTCTGTGATTCTAAATGGTGGTGATTAAAAGAACCTAAAAGTGTTGCAGTCTGCTCCTGCTTACTAGCATCTTCTTCATACGCAATAATCTCTAGATAAATTGAAGAATACAAGGAAAAAGCATCCATACCTCTTCCAAAATTATCAACAGAAGACATCGCTTCTAAATCTACATCAGGAGTTGAACTTTGTATTATTGATTTAGCTATATTTTGATAGTGTTCTTGGACTTCATCCATACTTGGTAATAGATTGACTTAATAGAAGTTTCAGCCTAATTGTATGTTTAACTAAAAATAGACTGCTTTAGATAATGCAGTATGTCATCTGAAAATAATTTAGCATATGCTGTAAAACAAACTGAAATAGACTATAAGGCAGAGGATTTAATTATGCTACAAGCTCAATTAATTAATCGTAATGATAAGGGTCATGTTCTGGTAGAAAAAGTTGCTGCAGATTCTGGAACCTACTCAGCTGGAAAATATTACATCCCTGGTGTTGCGATGAAATTTGGTGAGCACCCAGAAGAAGCAGGGCATCGTGTATTGACTGAGGAACTAGAAATAGAGGATAGAGATATCCGCCTAATTGGATGCCAATCTCATGATGATAATGAAAGAAAACGTTGGTATGTTTTATTTTTATTTGAAACTAAAGAACCAGTTAGTCAAGAAGAAATAGATAATCCATGTGAAGGGATTGATGAATTACTATATTTTGACTTAGAAAAGGCTACATCTGAAAATTCAACACAAGGATTAATGGATATTAGAGAAGCTCTAAAAAATCCAGGTAGAACATATATTTAATTAAAAAAAATTATTTTTTACCAGTTAAGACTAAGGTACCTGCCCATCCTGTATGTTTGTTCGAGTGCCAGCTTTCAACATCCTCTAATCCGGCCATTTCAAAAATATGAACCCATTCTGATTCTTTCAACATAAGCATTCGAGTGCCTACTTTTTCTTGCCAAGAATGTGAATCTATGTTTTCATAATAATGATCTACTCCAACAATTAATCTTCCGCCTTTATTTAGCCATGAATCTGAAATTTTACTTACTACTTCAGATGGATTTTCTAAGTAATATAATACTTCCATTGAATGAATTACATCATATTTTTCAATTGAATTATAAGAATTAATATTTGCGACAATATATTCAGTATCTCCTCCTCTTGACTCTGCATTAGTTATCATTTGCTTAGCACCATCTATGCCTACTGCCCTAGTGCACAATTCATTCTTTGCCACATTACGAACAACCCATCCATTTCCGCAACCCAAGTCTAAAAAACTGAAATTTTTATCAATATTCAATCTTTCTTTTAATGCAAAATTAATCATTTCATTAACAGGTATGGCATGTGATTTTTCCATACCTCTATCTTTACCTTCTTCTGCCCATTGTCCAAATACTTCTGTTGCTTTTCGCATATTAAACTAAAAAGTTAGATTGCCACCTAAAGGCATAGGATTCAAGTCTACTAAATCGCCTCTAAGTGATGGACCGTTAGTAATTGTTGCAAATATTCCAATTTCTCCAGCATCATTATTTGCCAAACTAAACCACGGTCTTCCATACTGATCAACAGCCATATCTAAGAAATCTCCTAAACCTCCGCATCGTTCATAACCACATCCTTCAGGATATGCATTACTACTATCTATAGGATCATCTGGTTGATTAACTTGAACTGTTGTAAAAAGTGGATTATCTGAAAAAGCATCGGTTAAAATGGTCATATAACCATTCCAAGTTTGATTGCCAGTATCTCCTACATATCCAAAGGCTACACGTCCTTCAGAGCCTGCAGTAACCACTGGAAAACCAGTGCCCTGAAGTCCAATTGGAGGTGCAATCATCATAGCATTGCTCCAGGAATCTCCATTATCGCGGGAATAGGCATAATATGGCATATTATCGAGCCCCATCCACATTGCATGAACGTTATTTTCTTCATCAATAGCGACTTGGGCTTCTTCAAAATTCCATGTATCTGCAGTACCTGATTCTTCTGTAGGAAGTGGATGCTCTGTCCAAGTAAATCCACCGTCAGTACTACGATAAATCGAATAACCGCTACCGCTACAACCTACATTTCCTCTATAGAAATTACCATTATCTGCACCCTCAATATGTGCGCTAAGTCCTCCACTATTACAACCTAAAGGTGCGCCTGGTACTTCAGGACTCCATGTTAATCCTCCATCAAAGCTTGTTGAACATAGTGGAGCTTCCCAATTGCCATTTACACAGAAAACCCATGTAGTTGGATGACCGAATGCAGGATAAGGTGATGAACCAATAGTTTGATGATCTTGAACTGAATATGAAGTAGCAAATGTTGGTAGAGACCATGAGGCTCCATCATTATCAGACCATTCAACAGTCATGCCTGCCAAAGCATGCATATCAAATTTCATTATTCTATCAGTCCATTTATCGACATAAACATAAGGGTCATTACTATTAGGTACTGGTGAAATAGGATCGTAAACATTCTCACAATTATAATCTGACAAGTTTTCCATTTCTATGAGACCTGAACACTGCACAATAGCTGTTGAACCTGCTGGACCATTACCCCAACTAGACATATACAAATTGTCATTAGACGTAATGCCCATTGTCGGCTCAAATGTAGTCATTCCAATACTATAATAACTTCCTTGAGTCCAATAAGGTATATTGTTACCTGTTAAATTAGCAGTAATATTTGCTTGTTCAACTGCAATAGCATCAAGCGCATTAATTCCTCCAGCATAATGATACCAAGTAGTATCTGGAATATCACTATCAAAATCAAACAAACCTGGCTCTTCAATTACTGTTCTTTTATCTTCTGGTTCAAGGCAACCTGCAAAAGATGGCACCACCAAAAAGGCCACAATGAGAAACACTAATTTGTTCATCCTAAATCAATCACTGTTTCGGGTTTATAAAATTAAACAATTATCCCATCTTAAGAGTTGAAGCGCCACCTGGAGGTAATATCTCTAGATAAGTTAAATCTCCATAAAGTGATGGACCTTCTGTTAATGTTCCAATAATGGCTTCATCATAACCTGCTGTATTGTGAGCTAATGCAATCCAGGGTCTTCCTTGGTCATCCAACTCAACGTCAATAAAATCACCAAAACCGCCACAACGCCTTGCACCACAATCTGAAGTGATATCTAAAGGATCATCAGGATTATTGACTGCTACACTCGTAATCAAAGGGTATTCAGCAAAAGCGTCTGTCATAATTGCCATATATCCCGACCATCCACTATTTGATGCATTAGTTTGAACATCGTTTACTTCTCCAATATAACCGATTACAACCCTTCCTTCAGAACCTGCAAATATTGTTGGGAAACCAGTTTCAGTAACTCCTGGAGCTGCAATCATCATTGGCTCACTCCATGAATCTCCTTGGTCTCTAGAATAGGAATACCAAATCATAAAATCATCTGCAATCCAAGTAGCATACAAATTTCCCTCATCATCAACTGCTGTAGCAACTTCATGAGCATGTTGTAGGGCAGGATGCATTCCTAATTCAGTAGTAATTGTATGTTCTGTCCAAGTTGATCCTCCATCAACTGAACGATAAACTGCAGGTCCATCACAAGAAGGATTACCTCGATATATGTTGCCATCAAGACCTCCTGCAAGATGGGCATGAAGACCTGAACACTGAGATGTCCCTACAGGATAACCAGGTCTTTGCGCATCCCAAATTCGTCCACCATCCAGAGATCGTGAACACTGAGGCCCAGCAGCTGCTGAACCAGTATTGATACAATAAACATAGACTACCTCTCCAGAAATCGCATTAGAATGTGGCATTGAAGCAATCGTCTGATGATCTTGAGGTACTGCATAACCATGAGTTGGATAAGGAGTACTCCATGTATTTCCGTCATTATCTGAATATTCCACATTAATCACTGCAAGAGCATGCATGTCAAATTTCACAATTCTATCTGTAAATTTATCAACATAAATATAAGGATCATTAGAATTTGGAGTTTGTCCGGAACCTCCCTCATCCCCTCCTAAAAAAGGGCCAACATCTTCCCAAGTTTGGCCTTGATCAAGAGATCTTATTATGTGCGTACCCTCACCCGCACCATTATAATTAGTGAAGAAAATTGCTCCTGAAGCTGTAATCCCTATGGTCGGCTCAAAGGTATCATATCCTGTTCCATAGTATGTTGCATTTGTGAAATAAGGAATATTATTACCTGATAAATTAGTCGTAATATTTGCATCTAAAAGAGCTGTAGCATTTGTCGCATCCACTGCATAGGGATGTGATAAACTGCCACCATAATGATACCAAGTAGTTAACGGATTTTGACGCCCAAAATCAAAGATTGAGGGTGGCTCGATAACTGTTCTCTTATCCTCTGGTTGAAGACAACCACTTAATGCAGGAGTAATCATAAATGCTATTATCAGGACTAAAGCTTTTTGCATTATTATTTAGATAAGATACTACTTTATTTAGATTTGTGAAAAAGAACAATACGGTTAGTGTTTGTCCCCTCTTTCATATTATTTATTCCCCATATATTAGAAGTTTTTGTAAAATCTTGAGAATTTATCATAATGCCAGCACACTCAAAACCTGAATTTAAACCCAAAGGAACTACTGACTCATCTAATTTTATTTCTCCATTATTTACTTCACCAACTTCAAAAGCAACCCACCCGTCAGGTGAAGTTATTCTATATAATTCGTCAAAAACAAAAGACATCTTTTCTGACCATTGCTGAACTGTTCGACAAGATATTATCTTTTTCTCAACCTGTTCTGCATCTATAGAATTGAACCAACACCTTAACCAATTATCAGTTGCATATCTAACAATGTTAAGAAAAGGAGGTGAAGTTACCGTTAATTTGACACTTTCATTTGGTATATGAAATGTATTTTTCGAATCCTTTGAAGAAAAAATAGCTTTTTGACCAACATCAAACAATTGTTTGACAATGGATGGGTTAAGATTACGTTGTAAGGTTCTCGATTTTTTGAGAATTATAGATTTAGTATCTTTATAGGGCGGAGATATATCTAATCTTTGATTTATTAGCAGTTGACCCTTTTGAGTTGTTGCCTGATTTGGAGGTAAAGTATATCCTGAAAAAAAACCTGCTGAATGTCCTGTTAAACGAGTTGTAGACACCATCTTTATCCAGTTGTCCACGGAATTTGAAGTATCTAAATCATTTTTTAAGCATACTATCTCAGACTCCGTATCTCTATGATAAAACATTGATAAATCAATATCTGCTTTAGATTCATTAAAATGAATTTGATTTAATCTTTCTTCTATTTGTTGAATTGTTGGAATATTTAAACGTGATTCAATTAGTATGCGACTCAATGGATTTACATCATTACTAATAATATTTCGATTGAGGAGTGCAGCTTCAATTAAAGTCGTACCTCTTCCTGCAAATGGATCATAAACTACATCACCAGGTTCCGTAAATAAATCAATAAAGAAGCTTGGTAATTGTGGTTTGTAACATGCCCTGTAAGAAATTTCATGAAGATTGTTTGCTTGTCTTTGTTTAGATGTCCAAAATTCATTAAAAAATCGTTTATAATTTTTTGAACCTATGAATACGTTATCAATTACTGTTTTTTGATTTGATGTTTGAAAATTAGAAAGTGTAGCTTTTGCTTTTTCGAGAGAGGCATCCGTCATCATTTCAGGTTGCCTCGGGGTGGAATATGAGGGAAAATGAAATAGACTCTCTCCGACAGCCGAGGCAGACCAAAACCTATCTGCGTACTTATAATGCTTTGTTTTTTATAAATTTTTCTTTATCACTCAAATTAACACCTACATTCGCTCATAATTTCTTTAAACTAATACGTGGATTATCTGATTTGTCAAGATAACTAGAAATTTTCTTCTTTTGCTCTTCTGACCAATGTTCGGATTTAAGCATAGATTTTACCTTCCAAACTGACATTTCCTGTACATCATTCCACAATTCTAATTCTTTAAGACTTGATTCGAGGTCGTAACGTTTTAAATCCTTCTTACTAGGTATTTTTACCGATTCAGTTGTGCTGAAACTTGCCTTGTAATCTTTACCGAATACAACAGTATGGCCAGATTCCTTAGAATAATTAAATAATTGAGATTCTAGTGTTTCCATCATTGCATCCATGTCGGAAGATAAATTCTTCTTCTTTTCCTTTAATTCAATTAATTTATCAACTGTTTCAGCTGCTTGTACTGCTGAAATAGTAGTAGTACTCAAAGTTGGTGCGTCATTTTGAGAAGCATATTGATGTGAATATTCGGGACACTGGGCTTTGAATTCACACCAATTACATAACATACTTGTTTTTGTTGGGAAATCTTTGCGTTCAGTAGCAGCTTCTATTTCATTAATCAAAGAAACTGTTGTGGATATCATACTATCTAATTGTTTTTCATCACGACTTGAACGAACTTCTTCATCAAATCTAACATAATGCCAAATTAAATCTATTTTCTTTACTTCAGGATATCTTTGATGAACTGCTAAAGCATAAAGACCCAATTGTCTATCTTTATCTGCTTTATTTTGAGGCGGTACTCTGTTTGAAGTCTTGTAATCATGAACTGCAAAATGGCCATCACCAATCTTGTCTAATCTATCAATATATCCTTGCATTTTCTTATTTTCGGGCAATTCAATCATTAATCTTTCTTCAAGACCAATTGTTATAGCCTGATCAAAAGGGTGATATCTATCATAATACATTTCTAAACAAGTTTTACCTGTTTCTTTGAAATTATCTGCTGTTAAATCTTTCTTTATTACTCTTATTGTATCTACCCAATTTTCATTCCAAAGTTTATCGTATTTTTCCAATAGAGTTTCTTTTGAAGCTATATTGGAATCCTGAGCTAGCTTGTACAGCCATTCCAAAGAATCATGAACCATACTACCCATAAATGATTCGATAGAATTACCTAAGAGGGGTTTTACTTTGTTAACATAACGTAATTTATACTGAAATGGGCAGTTTTCATAAGTTCCTAAACGACTATGAGAATATAGAGGCATGATAATTGTCAGATACACATTGATACTTAAACATATAGAGCCCAAAGAAATATTAAAAGCAAAGTAATGGGATGTTATGACACTAACAACCCTTGAAGATTATGTCAAGAGAGAAATTTTCAAAAATGACAAGGAACTGTTTAATTTTTGTCCAGCATGTGATGAAACGGGAAACACTATTCAGGCCCTAATGAAAGGTTTATTTCAAGAAGCAAAACAATTACAAAAAGAAAGAGATGATATCCTTAGAATAAATCGTTCTATTGCTAAAAGTATAAGTGAATTAAAAAAAGTTGTAAATAATATTGGAAGTCTTGTATAATA
>JBJLBX010000007.1:0-36480 GCA_045567955.1 Candidatus Poseidoniales archaeon | reverse complement strand
CAAAACCTGCATTTTTGTTAACTTGATTTAATTGTGTGTTAGTCTCTCTTCCTGAAGCTAATGCACTAACTTGAACAGTCTTATAAGATGACATGGTAAGAGCTAAAGCACAAATTGGTACTGTTATAGAACCTCCGGGACCAAGTGTAACTGAAACTGCACCTGGTGAAATAGTAACGCCTCCACCTGAAAGTGACACATCTACATCAATAGTAGCCTGCCCTTCATTAGAAACAACCATCTCAGTACAACCAATTCCACTAGCACCAGGTCTAACATCTAAAGTCACTTGACCATTTGTAAAACTGACTGAATAAGCAACTGCAGCTTGTGCTTCCGCTGCTGGAGTAAACATCAATAATGTTGTACCTAAAATGAGTGTGGCCAGCAATAACGCTTTCGAAATTTTAGTCTTCATATTTTTCTCCAATGAAAGTGTCTGGACTATCAAACACTAATTTCACACTTTAGCTCACCCATAAAAAGGCTTACCTTAGTAAAATTAATAGATATTCGCCTTTTTTTCAAATAAAATCTATGCTATTTTAAGTAATAATTCATCTCTAGAAGGTTCGACTAGAATAGAGCCATCTTCAAATACAATTACTGGAATTCTGCGTCTCCCATTATTCAATTCAATAGCTTTCTTAGTGTCTTCTTCACTACCTGAAATATTTATGAAATCAAAATCAATATTTTTTTCACTAAATACTTGTTTAGCTACAACACAATCTCCACAAGTGGGAGTTCCATACATTTTTATTTGAGTCATTAATTATCCTCCATATAATTTTCTACACTTAGACATGAACATATTAGATTTCTGTCACCCCATGTATTATCGACTCTTCCAACAGAAGGCCAAAATTTATGGTTTTTTAAATAAGCAATAGGATATGCTGCCAGTTCTCTTGAATATGTGTGTGACCAATCATCACTAGCAATCTCAATTGCTGTATGTGGAGCTCCTCTTAAGGGATTATCACCTGAATTGCCAGTCTGTCTTACTTCTTCAATTTCTGATTTAATTGAAATCATAGCATCACAGAATTTGTCTAATTCCATTTTAGATTCAGATTCGGTAGGTTCTATCATTAATGTGTTTGGAACTGGCCAAGACATTGTTGGTGCGTGATAGCCGTAATCCATTAATCTCTTTGCAATATCATCAACTACTAAACCTGCATTTGATAATAAATCACGTGTATCTAATATACATTCATGTGCTACACTTCCTGATTTACCTGTATATAATATATTATAATGTTCTGTTAGTCTCTTTGCTATATAATTTGCATTTAAAATTGCTATTTTTGTCGCTTTTGTTAAACCATCCGAACCCATCATTGCAATATAAGCCCAAGAAATTGGAAGTATACTAGAACTGCCCCAATTACTACCTGAAACAGGGCCTGTATATGAATTAATTTTGTAACTATCCAGTGGATCTGAAGGTAAAAAATCTTTTAGATGAGAGGCTACTCCAATAGGGCCCATTCCTGGCCCTCCTCCTCCGTGTGGTATACAGAATGTTTTATGTAAATTTAAATGACATACATCTGCACCAATTTCACTTGGCTTACACAAACCAACCATTGCATTCATATTTGCTCCATCCATGTATACTTGTCCGCCATTTGAATGTATAATCTCGCAAACTTCTCCAATGGTTTCCTCAAAAACACCATGTGTTGAAGGATAAGTGATCATCATAGCTGCCAGTTCCGAAGAATATTTTCCAGCTTTAATTTTAACATCATCTAAATCAATATTGCCGTGTTTATCGCATTTAATCCCTACTACCTTCATGCCAACCATTACTGCTGAAGCTGGATTAGTCCCATGTGCCGATGTTGGAATTAAACAAATCTTACGATTAATATCTCCTTTTGAAAAATGATACTCTCGAATTGCTAACATTCCTGCATACTCGCCTTGACTTCCTGCATTTGGTTGTAAAGAAATTGCTGAAAAACCTGTTATTTCACACAACCAATTTTCTAAATCTTCAAAGAGAGAAAGATATCCCTGAACTTGATTAAGGGGGGCATAAGGATGTATTTGAGAAAAACTAGGCCATGTAATTGCTTCCATTTCTGCTACTGCATTTAATTTCATTGTACAAGAACCTAATGGAATCATACTATTATTTAGTGATAAATCTTTTGCCTCTAATCTATGAATATATCTTAACATTTCAGTTTCTGAATGGTATGTATTAAACACAGGATGTTGAAGATATGGTGTTTTCCGCTCTAAAAAAGAAGGTATACTCTCATCTAAAGGATCGGTCCATTCTGAATCAAATAAATTAAGAATTGTAAGAATATCTGAATTCGTAGTTTCTTCATCAATAGAAATTCCTACGAAATCCCCATAATCCCATAAATTCAAGTTTGAAGCTAAAGCTTTGCTTATTATATTGGGGTCTTTTTTCTTCACTTTTATAGTATCAAAGAAAGTATCAGATTCAACCTGATGGCCAGTTGATTTCAAACTAAATGACAAAACCCTTGTAAGATAATTAACTCTTTCAGCAATCTCTTTCAATCTTTTAGGTCCATGATACACAGCATACATTGAAGCCATGATAGCTAAAAGAACCTGAGCCGTACAAATATTACTAGTAGCTCTGTCACGGCGTATGTGCTGTTCACGTGTTTGTAGAGCTAATCGTAAAGCATTGTTACCATGCCTATCTTTTGAAATGCCTATTAATCTACCTGGCAAGTTTCTCTTATACTTCTCTAATGTAGCTATAAATGCAGCGTGAGGACCTCCAAAACCCATCGGAACGCCAAAACGTTGAGAATTACCTATTACTATATCTGCACCCCATTCACCCGGTGGTTTGAGAAGGCAAAGTGAAAGTAAATCAGTTGCAGTTATAGCCATGGCCCCAACTTTTTTAGATTTACTGATTATTTCTGAATAATCCTCTATAGAGCCATCAACAGCAGGATATTGAAGTAAAATTCCAAAAACATCATTACTAAATTTAAAGTCTGAACATGAAGAAACTAAAACATTGATGTCAAGAGGCTCAGCTCTAGTTTTTATTACGTTAATAGTTTGAATGTTGACGGAATCTGAAACTAAAAAGGTAGAACGTTTACCTCTTAATAGATTACAAGCCATACTCATAGCCTCAGCAGCAGCTGTAGCTTCGTCTAAAAGAGAAGCATTTGCAATCTCCATACCTGTTAAATCACAAATCATTGTTTGAAAATTCAATAAAGCTTCTAATCTTCCCTGTGCTATCTCAGCTTGATATGGAGTATATTGAGTATACCAACCAGGATTTTCTAAAATATTGCGTTTAATAACAAGTGGTGTTTTTGTACCAAAATATCCATGTCCCAAAAAATTTCTATTAATTGTATTCTTAGATGCAATTGATTCCAATTCCATAAGCACTTCAGATTCAGAAATAGCTGAGGGAATATTCATTTTCTTAGACGAAATTATATTATTTGGAATTATAGAATTTGAAAAATCGGAAAGGTTTTTAAAACCAAGATAATCCAACATTTCCTCTACTTCATTAGATGATGGGCCAATATGTCGATTAAGGAATTTGTCGGGATGCAATGATTCTTTCATAAATAAATATTAGGTAGTATGACGAATGGAGATTATGAGTGTTTGGTTAGTTTTTAAGCATCAGTTCTATTTATTTGCCCATCCCTAACTAGCTATCTCCATGGTAAGGAATGCCATTAGGCTTTTCACCGTGGAAGAAGCTAACAGTCTGTTAGGATTGATTGCTCCCATGCTCAATGAATTGTGTGAATATTCTGTACGTCAAGAAATGCTAGAGGAGCAACTCGAAGAAATTATGGAAGAAGTTCGTGATGACTATAGGGCTGCATTGAAACCAGGTTGGGAGGAACTACAGGTAGAACTCGAAAATAATACTAATTATGTAAATAACTTAACTATGGAATTAGGAAAATTAGGAATTGAAGTAGATGATCCAACACTTGGTATTGTTAATTTTAATTCTCTAAGAGGTATTGAAACTGTCTTTCTTTCATATAAATTAGGTGAAAGTCATGTAAATCATTGGCACCATCTTGATGAGCAATACGAATGTAGAAGAATTATGGAAAGTGAATTAGATATTATTACTCAATAAAACTTTTTGAAGTGGGGCGGAATATGAAATTATGCTTAAAGCAAAAAAAATAACTGTCTTTATGCCTGCAGAAGGCGAAACTGAAATTTTTAATAATGTTGAATTTCAGTCAAATCCAGAAGTTAATATCCTTGCAATCTTTACTAATAAAGGTAAAGAATCGGTAATGTTCTCGGGTTTAAGTTTTAAAGTTGAAATGGAAGAGAGTGATGCTAAAGAATCATATGATATTGCACAAAAAGCTCATTCTATGTCCAAAGAACAAATGAAAATGATGTTGGAAAGAGAAAATGGACCTAGTGATAGATTTAGCTCTTCATTCGGATAAATGTCAAATATCAAACTAGTAGTCTTTGATATGGATGGAACGTTACTACAACCGCGTTCGTGTTGGGCTTATATACATGAACATTTTGGCACCGACAATACTGAAATGCTAAACAAATATATACAAAATAAAATAACCGATCAAGAATTTGTAAAAGCTGATGTAAAACTATGGGAAATGAGTAGTGACAAAATAGTAAATGAAAAATACATAAATACAATACTGGATGAAATCGAACCAATAGACGGAGCTGAAAAACTAGTTTCAGATTTACAAAAGAATGATATAGATACTATTTTTTTAACTGGAGGAATTACTTTTCTCGCTAAAAAATGGGCTGGAAAATGGAATATGAAAGAACCTTTAGCCAATAATCTTATTGATGGCGATGATGGTCATTTAATGGTAGAAGTAGGGGCAAGTGGGCATGCAAAAGGTGAAGTCATGGATAACTTATTAAATGATTTGAAATTAGAAAAAAAACAAGTAGCAGCCATAGGAGATACTACTGTTGACATCCCTATGTTTGAAAGAGCAGGGTTGGCAATTGCAGTAAATACTAATGATAAAACCGTTATTGAAAAAGCTGATTATCATTTGAAAGGTAACCTAAGTGAACTTAAAAATTTAATTATAAATTGGTAATAAGCTATAATTATATGTTGTTTATAGAGGAATATGGCACTTCGTCAAAATATTGTATTTTTGTTTATTATTTTTATAACTTTTATACTTATTGGTCAAGTCAAAGCTGATGAATCTAGCATCGATATCACCAGTATCAAATATACTAACGATTTTGAAAATGGGGAAGCTGTAACTATTGTCCAAAGTGGCAAAAATGAATCAACTGAATATAGCTTCAAGATATTTGATGATGACAATGATTTTCCTGACAATTGGGAAGAAACATCATTTGATGATAGCGAATGGGAAACAGGAAGTGCTCCTTTTGGAAACAAAGCAAATGGAGGAATCGAGCCAGGAACAATATGGCAATCTGAACATACTGACGGGAGTGATGGAGATAATGACTATATCATTATAAGAAAAAATTTCACTATTGAAGATACGTCTGCAGTATTAGGTGGTAAAATAAAATCGGCTTATACGAATTATTATGCCGTATATTTGAATGGTCAACAAATTCAAAATTGTTTAAGTTATAGTGGAGGGTGCTATGAAGGTGAGGCTGAATATTGGAACAAAGATATCAGTATAAACATAAATCTTTTCACGGAGGGAAATAATACTCTTGTTTTAGTTGGTAGAGACAGTCTTTGGGGTGGCGGTGACAACACAACCTGGCTAGATTGTGAATTAGATTTGAAGGTTCAATCTTGGAGCGAGAAACCCATTATTCTTGGAGATGACTTAGTACTTGGAATTGATTTCTTCAACAATGAAGAAAACAATGTAACCGATTTGAACGTGACCTTAGAAATAGAAGGGGCCGAATTTGTAAATCAGACAATTGAAATAGAAAACAATAAAACTTTTGAGTGGAGAGTTGAATGGACGCCAGATAGACTAGGTGAATTCAACGTAACGGCAAAGGTTCTGAATAAAAGTCTAACAAGATTTATACATGTAGGATATTATGCCTACAATTTTTCAGTGGATGATGATTATAATGTAGGTAATACTAGTGAACTCTTAACTTACAATATAACTATATCAAACGAAGGTAATGTGGATGACAATTACACTTTTCAAATATTTGGGACATATAGTTCTTGGGAAGTAGATTTTGTCCCAAGTGTCATTAATCTCTCTCCAGGTGAAACTGGAACAGTTATACTTGAAATAACTCCCGATAACAATACTTATTCAGGAATTTATGAATTAACCTTGACAGCGCGTTCACAATATCATGGTGAAATAGAAAACATGATTGTTCAAAGTGGACGTGATAATGAAACTGAATGGAAATGGGTGAATTCAACAGGAGGTAGGCTATACGAAGAAAGTAACACAACATGGACAGAGGTTGATTTTGTACCAAACTCAAATTGGACCCTCTCTCCTGCTCCATTCGGAGATGATGATCTAGGTGGCATCGACTACAATACTGATTGGTCGGGAAACAATTATGCATACTTTAGGCATATTTTTTACATAGATGATCTTAGTAATTACGAAAATGATACGCTCAGCCTGAATATGGCAGCTAATAATTATGGAACGTACTATCTAAATGGGGAAGAAATATTCGATGATTTAGGATGGGGGAGTGGACATTATGCCGAATATTGGAATGAAGAAATTAAATTCAATTCAAGTATATTGAAAGAAGGAAAGAATGTTCTAGCCTCTGTGGTTAGAGAAACAGGGAACACACAATGGTTTGATGAAGAACTAGTCACTGTAACGCCTAAATCTTCTGCTTGGGGATTCCAACCAGAATATCTTTCTCTTAAACTTGAGGTGCTACCTGTATATGATTTTGAATTGGTAGCTCCAATAAGTGATAAATCTGTATCTCAAAACGAATTATGCTGTGAAGATGAATGGAATTATAGATTTGAAATATGGGCATACAATCAAGGTAACATAGAGGATTCATATGAAATTAGCATAACTCTGAATGATACAATTAACTTTACAATCGTAGATTACAACTCAATTGTACATGCTGATTTTGCTGAAGAAGCAACCATAAATCTAACTATTGCTCTAAACGCTTCTGTTACTGAATTCTCAACTGGCGAATTTAATATTTCTGTGACTTCAATGAATTCAACTACTCCAGATACGAAATATATTATTGTTAAAGCAAGATTATACGTCATTCCCGATACTCTATCACCTGGAACTTATACTCTATCACCTGAACTAGTTAACAATTCATCTTTTGAAATTAATTGGTATGTTCATGATTGGTACAAAACCAATGAAATTATGGGAAACGACACAAAATATTTCATTATAGAATATATGACTGACAGTGGAACTAATGGTGAAACTTGGGGAGATTGGATATTTTGGAATAATTTCTCCAGTGAAATTAACTCTGCTATATTTCCTTATGGCATTGATGGGCATAAGTATCGTTTTAGATCTATGGGAGGTGATAATGAAGGCCTTGTAGAAGATAAAGAAGATAAATATGATAGTCAGACATTAGTAGATCTTTCCGCACCATACGCCAATGTAAATTTAAGATTATCAAGTAATCTTACTAATTTAGACTATATTGAAATTGAATGGAACATAAATCATCCAAATATTACTAGTTATAGCATAGAGTATCGTCGTCCGTTTAATGACAGTCAAACATGGATAACTATAGAAGAAAATACTCTAGCAAAATGGGTAGGATTCAATATACCTATAGATGGAATATATGAATTTAGAGTATTAGCTTACGATGAAGCTGGTAATGAAGGCATTTCAAACACGACCGATAAATTAACTGTTGACAGAATAGCTCCAGTTACTAATCTTGTAGATATTCCTGAACTGATTGGTTCAAATTCAATGATTATGGATATAGAAAACTTAGATGACTGCGTAAATCTAAGTTTGTATTATTCATTGTCTAAAGAAGGAGAAGAAATATTTCCACTGGAATGGATACTATATGGTGAATATATGGTCAATGATTTTCCTATTTCGATTAATACAATTAATGAGAATCATTATTATTTCAGAATTATAGCATATGACTTAGTTGGAAATTACATTCTTAATGAGAGTTATGAAGAATTTATAGTTGATCAGAACATACCCAAGAATATTAGAAATTTAGAACTAAAGGACACTAAAGAAATTAGCAATGGGACTACAAATATTGCCATTACATTCCAAAGTTCTCAATCACAAGATGTTATCGGATATCGGATTTATCGCTCAACTAATCAAAATGAAACTGGAGAAATAGTAGGCTACTTAGAATTTGGAGAACTTTATCTTTCTTACAAAGATTTAGATGTAGAACTTGGGCACAAATATTACTACTCGGCAGTGGCAGTAGATAGAATGGATTATGAATCTGATGTTGAAGTTAGCTCCATAGTTCTTGAAATAGAAGAAAAAACTGTGGAAGAAAGTGAAAATGGAAGTTCAAGCAATTCCATTTTTATTGGTGCTGGACTTTTAGGGCTTGTTGGTTTAGGAGGTGCTGGATATTATTTCATAGGAAATAAAGGAAATGAAGAATTGGTCACTGGAATTGCAGAAGTTGTTGAGACTGAAGAAAATTTAGAAAGTGATACAACCGATTCTAAATTTACAGAAATAGATGGGGAATTATTGTGTAGTGCTTGCGGATCTATGTTTGAGATATCTGAAGAGAAGATTTGCCCGTCATGCGGCACATTTGATGAATAAAAACAAAACTTCAATAAAAGAGGGCTTATAGAATAATATGACCAATGTCTTGATAGATAGAAAGGATAAAATTGGAATTGTTACTGTTAATCGTCCTGAACAGATGAATAGCCTTAATTCAAAAACAAGAACCGAGATGGCTGAAGCTTTTGAGAAACTTGGAAATGAAAGCGGAATTTCTACTATCATCTTGGTTGGAGCTTCAGGAAAAGCATTCATTGCTGGAGCTGACATTAAAGAATTCTTAAAACTTGATTTAGAAACTGAAAAAGATCTAAAGAAAGATTGGATAGTAACTGAAATAATTGAAAACTTATCAAAACCAGTAATTGCTATGATAGATGGCTTTTGTTTAGGAGGGGGCTTAGAAATTGCAATGTCTTGTGATTTGAGAATAGCTAGTAATAGAACTAAATTGGGCCAACCTGAAATAAATATTGGAATCATACCTGGGGCTGGTGGAACTCAGAGATTAACTAGATTAATTGGTGAAGGGCGTGCAATGGAAATGATTCTTACAGGAAGAATGATAAAAGCTGAAGAAGCCTTACAATATGGAATTCTAAATTTTGTCTTTGATCATAAAGAATTGGAAATTAAAACTATGGAAATTGCAAAAACTATTACTGAAAAATCACCCTATGCAATTGAAAGAGCAAAACGAAGCGTTAAATCTGTCTCAAATATGAAACTTGAAAAAGGCCTTCAATTTGAACGTGAAATGTTTCTAGAATGTTTTAATTCTGAAGATGGAAAAGAAGGTATTACGGCATTTATGGAAAAAAGAAAAGCTAATTTTAAAGGTAAATAATAGGATAAAATTTGAAATTAGCTGATAAAGTTAAATTTGTAACTTCAACATTAGAAAAATTATACCCCAAACCTGAAATTCCTTTAAATCATGAAAATAATTTTACTTTTCTCGTAGCAGTTATGCTTAGTGCTCAAAGTACTGATAAAAAAGTAAATGAAATAAGCCCAAGATTGTTTAAAAAAGCAAATACGGCCGAAAAAATGAACCTTTTAAGTGCTGATGAAATTAAAAATTATATTAAAGAAATTGGACTTGCACCAACAAAATCCAAAAATATAAAAAAAATGTCTCACCAATTATTATCTTTACATGGAGGAAAAGTACCTAACACTTTTGAAGAACTTGAGAATTTGGCAGGCGTGGGCCATAAAACTGCATCTGTGATTATGTCACAAGCTTTCAATCATCCAGCTTTTCCAGTAGATACGCACATTCATCGATTGGCTTTCCGATGGAAACTATCAAATGGGAAAAATGTGATAACAACTGAAAATGATTTGAAACGTAAATTTGATGAAAGTTTATGGAATAAACTTCATTTACAAATGATTTTTTATGGAAGAGAATGGTGTCAAGCTCGAAAAAAAGAATGCAACTGCCAAATATGTTATAAAATAAAACATCATAGATAGCTATATGGGGACCCTTACGGAATAATAAACAATGGCTAATTGGAATGAGCGTTTCTTAAATCTTGCAATTCATATATCAAATTGGAGCAAAGACCCATCCACGAAAGTAGGATGTGTTGTTGTGGGGCCTGACCGTGAAATTAGAAGTACTGGTTTTAATGGATTACCAAGAGGAATTGAAGATAACGAGGAAAGACTAAATAATCGAGAAATTAAATATCCAATGATTTGTCATGCTGAAGAAAATGCAATTATGCATGCAGCTAGAATTGGGATATCATTGAAGGAATGTACTGCATATGTGACGTGGCCGCCATGTACAAGATGTGCAAGATCATTAATTCAAGCCGGAATCCTGACTGTTATTTATCCTAAGAATACTGACATACCTGATAGATGGGCCTCTGACTTTGAGCTATCAATGAACATGTTTAAAGAAGCTGGAATTGAACTAAAAACTGCGTAACTAATCTTCAATAGATTCTTCTTGGTTACTCAAAAGCTCTTTAATATTCTTTAAATGTTCAACACCCGTATCTGATTGGATATTTTCAGTTATCAAATCTCTGACTTTACTAGGTGAAGGAACACCAAAAAGACAATCATGTGGATTATGTCTAATTTTTTTAGAGGAGCTACGCGAGCCACCTGCAAGACCAATGCTTAATCCTTTTACTTCAGTACCTGAGCCAGCTATCACCATAGACTCATCACTTCCAGTTCCGAGGCCTGAACCCGTAAGTGGTAATACTGTACCATAGCCAAAGATAGTCCCGACGACACCTTGTTCCATCTTTATGTCTTCAATGTGATTATAACGTACCTGACGCTCACTATTATTCATGAGAAAACTGCTCTTAAGAACTATTCGATTATTAGTAAGATAATAAGTAAAAGAACGACGATAAGCATTAACTGAAAGCATTCCTAAAAAGCCAACTGCTGCAGTCAAACTAGGGATAAACCAAAGGCCAAAATCCATTGTATTTTCCATTTTCCAAGCATGATAAGACATTACTAAAATCCCTAAAAAGGCAACGCCACTATAAAGTCTGAAAATACTTTGACCACCTGAGTCTAAGAAAAAGAAACGTGCTAAAAAACCAACTATAAGCAAACCTAAAGACCAAATCATAGCTCCAGCTAAAACTTCATTCGCAAAAGGTATCTTTATTATATATTCATAAAGAGGGAAGGCGGTAAATTTATCCTGGGCAAAAAAATCATAAATTATGTAGGCCCATACTAATAATAGAAAGAAAATAACATATAAATAAAAAAATGATAATACATGAGGACGTAATTGCATTTTTAATTCCTCATCTCTTAACAATACTAACTCAGACATGTAGTTACCAGTGAGTGGGGTGATTAAAACATTTTCATATTACTCTAACATTTATTTATCACTTCTTATTTGAAGAAAACAAGTTAATACATATGCGAAGAAAAATTGTGAAAAAGAGAAAAGAAAATGAGGCTGGCAAAACACTTTCAAAAATAAAAGGTGGAAAGGAACTTGAAATGGCAGCAATTATTCTTAAAGAATTGGCTCAGAGAAAGAAACGAAAAAGCGAAATTAATAGTAAAGAAAATAATTTAAAAGAAATTAAAAAGAAAGAAAAGAAAACTGAAATACCAATAAAAAAAGATAAGAATGATAAAATAAAGAGAATAAAAGAACTTGAAAATCTAAAGAAAATGGGTATCATTAAAGCAAATGAATTTGATAAATTAAAAAACGACCTTATGAGTTAGAAGTATGCTCTGATGAAGCTACAATATAGACTCCGTAAAGAACTATAACACCTCCAACCAAAACTCCTAGGCTTGGTATTTCATCAAATATTAACCATGCTAAGATACCTGAACCAATAGGTTCAACGAGTAATGTTATAGAAATTACATAGGCTGGTAAAAAAGCAAGGGCCCAATTTTGCATGGTATGTCCTAATAAAGTTGGCACTAATGCCATTAAGAAAAATAATTGGAACTCTGAATTAGAAATCTTCTGATATTCTAAACCTTGAATTAATACAACAATCCACATAGCAACTGCACTTGATAGATAAACAATGAAGGCATAAGTCGGTAAACTAATTTTTTTACGATGTTTACGACCTCCAAGATAATACAAACCTGCAAGTATGCCTGATACAAACGCTAAAAGATTACCCTGAAAATTACCCGGATCCTGAAGTAAATCACCGCCAAAAAGAATTATTATTCCGGATAAAGCTAGTAATGTACCTAGAATTCCTTTTTTATTGAGACTTTCACCAAAAACCAACCACCCAATGATAGAAACATAAATAATATGGCAAGTACCCAGAAGAACAGAAGCGGCAACTGAAGTGGCTTTAACTGAAGAAATCCAAAAACCAAAATGAGCACCTAAAATAAGGCCAATAACTACTAATTCTATAATCTCCTTAAATTTTAACGAAAAAACTTCTTTAAATCTATCTTTAATTAAAAATGGTAAAAATAAAAAAGTTGCAAATGTTTGTCTATATGAACCAATAACTAATGGTTCACTACTACTCCAACGTATAAGGATTGCAGAAGTTGAGATAGCAAATATGCCTACTATTAAAGCAAAATACGCCATTTTCTTATTATTCTCTTCAATATTCATAATTCAATAATTAATCAAAGATATAGGAGTAGATAAATGTCTGCGAGACGAAGCTGGAGGTTCATACCATTTTAATTCTAGATCTGAACTTACTTCAACTTTTTCAGGCCTATCATATTTTTTACTACATGATTTACAACGATAATATGAGTTTTTACCAGAAGAATGCGTTCGCTTACCGCAATCACAAATTGGATTTGGTGGCCTTGAATATCTAGAAACTAAAGCCAAAATTCTCAATTTTTCTAAATTTATTGTTCCATTACTTACACTTCCACATACTGTTACTGAATCGCCAATCTCTAGCTTGTCTACCATATGTCTAAAATTTTTAGTCGGTTCAAAAGCTGCACAATTTACAGTGTGTTTAAATTTATCTTGTACTTCAAAAAAACGATGTCCGCCCTTAATTACAATAGGTTTTGAATTAATCGTAACTTCTATAATTACACTATCACCATCTTTTATTTCTGAAATTTCTTTGGGAATAAGGTGGTCGTCTGTAGCTTGATTTGTTTTGTATAATAACCATCTAGAAGGCATTTCAGGGCCCAAATTCTTGAAATTTTCAATTAACTTATCTCCATTAGTACCTCTAAATCCCCATAAAACGGGGCATGGTGAATTTGGAACCATCGCAATTTTACCGTCTAAATCAGCACATGAAAATACGGTTTTAATATTAGATACTTTTTGAACTGTTGAAATATCAATATTTCTCTTTGTTCCCCACTTATCTTTATTTCTATATCCTATCAACTCCCATGTATGTGAAATGCCAGTAATCTTACTAAAATTACCTGACCAAGATAAAGAACAAGCTGCTCCAAATATACCCCTAGATCCTCTTAATCCTGAAGAAATAGTTCCTTCTATTAATTCTGAAAGCATATCATTAGTTACGATACTACTTACTCCTTGCCAATACAACTCTTCAGGAAGAAAAGAATCCGAAATTACAATACCGGGTTCAGAATCAGGCATAGAATGCTTTTGGATTAAGCCTAAAACTCTTTCAAGAATTTGATCTTTGTTGTATTTTACTTCTATACCTTTTTCAAAAGTAAAAAACTGTTTGCCATCAAATTCACCTATTAATTTCTTCATTCCTAGGCCCTTACCTAATGTCAAAGCAACTGCTGCATTTCCTCTTGTTTTCCATGGTACGTTTGGATTTAAACGAACTAAACGAGGATAACCTATTAGGTCAAATTCAGATAGCTCTTGAATTACCTCTGTGGCTAGCCATGTTGTACAGCCTCCTTTGATTGAATCTGTATCATCAATACCTATGTGTAACATCTAAATTACTCGAAAATGAATACTCCTTTAGCCCATTGCGGTTTGATATGAGACTCTGTAAGATATGCAACATTGATGTTCAAATTAGCTGCAGTACCTGCCGGAATATATGGCAATTCGCCAAGCAAACTATAAATTAAAATATCTGTTTGACCTCGCTGATGAAGTGAATGAAGTAGTTTTACGACGTCTATCGAAAAATCTGAACTTGATGATTTAACTGAAGAAGACCAGTCTATACCTATAGTTACATCTTCAGCATAAGCTAGGGCTGCATCTAATTCATTAAATCCTTGTAAATTTCTTAAAGGAAGAATTACCTGACCTCTATCTAACATTAATAAATCAATAATATCTTCACCCCATGTTAATCCAAAATCTACATATATTTTATTTTCTGGATTTAATTCTAAAAATGAGGGATCAGGGCGATTTCTAAGTATTCCACCCATATCCCAAATTAGTGTTGGTTCTGTATTATTTGGAACTGAAATATCAGTATCAGATGACATGAAATTAATTGTCCCTAAATCCCAAATTGGCTTTACTCTCTTACCTTGATTATAAGCCATTGCAGTCCAAACCATTTTTAGGCAGGAACATGTATCGATTTACATCTTTCTAAAGATCTAATATCAATTTAATTTTAGAAGGTGGACCTTCTGAAACATGTAACATATGATAAGAAATAGCCTTGATTTCAACACCATATCCATGTTTTGACTCATCATAAAATTCTCCATATATTTTTCCCTTTAATTTCTTCTTTTTATCAACAAAAAACTCAAGATTGGTAGAACCAACTATAAAATTCTCTGTGTCGAAAAGAAAAATTAAATGAGAGATATACCGAATTAATAAATTATCTAAATTATTACCTTCTAAATCTATAATATAGGAAGATTCTGATTTTGGTAAATTACCTCCTGTAATAACCTCAGTAAATGCTAAACTAACTTCTTGAAAAGCCTCAGATAAATTCTTATCTTCCACTTCAATACCGGCATCAGCTGTGTGTTCAAAGATTTTTCTCAACTTAGGGCTAAAACGCTTTCTTAATAAAAATGGTAGCGGGGGATGGATTTGAACCATCGATCTCCGGGTTATGAGCCCGACGGGATTTCCTAGCTACCCCACCCCGCTATGCTATACTAGGATAAATCTGGCTCCGGAGTATCCCACTCTAAATGGGCTTGATATAAAAACTTGTTAGAGGTAAGCCATAAATATATTACTATGATAAACTTAATGTGGATAATGGATTTATACTTGAAAAAATTAAAAAACAAATAGAAGATTTTAGTAATAATCAAGTTATTTTAATAATCGTAATTGCAGTAATATTGCTCTATCTTTTGCTAACAAAAACACAGAGAGGTAGAGAAGTAAGAAAGAAATTCAGAATTTTACCCCAATTAATTCCATTAGAAGAAGAATATGAAACTGAAATTAAAGAGCCTGAAGAATTAGATGGAAGTAATAGACAATTGAAAGGTGAGCTTATTGAAAATGAGCACGATATATTAAATGAATTATTAGGTAATAAAGAGCCTGAAGAATTAGATGATTTTAACGAAGAAGATGCATTAATTTTTAAAGAACAGGAAGAAACTATGCCATTACCCAATCAAAATTTTGGAAATATGAATGAACATATCAATTCGGCGAGTGAAAATCAGGAATATTGTGCTTCATGTAATAAACCTGTTAAATCTGAATGGAAAGCTTGTCCTTTCTGTGGTGAATTTCTTGAAATATATGAAGATTAAGAATTTCTCTTATTTCGACCAAAAATTGTAACTATTACTAGTAAGAAAATTGTTGATAAGTAACTAGGTGCTGGTAATAATGAATCTGTATCATCACTTTCGATACTATCTATAGTTTGTTCACTTATTGTAAAAGGAATGTCAAGAGAATTATCTGATAAAGAATAAATTGATTCTGAAACAACCTGATCTAAATCTACTCTTATTTTCAAAAGATTAAAACCTGAAGATGGATTTGACCAAGTCAATACCACAGGCTCATTTCCAAAACCACTGATACCTTGTTCTAAAATGTATTCATCTAATTCTTTACCATTTTTATCTAATAATTTAACACCAAAAGGTACTGTACTTTTACCTCCGTTATTGTAAACGGTTAGCCTTATTTGTATTGGTTCTGTTGAACTCAAATCATTTTCAGTTAACAAAGATAGCTGTTTACCGTTAATTGAAACATCCTCAATATTAACTGCTAAGTCTGAAATACGGTCTAAAGGTATATCTAATATTATATCTGAAGATAATGTTGCTGAACCATCTCCTGGTGAGATTGAATCTGCCGTTAGAAGAAGGCCAACCGGTTCACCTAAAGTATTTTCATAATTTAATGGTCTCAAAACTAAATCTATTTTTTGTGTTTGTGATTTTTCTAAAGTTATTGCAGAAACTTCGATTTCATCAATTTCTATACGTATAGACCAGTCACTACGTGCTGTTGTAGCATCCAAACGATACGTGTCCTTGTCACTTCCTGTATTTCTCAAATTAATGCTAAAGGAGTAATAACCATCAATGTCTAAAGCATCTGGATCAATATTTATTTTATCAGGGGGAGAAAGAAATACAACTCCATATGTCCTAACTGTAGCGTCTAGCTTAACTGTCTGTGAAACCTCAGAATTACTTGTTGAGGTTATTATTATGTTTACATATTCATTACTTCCTCCAGTTGCTGAAACTGGAGCTTCAAGCTTTACTTTAACATAATTATACAAGTCCATACCAATATCAAGACTAGATTGAGAAGTCAAAGTAGCTTCCCAACTTGAAGGCAATGAACTATCATCTAACTCAATCGTATAAATATCACGTGTATTTCCGCGATTATATACCAAAAATTCAAAATCTACCTTGCCACCTTTGGGTAATTGTCCGGATGAACTATCGCCATCACTAAACTCAATTTCTAAACCATATTCATCAACTACAAGATTATAGTCCAAAGCTGCAGTCCAAATATTACCATAAACATCCCTAATAGAAAATTCAATTTCATAAACTCCAGTTACTATATTTTGATCTTCTTGATAATACCAAGTTCCTTGAATATACTTAGCATAAGTATGTTTATCTTTAGCTAAAATTGAATTTTTGAATGAACCGCCATCAGATATCCCTTGAATCTCAATAATAGCACTCTCTGAATCTAAATTATCTGCGCCAAACGCATTTGAAACATTTACCTTGATAAATAAACTGTCGCCACCCATTTCTTCCACACGATCATTGCTAAAATAACCTAAATAATCATCCATAATCTCCACATGTCTAACATTCATTAAGAATAATGAATCGCATGCTACAGTACCTGAATCATTTCCGCAGCCTCTACTTGATGCGGCTTTAATCCAAGCTGTACGATTATCTGTATCTGGAGCCCATGTAACACTTGTTTCTAGCTTAAAACCAATTGTTGTGTAAGCTGGAACGCCATCAGGAAAATCACTAGTATCTATCGATGAATCCTCCAACTCTAAAGTATAATTTCTATTTAAGAAGGTTCCAAAACCGGCTGTCTTTGTGACTTCATCAACTGATATATTTGACATCCCTTCTGGTGTTGAAATAAATAGAGTCGTTCTAAACCTAATTTCTTGAACATTTGTTGATTCAACCCATATTATATAACTTAAAGAATCCCCTAAATTTATAGGACCTCCAAGATTCATTTGCCATGTAACTAAAGGGTAAAATGAATTTTCTTGACCTGGTTCATCATAAGCCTTCCAATATTTTGGTTTTTCGGATGTTGGTTCTTCTGTAGTCAATTCATATGTATCTCCAAAACCAACCTTGTCGAAATAAATTCCAACATCTGCATATTCATTGTCTTCGGCCTGAGAAGGGCTTGCTATAATCAAAAAAGCAAATGCACAAAGCATGAGAGACTGCCAGAAACGTTGCATTATTGTGTAACCTTATTACGCATGCTATTAAAGTTTCGTTAAAAAATATATGGTTTAGCTAAAAAGATTATGTCCCTTACTTTTAGTGATAATTTCTCCATTATCTACAATTAATTCTCCTCTTCTATAAACTTTCAATGGGAAAATTGCAGGCCAGTCTTCAAATGGAGTCCAATTAGCCTTTGAATGTAGCTTATCCAATTCTATTGGTTTACTATCTTCCATATCAACCATCATAAAATCTGCAGTCAAACCTTCTGAAATACGGCCTCTGTCTAAGCCAAGACGTGAAGCTGGAGATTCCGACATTGCACTAACTAAACGATTCATTTCAAGGCGCCCCTCGGAAACTTCATTCAACATCAAGGGTATCATTGTCTCAACGCCTGGAAGGCCTGACGGAGGATTATCTGACCTTTTTTCACTAATTGTATGTGGTGCATGATCGCTAGCAAGAATAGGAATTTTACCTTCTCGAAATGCGTTATACAATGTATGGTTATCGTTACGAGTACGCAAAGGAGGATCCACTTTACAATCTAATGAATGACAATTATCTAAATTCAAAAGTAAATGATGTGGGCAAACTTCAGATGTAGCTAAGCTGGGCATATTATTCAATCCATCTGTGGTTGACAAATGAGCTACATGCAAATATGGTGACGACGGCATTGAAGACAAACATTTGGATTCAGCATTATGACGATTCTTAGTGTGATCTGCCAATTTAGTAAGAGGCTCATTATGCATATGGTCGGGATGTTCTCCATGTATCACTAAAGGTTTGTTAGTTTTTTCTAAAACTTCTCTAGCATTAGAAAAATATTGTTCAGAGGTTATTCCATAAGGATAAAGTTTCCAGAAGGCTGAGGGAATTGTATCAAACCAAGATTTATTGACGAGACCTTCTTCAACGTTTACACCAATTCCAAAATCAACAACAGATTGAGAAGAAGCTATTGATTCTTTTTCATTAAAAGTAGTAACGTCTGAAGTGAATGGATTAGTATTAGGCATATCTACAACTGCAGTGACTCCTCCACAAGCTGCTGATTCAGAACCACTTTTCCAATCTTCTTTATGTGGATAACCAGGATCTCTAAAATGTACATGCATATCTAATGCACTTGGTAGCATTATACCCTGAAATTTTGTTTTTTTATCTCCTTTAAGATTAGGGCCTATTGCCTTGATTTTACCGTTTTCAATACCTATACTTGTTTCAGTTAAACCCTTATTTGATATCCAAATTTTACCTTCAAAAACTTCCATTATGCTTTTTCCTCTATAACTAAATCAAAGGTTCTCGTATAAACATGTTCGGTTCTACTTATTGCTCTTAAATCAAAATTAAATATACCTTCAATCGGTTCTTCAATTGGAGTTATAAGTAATGTTAAGTTTGCATAAGAATTTGAAGTCAAATTCAAAGTTACATTTTTACCTGTTGAATCCCACCAAACATAATTTTCAAAATATGGAGAAGAAGAATTGAGTATACTATTACTATCACTAATAAATATGTATTCTACTTCAAAAATAATCGTATAATTAACTATTTGATCAACATTTATAGTAAGATTATCCCAACCACCTGATTCTCCAATATTTTTTATTGTTAGATTAGTCATATTAGAATTTCCAAAATTAGGATTAAATTCAGTAATATCTGATTCAATGCTTAAATCAAATTCTGATTCAACTGTGTAAATAGGAGAGGGGGTGAAAGTTACTACAAGAATTAAAGCTGTCAGAATGCCAATACTCCATCTAGACTTTCCAAGATTAGAGAGTTCTTCTGAAGGTGGCGGATGTGAAGTACCCAAAAAATAAATTAAAACAGCATAAACTGCCCAACCAGAATATGGTTCAAAACCTGGAACTCCATAAAAAGCCATTAACAATAAAAGTATGATTACTCCAAATGAAAGCCCATTGCCTTTAGGTCCCAATAGAGCTCTTGCAATATGCCCTCCATCTAATTGACCTGCTGGCATTAAGTTAAGAGCTGTAACAAAAAATCCAGTCCAACCTGCTAAAACTACAGGATGTGAAAGATAGTCACCACTAGGTGTATAGAAATTTCCAGTTAAATAATATAAGAAATCAAAAAATAATGAAGTACCTAAATATAATGAATCTCCTGAATCTATTGGCGCTGGAACTGCATTTTGTTCAGTTAACCAAAAACCAAGAATTGTAATTGGAATTGCAACTAATAATCCTGCAATTGGGCCACTCGCTCCAACGTCCAGTAAAGCTTTTCGATTTGGTATTGGTTCGCGAATTGAAATAAAAGCACCCATTGTTCCAAAAGGAAAAATCATTGGGGGCATAGGTAGAAAAAAAGGTAAAGAAGCCTCAAGATTATGCTTTTTCGCATAATAATAATGTCCCATTTCATGAGTTCCCAGAATTATCATTAAAGGTAATGAAAATGTCAGAAAACCCATAAAAAATACATCAGGAGTTATCAGTAATCTGAGCCAAAACCAACTCATATCTAATAATTCTGAATCAGAATAAGAAGCCCACCACATAGAACCCGCCCAGGTGGTTGTGAAAATTGTAGCTATTAACAAATATAAATTCATTTTACTTTTAACATAATCAAAAGAGGGTTGTGGAATAACTACTAGAATTAATTCATCACCCGCTCTTCTTAACATTGGAAAAGCTCGGTCTGCCCCTAAGCTATTGACTTCCTTGAAAGCTAATCTCAGTTCTTCAAATTTACTCTCTAAATCTTCTGGTTCTTTAACATAAAATAAATGTGCACTACCATCCCAAATATAATTATCAATAGTCCAACCGAACCGTTCCAAAAATTTAGTTATTGTTTTAGACATTTTATAATCCAAGAACTTCTTTTGATATTAAAGAAATATCGTCTTTTAATTTAGAAGGGCCATAAACTGAACCTCTCCAGTGGTCAAATTGAGCTTCATAAAGACTTGAAACTAATCTAGACTGATTGCGTGCAAAATCTATCTCTCCATTCTCCTTTAATATTTTAGTTTTTAATCCTGGCATCACAGAAAATTGAGGTATGTCTACATAGATTTCTGAACTATCTATCCCTAATTTTGAAGAGATTGAAGATTCATAGTCTCTTTTTTTAGACTTTTCTAAACCTGAAATCTCAACTTGTTCTTTAGTTATACTGATAGCTCTCTTTATTATTCTCCTATTTTCAAAATTATTAATAATTTTACTAGAAAGACTACCTGCTTTATTTAATTCAGAAATAAATTTATGATCTGTAAAAGTAACAAAATCTTTAATGGAAAAATGTCCTGAAGATATAGCATAATTAGCTGCTCTAGCTAACATTAATTCAGCACCTCTTGCAAATGGATGAAAATAGACTGTTGAATACATTGTTGATCTCGCAGTTAAAAGAGCTTCAACGGCCGGCAATCCCTTTTCTTTGACAACTAAATTAGAATCCGACATACTCATAGTCATTATTAAACGACCCATATCTACACCTGTACTCACGCCAGTATAGTGGGCATCACGAACTAAATAATCTAAACGATCACCATCTAAATCCCCCGAAACCAAAGGGCCTAATTTGTGATTCCCTAATATTATTTGATTAACGTCTTTGGGGTCAAATCCTTCATTAGATATTATATCATATAATTCTGTATTAGATATTATATTTGTTGTTCGAATTACATGATCTTCAACGCCTTCTATTTCATCACCTAAATGTGAAAATGTAGTATGTCCTAAATCATGCAAAAGACCGGCAACTGAAACTAATTGTTTATCATAAGAATTTAAACCTATAGAATCTGCCATTTTACTAACAACATGACAAGTCCCCATACTATGTTCATGTCTTGTATGATTTGCTCCAGGATATACCAAATTAGTAGGCCCTAATTGTTTTATCCACCGTAGTCTTTGATAGGCTGGAGTATCTACTAATTTGATTTCTAAGGGAGTTAAATCAATGTAATCGTGTATTGGGTCTCTTACTCTAACCATCTCTATCAGACAGCCTGTGTAGGGATGATAAATAACTTGCTCAAACAACTGTGTCCCACCTCTTCCCTATTTGGTTAATTTAAAGGCTGCGGCCCAAAGCTTATAATGGCTAAATTGTATTGTTTTAAAGCCCTATGAACAACTCCGAAAATACAAAAGAAATAGAAGTAGAAGAGTTGACTGAATGTAGTGAATGTAAATCAGAACATATTGTTAGAGATTATAAGCGTGGAGAAATAACTTGTAGTAATTGTGGATTGGTTGTTGAAGGGCAAGTCATAGACCAAGGACCTGAGTGGAGGGCTTTTGACTCTGAACAAAGTGAGAGAAGAGCAAGAGGTGGAGCTCCAATGAGTGTGATGGTACATGATAAAGGACTTTCAACTGATATCGGTTGGGGAGGTAGGGACATCTATGGTAATAACGTTCCAACCAGAAACCGATCTCAAGTTTATAGAATGAGAAAATGGCAAAGTCGAACTAGGGCATCAAATTCAGCTGATAGAAATTTAGCTCAAGCACTGAATGAATTAAATAGATTAGCATCTAAAATAGGATTACATCGCCAAGTAAGAGAAGAAGCAGCTATGCTTTACAGAAGGGCCGTCCAAGATAATTTGGTTAGAGGGCGTTCTGTAGAAGGTGTCGCAGCTGCTGCATTATATGGTGCTTGTAGAAGATGCGAAGTTCCAAGAACTTTAACTGAAATAACTGAAGCTTCAAGAGCATCTAAAAAAGAAGTTGGGAGAACTTATAGATATATTTCTAGAGAATTGAAATTAAATTTGCAACCGGCATCTCCATCTGTTTATATTGTAAGATTTTGTAGAGAATTAGAATTACCTGGAGATGTAGAAAGTGCAGCAATCAATATACTAAATCAAGCAATTGAAGCTGAATTAACTTCTGGAAGAGGGCCAACTGGTGTTGCTGCTGCTGCAATATATATTGCCTCAGTAGTATACAATAAAAGAAAAACTCAAAAAACCATTGCAGATACAGTGGGCGTCACTGAAGTTACTATTCGAAACCGTTACAAAGAATTGGCTAAAAATCTAGATATTGTAGTATACAAGTGAGGTCCCTTGAAAGTAAAAAAACGTGATAACAATGTTTATCACATAAGATTAGAACATGAAGATGATTTGTATCATTTAAATTTATTATTAGACAAAGATGATATGGTAAGGGCCTTGACCGAAAGAAGAGAAGCTAGTCAAACTGACCGATTACGTTCGGAAAGAGGTAAAAAACAAAAAATGAGGTTGACTATCAATGTTAATAAAGTTGAATATCAGTCATTTGGACAGAGATTAAGATGTCATGGTGTTATTGCTGTAGGAGAAAGAGATCAAGGTTCACATCACACTTTAATTCTTGAACCTGGGGATGATTTTGATATTGGTAAAAGTAATTGGCTAACACATCATAAGAAAAGACTTAGAGAAGCAGCTCAACCTGTAGTTACTGCACTGACCATTTGCATAGAAAGTGATAGTATTGTTATTGCAGAATTAAGAACATATGGCCTTCGAGAATTAAAAACGCTTAACCGTGCAGGAAGTGGTAAAGGAACGGGTGGAGAAGAACTCAAAGAATTTTATATTCGTACTGTAAAGCAAATTGTAGATGTCCACATTAAAAATTCTATTATGGTTATCATAGGTCCGGGATTTCTTAAAGATGATTTTGTAACTGTTGCTAAGAAAGAAGCTCCCGATATTTTTTCAGGCTGTGTTGTTGAAAATTCAGGACAAGGTGGAATGGCTGGAATTAATGAAGCCATAAGCAGAGGTACTCTTCCAAAAGCTGTATCTCAGATTAAAATACAAGAAGAAATGAATGCTGTTGAATTATTAAAAGATGCAATCGCAAAAGATTTAGCGACATATGGGGAAATTCATGTGAAAAATGCACTTGAAAATGGAGCTGCTGAGAAATTATTAATACTATCTGAAAAAACAAGAAGTGATGAGGGGAGATTACTACTAAAATTAGCTGAAAAAAATAGAACTGAAATAATAGAAATCTCATCACATCATCATGGCGGTGAAATGCTAAATGGATTAGGTAATATTGCAGTTATTCTTAGATACCGTTTAACATAAATTCTTTTAGAGGGGAGGGTGTAAGAGAGATATGATGCCAGGAATGGGGCGCATGAACCCCCGGATGATGAAGAAACTACAAAAGCAATTACAAAACTCAACGGAAGAGATAGATGCCACTGAAGTAATAATAAGAACAAAAGATAAGGAAATTTATTTTAGTAATCCATCTGTAAGTGCTATGAATATGATGGGGCAGCAATCATACCAGATTGTTGGAGAACCGCAAGAAAGGGGATTGAGTGGAGAAGATAGTGCACCGAATATACCTAACGAAGACATTGAATTAGTAGCATCACAAGCTGGAGTTTCGACTGATAAAGCAAGAGAAGCTTTAGAAGAATGTGGGGGAGAACCTGCTGAAGCTATAATCAAATTAATGGGAGGCTAAGATGGATTTTTCTGAAACTGATGACCAAACTATGATAAGAGATATGGTCAGAGATTTTGCTGAAACTGTAGCTGGACCTTCATGTTACAAAAGAGATAAAGAACAAATACCACCTATTGATGAATTTAAACAATTTGCAGAATTAGGTGTAGCTGGTATGACTATTCCTGAAAAGTATGGAGGTCAAAAGTTAGATGATATTTCAGAAGCCATTGTTGTTGAAGAATTATCAAGAGTGGATCCTTCATTAGGAGTTATGGTAGCCGTACATGTGGGGCTATGTTCAATGACTATTAACCTCAATGCAAATGAAAAACAAAAAGAAAAATATTTACCTAAATTAGCATCTGGTGAATATCTAGGTGCCTATTCATTGAGTGAAGCTGGTTCTGGAACTGATGCTGCTGCAATGGTTGCCCGTGCTACAGAAGAAGATGACTGCTTTGTACTTAATGGTGAAAAGATGTGGGTTACCAATGGTACTACTGCAGACCTCTTTGTTCTTTTTGCTAAAGTAACTAATCATCCAGATTATGGAGTTAAGAAACATGGTGGAGTCACATGCTTTATTATCGAAAAGAATTTTGAAGGCTTTAAGATAGGTAAAAAAGAAGAAAAATTAGGAATAAGATCCAGTGACACCTCTACTTTAATTCTAGATAATTGTAAAGTACCAAAAGAAAATGTTCTGGGAGAAGTTGGGAAAGGATTTGCTATTGCAATGAATGCTCTAGACAATTCAAGAATAGGTATTGCTGCACAAGGCTTAGGAATAGCTCAAGGCGCATATGAAGCTGCACTAAAATATTCAAAAGAACGAGAAACTTTTGGAAAGCCAATAGCCGCCCATCAATCTATTAGTAATTATTTAGCAGATATGGCCCTTAGAATAGATGCAGCTAGATTACAGGTTTACAAAGCAGCATGGGCAAAACAACAGCATTATGAAAATGAGGCTCCAAGGCATACACTGGAAGCATCATTTGCAAAACTAAATGCTGGCGATACTGCAATGTGGGTCTCTGAAAAAGCTGTTCAAATATTAGGTGGTTATGGTTATACTACTGAGTTTCCTGTTGAAAGATTCTTCAGGGATGCTAAAATAACACAAATTTACGAAGGAACACAAGAAGTTCAAAGATTAGTAATTGCTCGTGAAATCGGAAAGTAGGAGGAATACTTTTATCAAACACTTTGTAAACTACATTGTAGGTCATTTTGACATTGATAAAAATTGTTGGAGAAAACAATGCGTATAGGAATCCCAAAAGAAACAGCTGAGAATGAAACACGTATAGCGATTGTGCCTATTTCTATTCCCAAATTAAAGAAAATAGGATTTGAAGTTATTATTCAAAAAAATGCAGGCGAATTATCCGGATATGCTGATTCAGAATATGAAGAAAAAGGGGCTAAAATAGGAACAATAGATGAAGTAATGTCTGCTGAATTAATTGCTGCAATCAATGTCCCTAATTTTAAAATGATGAAAAAAGGACAAATGCTAACCTGTATGGCCGATCCTTTCAGGAACTTAAAACAAACAAAAGAAATTATTGATGCTGGAATCACTTTATTATCTCTAGAAGTTATACCAAGAAGATTATCAAAAGGGCAATCAATGGATGTTAACTCAAGTCAGGATAACTTATCTGGTTACCGGGCTGCTTTGATAGGATCTCAACACATTAAAAAAATGGTCCCTATGATGATGACATCTGCAGGAACTGTTAGACCTGCAAAATTCATTATTCAAGGTGCTGCCGTAGCTGGGCTTCAAGCGATTGCTACTGCTAAGAGATTGGGTGCTGCAGTTCAAGCCATTGATGTTAGATTAGCTGCAAAACAAGATACCGAGAGTTTAGGGGCAAAATTTATTGATGTCCCAGGATGGAAAGACGCTGAAAGCTCAAGTGGACATGCTTCTTTATTCACAGATAAAGGACTTCAAGAAGCATTTGATAATGCTTTAATGGAATCTGTAAAGGAAGCTGATGTTGTTATTACTACAGCTAGATTATTTGGTAATAATGCACCTAAATTATTCTTTAATAAAGAAAATAATGATAAAATGTCCAAAGAAATGAAAGAAGGTTCAGTAATCGTTGACATGAATACCGATACAGGAGGGAATATCGTTGGTAGTAAAGAAGGAGAAATTATAGAAAAAGATGGAATTACCATTGTGGGGATACCTAATCTTTGTAGAACTATTCCAAATACGGCTTCAATGTTATATTCGAATAATGTCACTAACTTCGTAACTGTATTAGTTGATCAAGGGAAATTAGCGATAAATCAAGATGAGCAAGTATTGACTGGAGATGAAGGTGGGATTTCGGCAGGATATGGAGGGATTTTAATTGCTGAAGATGGAAAAATACATGGAAACCATACCAAATTAATGGAGGCTATGAAATAATGGAACTAATTACACTTATTGGAGCAATTACTGTATTCATATTGGCTATTTTCTTAGGATTCGAACTTATTACAAAAGTACCTGCTACACTACATACGCCTCTAATGTCTGGAGCTAATGCCATTTCAGGAATTACAATTGTTGGAGCTTTAATCTTCTCTAATACTGATTTCAATGGTGGTGAACCTGGATTTGCAGCATGGCTTGCTTTTTTTGCATTAATTTTAGCTACAATTAACGTAGTAGGTGGATTTGCTGTAACTAATAGAATGTTGAATATGATTGCTGGCAAAAGAGGTAGAAAATAATGGATTCAGCAGTTTGGGATATTGGATATTTAATCTCTTCCATTTTATTCATTCTCGGATTGAAAAAATTAGGACATCCTCGCACAGCACCTACTGGAAATCTATATGGTGCCATGGGTATGTTATTAGCCATAATAGTAACGATTGCCCAAATGGATTTTGGATTAACTAATAATTTCATATTAATTGGTGCTGGATTAGCTATTGGTGCATTAATTGGATATGTAATGGCCGTACGAGTCCAAATGACTGGGATGCCTGAAATGGTTGCTTTGTTTAATGGATTTGGAGGTGCTGCAAGTGCGCTTGTTGCGGCTTCAGAAGTTTTTAGACGAATAAACCAAAATGATCTTCCTGAAGATTTAGAACTATATGTTGCTTGGACTGCAATTGGACTTTCTGCTTTAGTCGGATGGGTTACTCTAACTGGAAGCTTACTCGCCATGATGAAATTGAAAGGAGGAGTAGAAATATTTGGAACATGGTACAGAACGCCAACATGGGGTCCAGAATGGTTAAATTATGTTAAAGGATTAATTCTGATTGCAATTGTTGGACTCCTCTATATGACTATAGAAGAACCTGGAAATCAGGATTACGTTATAGCTATTATTGGCCTATCTTGTATTCTTGGAATCCTCTTTGTACTTCCGATAGGAGGTGCCGATATGCCAGTTGTAGTTAGTCTTCTGAACTCATTATCAGGTATTGCTGCGGCATTCACCGGATTTATAATTGGAAACAATGTATTGATTATTGCAGGATCAATGGTTGGAGCTGCAGGTCTAATTTTAACAAATATAATGTGTAAAGCAATGAATAGACAATTAATTGACGTATTATTCAAATCATTTGGCGGTTCAGAGAAAGAACAAGTTACAAGGACTAAGGTTGGTTCGGACCCTGAAGAAGTCGCGATGATTTGTGACGGGATATCAAAATGTGTAATTATTCCTGGATATGGAATGGCAGTATCACAATGTCAACATCAAGTACGTGAATTTGCAGATATTTTAGAAGCAAATGGGTGTGAAGTAAAATATGGAATTCATCCTGTTGCAGGAAGAATGCCGGGGCACATGAATGTCCTCTTGGCAGAAGCTAGTGTTCCATACGAAAAATTAATTGAGATGGATGATATAAATTCAGAAATGGCTGAATGTGATGTGGCATTAGTAGTTGGAGCAAATGATACTGTAAATCCAGTAGCTAGAAGTGATGAAGGACCTTTAGCAGGAATGCCAATAATTGATGCTGATAAAGCAAGAGTTGTCGTTATGGTAAAGAGATCCTTGTCCGTTGGTTATGCTGGTGTTGACAATGACCTTTTCTATGAAGATAAAACTATGATGCTATTTGGTGATGGTAAGAAAATGATGACTGAATTAGTTTCCTCAATGAAAGAACTCTAAAGTTTTTGCTGACCTTCTAGATTATCAATGGAAGTATTCTCTAACTGTCCTGTTAAACCTTCAATTTCATTTATAGGTTTTTCAAGTTGATTTTTACGAGTCGTAACTAATTGTTGGTAATCCTTCTGCACAGTTTCAATACTCCTTCCCATTTTTTCAATAGTACTCGAATATTTCTCCCACTGCTCTTTAAATTTACTTAAAAGTTTCATCACATCTAAAGCTTTTTCTTCAACTGCAAAGTTCCTCGTTGCTTGATTTATGAGAGATAAAATTGCATAAAGTGTTAAAGGAGAACAAATTAACACTTTATTAGTAAGTGCATAATCTATAACTGAACTATCTTCTTGATTAATAAATGAATAAATTGACTCATTAGGAATAAACATCAAAACATAATCTAAAGTGCCTGATGAAGTATCAATATAATTCCTATTAGAAATAGCCTTGATATGATTACGTACCGATTTTAAGAATTCTTTTTTCTCATTTTTCATAACAAGTTCATCATCCGTTTCAATATAATTTTCATAATGAGAAAGAGGGAATTTTACATCCATATTGATAATTTTTTCTTTAGGAAGTTTGAAAGTGAAATCAGGCCTTTCACCTGATTCTATAGTTACTTGTTTTGTATAATTAACATCCTCAATTAATCCAATAAAATTAAGGATATCTTCAACCATTCTTTCACCCCACTGACCTCTTTTTTGTGATGATGACAGTATCTCTCTTAATTTTGTAGTTGTGTCTCTTAGATTTTGGGTTTCTGTTTTTGAATCTTCTAAATTAGCATTCAATTTAGTTGATTCCTTCTCAATTGATGCTAATTTTTTAGACATCTCTTCTAAGTTTTGATCAATTAGCTTTTTCTTATTTTCAAGATTTGTATCTGATTCTTTACTAAGTGTTTGAAATTTATCATTTGCTTGCTTGATAAATTCATCAGTGTTTGATTTAGTTATATCTGATGCTATGGCTTTGAATGCATTTTCAAAATCTTTATCTCTAGTAGATGTTTTTTCATGTAAATCTATTAATTTTTGTGAATTATTATTGGCAATAAAATAACCTAAGGAAAACCCAATGAGCAAACTAATTATTATGTAAATTACTAACATTTCCATGGGAATCTGTAATACTTAACCTAATGGTCTTATTATTATTTTATTATAGAAAGTTATCTAAAACTGCTCCTTTAACTGTTATTGAGAATTGTCCTAGTTGAACCTCAGCATCCGGGAAATGTAGGCGCTGTAGCAAGAGCAATGGCGAATTTTGGAGTAACAGATTTAGCGTTAGTAAATGGATGTGAAATAAATGATGATGGATATGCTAGATCCAAATCAGGTAAACCAATTTTAGAGAATTTAAAACGATTTGATACTATGGAAAAAGCACTAGCTGACTGTGATATTGCTATTGGAACTAGTGGAATTAAACCTGAAGGTGATAAAAGATGGTTTAGAGCGCCTAAGGATGTAAAAAAAATTAACGAATTGATCAATACGAGAGAAAATCCTGCATTAGTCTTTGGAAGAGAAAATTATGGATTATATAGAGAAGAATTAGCATTATGTGAAACTACCATAACTATCCCTACAAACGCAGATTATCCTATTCTAAATCTATCACATGCAGTTGGCATTGTACTTTATGAAATTAAGCGTAAAGAAAAAGTAAAAGGGCCTAAAAAGCGTAAAGCTGTTTCGCAAGAAGATTTTGAAAGATTGGTAGAAAGGATAATGCAAATGTTAGAAGATAGTAATTATCCTGAAAGACGATTAGATCGATCGAAAACAACCCTAAGAAGATTAATCTCCAGAGGAAATCCTGATGAAGGTGAATATGAAAATTTAATGGGAATATTCAAAGCAATAAAAGAGGGAAAAAGATGAAATATGTAATGGTGACTGGGCCAATGGGGGCTGGAAAATCAACATTTATGAGAAGTTTGCCTAAACCACAAGGAAATTTTGTAATTCCAAACAATGTCCCTGATATGATGCTTGATTATTCATGTGAATTGAAAGAAATGATGTTCTATGAAATTGATGCACCGACTGCTACTGGAAAAGTTTGGATTGATTGGATTAAAACTGCAAACATACAACTTGTTATTGGAAACGGAATCAGAGAACCTGATGAAAATTTTATTGAATTATGGAACTATTTAGTTAAAAATACTCCAGACATTAAAAGATTAATCATATTAAATCGTACGGATAAAATTACTAATGGATGGGAAACTTATTCGTCTGAAAAAATATTTTGTGTTGGAATGGGGAAAACTATTGATGAAGAAACTGCAATGGCATCGGAAAATGATATCTTGACCATTATAGATTATCTGGAGGAATACTATGAATAATGATAAAAAAATAGAAAGTTTGAGATTTCTTTTAGCTGCAGCAAGCCAAATATATGGTGATAAAAAAATAATTGAAATGTTAACTGAACAAGGAGCTCCTAAGCATGAGCATATTGAATTACTAATAAATGATCCGGAATTCCGATTTACACATTTAACAATGGCTCTAAAGGAATCGGATGATTTTATTTCCCAGTTAGAAACACGATTAACTGAATTGTGTGTAATTGCTGATAATTTAAAAATTGGAAAACCGGAAAATATTAGAAAATGGTTAAGTGACGATTGTAAACCTTGCTTGGTAGAACATATTATTCAAGGATATGAGGATGTTTATCATATCATGATTGAATTAGATAATCGACTTATGTGGCCAGGTTGGCCCCTTATTGGAAAATTACATGACCCTATAGAATAATAAGGAAGAAGATTAATACCACATTCAATACACAACACTGAGGATACAATGAGTAAAGCACATGTTTATCGATTTGGACCAGGCATGACTGATGGTGATGCTGAGATGAAAAACCTATTGGGTGGAAAGGGTGCTAATCTTGCTGAAATGGCTATTTTAGAAATCCCTGTACCTCCTGGATGTACAATAACTACTGAAATTTGTACATTCTTTAATGAAAATGATAAAAAATATCCTGACGAGTTAGAAGAACAATTGAAAAATGCTATTAAAGATATTGAAAATAGTGTAGGGACTGTATTTGGAGATACAGATAATCCTCTATTGTTATCCGTACGTTCTGGAGCAAGGGCCTCAATGCCAGGAATGATGGAAACTGTTCTAAATGTAGGACTAAACGATTTTACAAGAGAAGGATTAATTGCTAAGAGTGGCGATCCAAGGTTTGTATACGATGCACAAAGAAGATTAATTCAAATGTATTCTGATGTAGTTATGGAAAAAGCTTCAGGGATTGAACCTGAAGAAGGAATGGGAATTAGGAATCAGTTAGAACATGAATTAGAAAAAATGAAAGAACAAGCTGGCGTAACTGAAGATACTGAATTATCTGCTATGAATCTTAAGGATCTAGTTGAAATTTATAAAGGAAAAGTTATAGAAGTTCTCAAAAAACCATTCCCTGAAGATCCGTGGGAACAATTATGGGGAGCTATTTCTGCTGTTTTCCACTCATGGGATGGAAAAAGAGCAAAAGCTTACAGAAAGATTGAGAATATACCTGAAGAATGGGGAACTGCTGTTAATGTCCAAGCAATGGTTTTTGGGAATTTGGGAGAAGACAGTGCTACAGGTGTAGCTTTTACCAGAAATCCTGCAACAGGTGAAAATAACTTTTATGGTGAATGGTTAGCAAAAGCTCAGGGAGAAGATGTAGTTGCTGGAATAAGAACTCCAAATCCACTTAATGAAGTTTGTAGAACTGAACACAGTGGTAATCTATCTAGTTTAGAACAAGAATATCCACATTTGTATAATGAATTAGATACTATAAGGCTCAACCTTGAAAAACACTACAATGATATGTTAGACATTGAATTTACCATTCAATCTGGAAAACTATGGATGCTACAATGTAGGATTGGAAAACGAAATGGACCTGCTGCAATTCGTATGGCTTCTGAAATGGTAAGTGAGAAGATGATTGATAGTAAAACAGCAGTAACTAGAGTTTCACCGTCACAATTAGATGAATTATTGCATCCAATTGTTGATCCTGATGTCGAAAAGGTTACTGAATTACTCGCAAAAGGATTACCTGCTGGACCTGGAGGTGCGACTGGAAAAGCTGTTTTCACAGCTCAAGATGCAGTTGACTGGGCTGCAAAAGGTGAAAAGGTAGTATTAGTTCGTGAGGAAACAAATCCAGAAGATGTTGAAGGAATGAGAGCCTCTGTTGCAATTTTGACTTCAAGAGGAGGAATGACCTCACATGCTGCATTGGTTGCAAGAGGTTGGGGAATGTGCTGTATTGTTGGTGCCGGAGAAATGAAAGTTAATTCTATTAAGAAAGAATTTATGATAAATGGCAAAACCGTAAAAGAAGGAGATGCAATTACATTAAATGGAACTGCTGGAAAAGTCTATGAAGGTGAATTGCCTTTAATTGAGACTGATATTACTAGTGATTATTTGACGCATTTCTTAAGCATGTGTGATAAAATTAAGAAGTTAAAAGTTAGAACAAATGCTGAAACGCCATCAGATGCTAAGAGAGCACTGAGTTTTGGAGCTGAAGGTATTGGACTCTTCCGAATAGAACATATGTTCTATGGTGAAGGATCTGAAGACCCACTTTTCCATCTTCAAGAAATGATAATGGCAAATAGTCAAGAAGAAAGAAAAACTGCTTTAGATTCATTGTTTCCTTTCATGAAGAATGATATCAAAGAAACATTGCGAGCAATGGAAGGATTACCTGTGACTATTAGATTAATGGATCCTCCATTACATGAATTTATTCCTCATGATGTAAAAAGGCAAAAGAAACTTGCTGATGCTTTAGGAATTAATGCTGAAGAATTAGAAAGAAGATCTGATGCACTTAAAGAATCAAATCCGATGATGGGGCACAGGGGAGTTAGGCTAGGAATAACTCATCCTGAAATAACTGAAATGCAAGCTAGAGCTATTTTGGAAGCTGCAGCTGAACTTTCAAGTGAAAATGTAAAAACGTTCCCTGAAATAATGATTCCCCTAACAGGAATGGAAACTGAATACAATCATCAAGAAAAAATTGTCAGAGAAGTAGCTGAAAATACTGATGGATTAGACAATTATATGGTTGGAACAATGATGGAAATCCCAAGAGCAAGTTTTGTTGCAGACCGAATTGCAGAAACTGCTGAATTCTTTTCATTTGGTACTAACGATTTGACACAGATGGCATTTGGATTTAGCCGAGATGATACTGGAGGATTTATGCCAGCATATCTAGAACTGGGATTGTTACCTGAAGACCCTTTTGCAAGCCTTGACGAAGGTGTTTGTGAATTAGTAAAAATGGGAATTGAAAAAGGAAGAAAAACAAAACCTAACCTAAAGATTGGAATATGCGGTGAACATGGTGGAGAACCTAAATCTGTTCATTTTTGTCATAATGTAGGAATGGATTATGTTTCATGTTCACCATTCAGAGTACCTATAGCTAGATTATCTGCAGCTCAAGCAGTACTAAACAATGAAAAATAGTGCAAAATTATTACTAGAATTGAGTGTTGGTCTAGGATTAGCCACATTAATCACTACATATCTTGTATCTACAACTAGTGGAAGGGTTGCATCTTTTATCCCTATAATTTCTGAAATGCCATTTAATGAACCTGAATCAACTATATTTGGTACTGGGCTTGGGATAAGTATATTCAGTTTTCTAATTTTAGCTCAAGTCTTTCATAGAATCTTTGAACCTTTGGCAAGAGATATTGGAAACAGTTATGAAAATTGGAATGATATGATTCGTATAATGGCCACTTTAGGTGCCATTTGTGGAATTATAACTGTAAATTTTCATTGGAATAATTACCCTTTTTTACATGGATTCACGGCTTTTATTTTATTCACTTCATTTCTGATATGGGGGACTTTTGCATATCTTGTACTTGAAAAATCTGGAAAAAGAAACGATATCCGAAAATATGCAGTCTATGCAGGATGGATATTCTATGTATTGATGGTGGTTTTCAGTGTAATGGACAACCAAGAATTAAAGGAAAAAGAAAATGATTTTTTCTACCGTATTGAGAATCCTCCAACTGTAGAAACTGAACGATCTTTATATCTTAATCTTACTGCATTTTGTGAATGGGGAATGGTATTCTCATTCTATACTGGTGCCTTAACATACAGAAAAGAATTAGAAGGAATTAGAATCTAAATAAAAAGTTAAAAGTTTAATATTGGCCTCGTATTGACAGTATACTTGGCCACTGTCGAACAAGAATTGTTATACGCTATTCGTGCTATTGAAGTTCTATTAGAATCTGGAGTAGGTATTGCTGAAGCAATGAAGCATATTGCTGACGAAGATTATGGTGATTTGAGTGCAATTTTTAAGCAAATATTTTCAGATACTGATGGAGGGCGGAACTTTAGTGATGCAATACGCACTCAAATGAGAAGTACTGATTCTTCAGGTCTAAGAAAAGTTCTATCTACTTTGATTATGTCAATTGAAGAAGACACAAATGTTATTGACCGCTTAAGATCTATTGCTGACAAAGAAGCACGAGAACGTCGTGTAAGTTTAGATACTTTCATTGAAGGGTTAACTGCAACATCTGAACAATTTCTAATTGTATCCATTCTAATTCCGATTATTGTAGTAATTGGAGCTGTTGTAAATGGAATAATCGAATCTGCAAAAGCTGCAGGTGGTGGATTTCTTGGAAACACACCTGAAATGCCAACTGTATGTGTGCCAATCTTATTTGGTATGGCCAGTATAATTATTGTTGGAATGGTATTTCAAACTAAAGCAAGGGAGCCTGGAGTATGAGCATACTAGACGATTTATTCAGTGGAGATGGAATGAGTGATATTTATGGACTCATATGGATTGGATTAGGAATATGGGCTGCTGTTGGATTATTCTTTTATATTCCTGCCAAAAGGAAATTAGACCGAATTAATGAATTAGAAATGGTGTGGCCTGATGTTCTAGCTGATTTAGCTGAAGAATTAAGAGCTGGAATGGGTGTAGAATCTGCATTAGATGCAATTGCCCGTTCAAGAAGTGATCGTATGGGTGTTATGCTAAAGGCTGCAGTTGAAAGAATGAGAGATGATGGTTTTGGAATGGCAATGAAAGACTTTGCTACAAAAACTGAATCTCCAATGATTTCAAGAATTGTCAGTATTCTAAATGTAGCGTTAGGTTCTTCCGGAAGCTTTGCTACTACTCTCGAAAATATATCTGAAGAATTCTGGGAGATATATATGCTTCGAAAAGAACGAATTACTAAAACACAAGGAACGGCAAATTTTATTCTATGGGGTGGGTCGATTATCTGTCCTGTCTTACTAGGAATAATTGTCGCTGTATTTGGAAGTGGAAAGGCTGGATCTATTACATTAGATGTAAAATTAGATGTATTGAATCAAGCTATGTTCTTCTACATGATGGTTTTAGGCGCTGGAGGCGTATGGATGCAATCTGTAATTTTACAAACTACTAAAACGGCAATATGGAGAATGCCAATGTACATGTTCTTAGCAACAACTGTACTTCTATTATCTCTAAAAATATCTATAGTATAAACATGGAACAAGGACGAATTATCGAAAAATATGATACCGCTAATATCGTTGAGAGACCCGGTTCTCAACGGCCCCTTTATCAGGTCACAAAGGC
>JBJLBX010000006.1:0-37673 GCA_045567955.1 Candidatus Poseidoniales archaeon | reverse complement strand
TACAAATATACAGAATTCCGACATATTTGTGGTCTGTAGTTGTTAACCAAGGATAGATTGATTTCCAATATCCTTTCAAGACATCTTCAAATGCTTGATCTTTGGTAACCATTTGGTTTCCGATTACGACTACACTTAGGGTAACTGCAATTATCGCAAATGCATAAACTAATTTTTGAGGTCCAGATAAATCTTCATGAGTTTTAACTTCAACTACTGCATCAACCCCATACAAAGTTATAGATTGTTTATTCCAGTAATCTTCATTTGAACCATCGGCACCATTTACTGAGTTTCCATATGCTACAAATTCAACTGAGATATCTTGTTTATCTGGCGCAGTCCATTCAAAGCTCCATTCTCTATAGTCATTTCCTTCAGCAGTGTGCGTTAAATGTGTTAATCCGTATGGTTTTTGAACACGTGTATCATTAGCTACAGGCGATAATTCGCCATCGCTTGCAGTTATAAAGAATCCACCTCGATTATCGCCTTCTGCTAAATCGTTAGGCCCTCCAGAGATATTCAAGATGATGGTGTAAGTTTCTCCACTTGTAAAGTTTGCAGGAAGAGTCAGGTTAACTATTACACTAGAAGTCGCTATCGGATTAGTATTATGACAGTAACATCCATCAGCAGCTATCAATTTATTTGTCGTATCTTCATCAGTTATACCAGTGGGCAAACTATTTCCAGTAGGGAATGCAGTAATAGCAACTAAGATAGCTACTAGAAATCCAATACTTAATTTTTTTAGATTTGTAGTAATCATGTAATCTCCGTAATGTGTATTGTAGCTAACATCATTGAATGGTCTCTCCCACACATTTCAGCACAATAGATGTTATATTCACCAGGATTTACAGTTCCAGTATCTAGCCACGCGACAGTTTGTAAATTAGGAACAACGTCTTGTTTAATTCCAATTTCTACAATATAAAATGCATGCAGTACATCCTCTGAATTTAGGTTAAATATAACTTTAGTATCAGGTGGAATTTCTAGACAATCATATGTAATATGCTTATTCTGCATTAAATTGCCGTCTTTGTCAAAGCCTCCACATTTAGTATAATTCGAAGGCATTGTATAATCCGAAGGCATCTCGAAAGTCCATTGCCATTGCTCTGCTGTAACTTCGATAATTAAAGTATTTTCATCATCATCCGGTACATCCCATAAATAATTAAGAGGAGCTAATGAGATTATAGTTAGCCAAGTAACCAAAATCAAAGGTGCAATTGTCCATGTTAGCTCAATTATGGTATTTCCCCTTTCATGAGGAAAAACACCTGCTTTTAGCGCATCTTTATGGTCCGGATCACCATCATTATGTCTGTAATAAGCTAAATTATAGGCTAACCAAATAATTACGAGTAATCCTACAATTACAGACCAAATAAACATTTGCCATACAATACCTCCTAAGCCGCTACTAGTACCTCCAAAGTCATTCCAGATAGAGGGATTATCAAAAAAAATCAAATCTTCGATTAGTGACATTTTTCTTCCTTAATAAAGTAAAGTATTTGCATATTTAGGATGGGTTAATTAAAGCTGATTACTCTAAAAATTAATTAAATAAATAGAATCAATAACTAGGCAAATAAATAAAGAATAAAGGTAAATATTTGAAAATTTGAATAAATTCCAAGCATCACTTTCAGATTTAGTTTTTCTTAAAGAGAATGCACAATAAGAAAAATAGCCAGATAGAAGTATTCCAGTAATTAGAAAAATTATTCCAGCACTACCATAAATTACAACCAACAAAGTGGCTAGAACTAATGATGCAGTATATGCTGCAATATGATTTCTAGTCACATCCTCTCCTCTTACCACTGGCAGCATTGGAACTCCAGCTTCTCCATAATCTTTTCTTTTGGAAAGTGTAAGTGACCAAAAATGAGGTGGTGTCCACATAAATATAATCAAAACCATTAACCAAGGAAGTATGGAATCAGTTTCACCAGATGCAGCAATCCATCCAATTGCAGGAGGTGTTGAACCAGCAAGCCCCCCAATCACTATGTTGTGTGGTGTTCTTCTTTTTAGAAACATAGTATAGATAAAGACATAGAAAAAAGCGCTGAATCCAGTAATCATCCCAGCTTCTTTATTGCTTAATAATGAAACTAAACCAATGCCACTTATACAAACTATAATTCCGAAGGCAAGAGCATGATTTGGAGTGATATATCCTGAAGGAATTGGTCTTTTTTCCGTTCTTTCCATTAAAGGATCTATATCTCTTTCATACCACATATTGATGGCCATTGATCCTCCACTTGCGAGAGACCCACCTAATAGAACAATAAGAGAAGTAAAGAGACTATCCCATATATTTCTCCCATTATCATAACCTTCTCTTAAGTCATAAATAAAAACACCACAAATAGCTGTAGCTTGAAGAAGAATCACAACTCGAGGTTTCATTAAAATCCAATAAATCTTGGCTAAAGAAGGTCTAGTTTCCGTTATTATTTCACCTCACTAGGAATAATACAAATTAAATATGCAAAAGAAGTTATCAAGAAAGTTAAAGCTCCAATCAATAAATGTAGTAAAGATAGCCATTCAAGAAAATCACCATCAACAGCAGTAATAATATACAATCCACCTAGTAAAATATTGATAAAGTAAAAGATGCCTGCTATTTTCAACATTGTTGTTATACTTGTCTTTGAGTTACCATATTCATTTCTTGCTTCTCTCTCAACATATAGTAATAATCCACCAACTATAACTGCCAATATACGGTGCCCAAATTGAATGAATATTCCTAATTGACTAAGATTAGGTATAATGGAATTATCACAAAGTGGCCATCCTTCATAAAATCCAAGACCGCATGCGGCTCTATTATGACTAGTTGAAAGATATGCACCAATTAATAATTGGAAAAGTAATATGGCTGAAGTATACCAAAGAATATTTTTGATTTTATTCGCATCAGGTACACGAAGATAATCAGGTAATTCTTTTTCACCTTCCCACCATAAAAGACCCACTGCCAACAATGAGGTTGTAAACATCAGAGCCATGAATAGGTGGATTGAGACAGTCCATGGTGCATTATCTAAATCTACAGTTACATATCCTAAGACAGCCTGTAAAATTAAAAATATAGAAACAGCATAATGTATTTTGTAAGTTTTATCTCCAATTTTTTCTTTGAGGGACCAGGCAGTATAATGACTATAAAGTACAAGAACTCCAATTATCCCAACCAGCCCTCTATGTGCCCATTCAGTAAAAATTTGATCAGTAGTATATCTATGTCCTGCACCGCGCGAATCTATCTCATCTGGGTTTTCTTCCCACCATTCACCTTGCTCTTCAGGTGTTACATTGAATCCCCAAGTACCAAAACACGTAGGCCAATCAGGACAACTTTCTCCAGCTTCGCTTATACGTATCCATCCTCCTGTAGTTATAATCAAAAAGGCAATCAAAGCCAATCCGAATGGAATCAAATGTGAGCGATACCATGGAGCCATATTGTTGAGGAAATCAGAGGGTCTTTATAGTTGCGTTCGATTTTGTTACTTGTGTAATGTCATATTTCATTTTTAGGCTTAGCTATATTACGTAAGCTAAGACTGTAATTTTCATGCCTGATTCAATAGATTTAGATAAAATATCCGAATTTGTAGAAGAATGGTGGGACAAATCAGTCCTACCAAGTCTTTGTGAATTTGTTGAGATACCTGCACTGTCTCCCTCTTTTGATTCCGAATGGGAAGCTAATGGCTATTTGGATGCAGCCATTAACACTTTTATTGCTTGGACTCGTAGTTTGCCATTAAAAGGTCTGAGCATTTCAGTACATAGGCTAAAAAATCGTTCACCTCTTCTTTTGATAAAAATAGATGGAGATGCAGATGGTGAAGTTTTGTTTTACTCACATCTTGACAAACAACCAGAAGCAAGCGGATGGTCTAAAGGTAAGGGACCTTGGAAACCAGTTATTGAGGATGGATGGTTATTTGGTAGAGGTAGTGTTGATGACGGGTATGGTGGCTATGCTGGAGTTTTATCTATTTTAGCATTACAGGATCAGGGAGTTTCTCATCCAACTTGCCGTTTTTTAATTGAAACAGGTGAAGAAAGTGGTTCTCCAGATTTACCATTATATTTAGATGAATTAGAATCAGTTCTTGGAATTCCAGATTTAGTAATTGTACTTGATACTGGAGGGATTGACTATGATCGGTTATGGATTACTGAAAGTTTACGAGGTATTGTAGCAGGCACTCTATCTGTCAAAGTATCTTCGGTTGGAGTACATTCTGGTCATGGAAGTGGAGTTATGCCTTCCTCATTTAGATTAGCTAGACAATTACTGTCAAGAATTGAAGATGAAAATACGGGCGAAATAAAGCCAGAATGGTTACATATAGAAATAACAGACAAAATGAAGGAACAAGCAACCAAGATAGTTGAGATGAATTCGGAATCAATGGATGATTTTCCTTTGCTAGATGGAGTTAAGAAACAAGTCAATAATCCACTTGATATTTTCTTAACTATGAATCTGTCGCCAAGTCTTTCCATCATTGGTGCAGATGGCATTCCTTCTATCCAAGATGCAGGCAACGTTCTTAGAACAAATACCGATCTTAAGATTTCGATAAGAACTCCTCCTGGAGTAAGCGCTGATAAAGTTGCAGAAAAAGTACAAAAATTACTTGAAAAAGATCCTCCTAATGGTGCGCATGTTTCTGCCGTAATGACTGAAGTTGCAGACGGTTTTCTTTCACCAGAACTTCCTGATAAATTATCAGATATGCTTGATAAAGCAGGTAAAAAATTTTATGGAAATATTCCAATGTCGTTGTTTATAGGTGGCACAATCCCAGTAATGGCGATGCTTCAATCTAGATATCCTGAATCTAAATTTATAATTACAGGAGCTGGAGGCCCAGGTGGAAATGCACATGGTCCAGATGAAAAATTACATATTGACACTGCCAAAAAAGTAACTAAATGTATGGCGGCAGCAGCTTCTGCAGCGATTCGTTAATAAGAGTATTAAGATATATTTTTACTTGAAGTAAAATAACTTCTAACTCTCGATAATACGATTATTAACGTATTCTAGCATTTTAGTGCTAATTTTATATACTAATTTAACAGACCTGAATTATGAACTTAAGCCGACTAGCTACGCTAGCTGTATTTTTCATAATGGTCATGAGCGCTTTTGTCACAGTTCCAACATACAATGTAGGTGCTGATGAAGGAGGCTGTATGGATTATGAAGATACGAATGATAATGGATTGTACGATGAGGGAGAACCTTGTTATGATGATGACGATGGAGATAGGCCACCGGGAGAAGGCAGAGGTTGTATGGATTATGATGATACTAATGAGAATGGATTATATGATGAGGGAGAACCTTGTTATGATGATGATGGCCCTGATGTAGAATCTTATTTTTTAAGTGCCACAATGGAATCATTAGAAGATTGGAGTATTGAATTTTATGGTGAAATGCCTATTGATTGGTCTGATGATGCTCGTAGCGATATAGTGAAAATGTGTGAAGAGATGCTTGGAACTGATGGAAGTGAAATTGATGAAGAGTGTTTTGAGCACTGGACTGAGATGATGATGTCTTCAGATGGCGGCCCAGATGATTGTCCTTTTGATAGAGAGAATCCCGACAGCCCATGTAATGCTGAAGTATGCCGTGATGATGATGGATCAGAAGAGTGTGAAGATTACATAGAGGATTACTGTACAGATACCGATGACCCAGTATGTGTTATATGGTCTAGTTGCTTTTCTGGTAGTTCAGTGAGGGATTGTATGGCAGCCTTTTATGACCATTGTACTTCAGATGCCAGTTCTGATTTTTGTGGAGATGATTTCCGCCAAGATGACAGTGGAACTTGGGTTCAATGTTGGTATGATGGGACTGGTGGAGAAGCATGTCAACCCAATTGGCTCATAGGATTGGCAGCTTATGAGTCTGGAGATATAAGTGCTGAAGATTTTATGGATTATTATATGGTACCTACATTTGCACAGGAAGATTATCATGATAATCACAATACTGCTCTTTACGAATTATCGCATATTACACTAGAAGAAGGCACGTGGGTTATCGTTCCTGATTACTTATCTAGTCCGAATCCTAATTTTATTTGTGGAAATGGTGAAAGAATAATTTTCTCTTGGATAAATGATGGCTATAGTGACTGTGATGATGGAGCCGATGAGCAATGGTATGATAATAATACACCAGAGGATCACTCTGATGATTGTCAGGAATGGAGTGGTGAAGATTGTGAAGGTGAAGAAGTTAATTGGTTTGATTGTCATGATGGGACTAAAGTATGGATAAACCAAGTTAATAATGATGAATGGAATTGTCCAGATGGTGAAGATGAATATATCCACAATCTGTGGAGTGGAGAGATTCTTCTTTTCAAAGGACATCTCGCAGAATTAAATACGGATGATGAAATTTTAGCTTTTGATATGAATGATTGCAAATGGTGGGATGCAGAACACACAGATTATAAGTGTGACGACATTTTGAAAATTGAATTAGAAGAACAAGAAGAATTAACTTTGGCTACAACAGGTCGCTGTTGGGAGAATTGGATTTATGATGATGACGATGGATATATACTAGATGAAACGGATCCATATAGTTGTGATAATTGGGGTACATTCAGTCATACAATTTTTAGTCACTCAGATGATTTATCTATTTCTGAACAAGAGCTAATAGGTTTCATTAACGGAACTGTCGATCAAGGTTCGTTTAGTCAGATTCCTTCCCCTCAATATTATGAAAATCAAGAGTTTGTTCTTTACGAAACCGAAGAGATCACTATAAGTGAAGGAAGATGGAATGGAGATATACTTACACAATCTTGGGAATGTTATTATGATCATTGGGAAGATGAAGATGTATGCTACTCTAGATCCACAAGTTCATATCTTTATAGAGATAATTTCGACCCTCAAAATCCAGAAGAAAATCTCATTGCCTCTAACGGCGGATTTGATTATTACGATTCCTCTGATTGCAGCAATGGTGGTGACTGTTTTATGAATAGGTTAGATGTAAGTCTAGCTGAGGGAGATTACATAATTGTTATAGCAGCACAAGACACTTGGTCATCTGGAATAGATTTTAGTACTACTCTATCAAATTCAGATGGTCACTTACACACTTTTTCAGGTATTTTAGACCAGAGTTATTGGATGAATGAAGAAAGTGGCGGTGAAAATATAGCTTCTGTTGAAGTTGACGAAGGCGGAAATATCACAGTATATTTCGAAGATGTCCTTGAGGCAGATGGAGATAGTCATTATCTACGTTTTCATGAGTACGATGAAGAATATGATGAATGGAATTATATTGACGATAATAATTTGAATAATGACTATAATTGGACAAATTTCACATGTTCCTACTGGTGTCAAGATTGGGATGGAGAGTCCCTTCTTCGAATTACGCTTGAAAGTTTGGAAGTAACAGTGGCTTATTTTGATCCATCAGATAATTCCCTTGAATTTGTATATCCGGAACTTATTGTTGGTGATGAAAGAACTAACATGCCCAAAGCCGATTATGAATGTTATGAGTGTGGTGATGATGGGCCTGATTACTGGCAACATTTAATGAAAAACAGTACAATGTATCGCGATGAAGAAATCGGCTCCTTAGAAGCTATGGAGAATGTAATAATCATCATAGAAATGATGGACGATGCAGGTGAGTTTTCCGACGAAGAGCGCGATGATGGTGAAGCATACTGGAATGAGTATTATTACTGTGAGTGGGAAGGCAATGAAGATGGTGAGGACACAGTTTGGTGGTGTACGGATGCAGCTTCCAGCGGCGATACTTGGGACAACTGGTGGTACTATTGTGAGAATTTTGAAGGTATGTGGTATTGTACAGATGATTTTGGCCAAAACCCAGATTATGCCTGTTCAGCAGATAATAATCATTACAAAGAAGGAGGAAGACCTGATATGGACTATTGTGGAGCTGATGATGATCCTGCAATTTTAGATGGAATTGTAGGAATTAATGATCCTGAAGATAATGAGCCAATGCCAATGTCTGAAAACATGATTGGAGCTGTATCAGATAATGAAGGTTTACCATTAATGATGGGGTCGTCTTTCAAAACACATTTCGATGATGTAGATGAATCATTGGAAACCCATAATCTCTATATTCCTATTGGTGGAGATTCAGATTATGATGAAAAATGGTATGTTGATATAAATCTCTTAAGTGGATATGAAGTAATATCCTGTGAAGGATGTGAAGATTTAGTTATTGAAGGCAGCAATGCAAAATTCAATGCTAATGAACCTGTAACGGTTATATTTGGTTCACGTCCAGACTGTGACCACACTGTAACCATTGGTGCTGATGGTTATACATTTGAACCTGCTGAACTTTTAATTAATGTAGGCAACACAGTTTGTTGGATATGGGATACAGAAGAAGAACATAATGTAGTAGAGATTGCAACAAAATTTGATGCAGATATGAATCTTGAAGATGCTAGAATTGGTTTTTATAGTGGAGATCCTTCAAATGTAGTTGATTTCAGGCATACATTTACTGAAGATGACAAAACTCATTACTATGTATGTGAACCACATATATCTATGAGTATGGCAGGAGCAATAATTGTTGGATTGGGCTCAGAAGATGATAGAATACCTGAGGTTATTGAAGATTCCGGATTGCCAAATATTAGCTTCATAGCTGGTGCACTTGTATTAGTTGGCGCAGCTGGTCTACGCCGTAGAATACACTAAGCATAAATACGCGGTAATTACCCTCTGTTTATGGCAGAGGGCATACCAGTAGTCAGAATGTATACTGACGATAGTGGACATACTAGATTTGCAAAAATGAAAATCCCTGTAGAGAAGAAAACGGGACTGGGATCGGTAGGGATGTTTTCCTCTTTATTCCTTAATGAGAATATACAGGATAATACAGGTGATCTTAAAACACAATTTGCGCTTACACCAGTTCCAGATAATTTGAAAGGCGAAGGTCCAAAATTAGCACATACAGCCCCTAGAAGACAATTAGTACTAACTTTGAGCGGTTGTCTTGAATTCAAAAGCTGTGGCATTGTAGAAGAAGATGCAGAACACAAAATAATAATTCGACGAGGAGATATTTTACTTGCTGAAGATTTAGAAGGTGAAGGACATGTTTGGCAATTTGTGGAAGCTCAAGATGGTCGGCTTTATCCTTGGATTAGATGCTATATCCATTTAGGTGAAGAATATGATCATTTTATATCACAATTAGAACCAATATAGATGTATATTATGCCTAAAGTTTAATAAGAGATAGTTTAAACATTAGATAAGATGGATGAAGCATCATTGAAAAAACGCTGGCGCATATCAATGTTGGCATTTTTCTTTTTTTTTCTGATAATCCTAGCTGGATTTACTCCAGGTTTAGGAAGAGAAATGAATCAAAGAGAAGATTTTTCTTATCCTGACGATCCAGTTTGGCAAGCATCAGATAGAGCTGATGAAAAAATGCCAGAAGAATATTGGTTAGTATTCCAAATAGTTATGGGAGATTCAGAAGACACTAAAGATCATAATGTTTTAGATTTAGAAGTATTTCGAGAAACAACTGAACGTAATGACAATTTACTTGCCGATGAATCTGTAAGTAAATATTTTGATGTTAAATTTAATTGGCAAGTACAACAAAATGAAAATTCAAGTATCTGGGGCATTTCCGATACAGTTCGTTCAATAATGAATATGGATACTCAAGTTTCTTTTATAATAAATTATACAGGTTCTAGTTATGATAATGCAACTGACAAAGAATTAACATATGTCCTTAATTCATTGTTTAATTTTAGGGCAGAAGATGGTTCATTTATTTACAGAAATATAGTTTCTCCAGATTTATGTATAGTAAAAGACAATGAATGTAAAATTCCTCGTGACAAAGACAATTATCCAGTGGAGCTTTATGCCACAGGAGAAGAGTACTGGAAAGCTAAGGGTTATACTCTTACAGGTGAGGCAAATTCAGAAAGATTATTTGCAGATTACCCTAGGCAAAGAGGCGATTATGAACATTATGAATATTGGGAACAACAAGTAGATTCTTTTTATGTTGAGCCTTTAGAATCAGAAGAAAAGGTAAACTTTTATTCTTACTTAGCATTTGGTCTTGAGCTTGAAAATCAAATAAATTCGACTTTACCTTTAGTTGGGATTTCTTTTGTTTTGATGGTTCTATTATTATCTTTTTACTTTAGAAATATAGGAGATGTTCTTGTTTGTGCACTTGGTTTAGGATTACTAATGGCGTGTATGAATGCAAATTCATTCTGGTTAGGATTTCCACAGAGCCAGCTTGCGTCTATGTTACCAATTTTGATGTTGGCTTTGGGTGTAGATTTTGCGATTCACAGTTTAACGCGGTGGCGTAAGATAGCTTTAGAAGACGAGGATTTTTCCTTTAATCCCCAGAAGGCTAGTTTCAATGCTGCATGGGGATCTATTCGAACATTATTTCCAGCATTAGGCGTAGCTACTCTTACAACAGTAGTAGCTTTTGGAACGGCGACACTCAGTAATATTCCAGATTTATTTGAATGGGGAATATTAGGACCTTTAGGCATCATTCAAGCTTATTTGATAATGGGAGTTTTTTGCCCAATATTGAGAAGTTTTAGTCCTCCAAAACCAGTCGAAGAGAGTAATAGTATTTTAGATAAAATAGGTAAATATTTCAATGTAAAATCAATGGCTTTGTTGATGCAAAAGCGATCAATGCCAATGCTTGTAATTTTTCTTCTTATAACTATAATTTTATCTCCAATTATTTTGGGAAATCCAGAGTCTACTTTTGATGTTAAAGATTATGCAGATAATGATTCTAGATTTATTCAAACAATCATAATTGCGCAGGAAACATTCACCGAACAAGGCGAACCTGGATATTATTTAATTGAGGGAGATAATCTTGCTACATATGATAACTTAGTTGCAATAGATAATCTTGAAAATAAGATAGTTGATTACAATTTTAGTGCTAGATTTTTAGGTAGTTTGCCATATATTGTTAGGACACAAACTGCTTTAGCTCTTAATGTAGAAAACACAGGTTACATTCCTAAGACAGTAGATCCTTCAACTGGTTTTCCTACTTCCGATGAAGAAATTTATAATATTTTAGAGGATGTTTATGCAAATGGGACTAGAAATTTAGATGGAACTTTCTATATTTCATCATCAGATGCTAGAGCTACTTATGTTCTTGACGATGGAAAATTAACGATGGTACGTTCTTGGTTTATGGTCATGCGCCCCGATGATATGTATGGTGAGATGAAAGTACAGAAAAGTCAATTAGATACAGTTTCAAATGAAATTAATGAAATGGCCGGCATCAATGCTCAAGTTGCAGGTTTAAGTTATGAAAGATATGTATATGTCTTAGAAATTACAGATAGTTTTCAAGAAAGTTTAGTTGTAGCCATTATTTTGGCTTTTTTAATTGTTTTACTTGTACTTCGTGATCTTCGTCTGAGTATTATTACAATATTTCCTGTAGTTGCAATTACGATATGGCTTAGAGGAGGTATGGTTCTTACAGGTACATCAATAAATTTAGTAACGGTTCAAATATCTAGTTTAGCTATTGGTTTAGGAGTAGATTATGCAATTCATATGGTCCAAAGAGTACGTGAAGCTAGACATAAGAGTCCACATTCAAGTCAAGAAGAGTGGATGTCAGAAAGTTTAGATGAGACTGGAAATAATATTGCAATGTCAGCCTTTACAGATTTTATTGGGTTTATGGTTCTTACATTATCAATTATGCCTTTATTCATTACATTTGGAATGATAATGGCTATAATGATTCTTCTCTCGTTTATTGCAGCAGTTTTCATGTTACCAGCTCTATTATTCCAATTTGGTAATTTAGAAGCCAATAGGCCGCCTAAGATTAATTCTATAGTTCCTGAACCAGAACTATCTGTTCCAAAAAGAAAAGTTAGAGTAGTTAAGAAAATTGTAAAACGACGTTCTTAAAATCCACTTCTTTTGAATTTTTTATCAAGTTCAGCAGGCGTAATAGTCATCACAGTAGGTCTACCATGCACACACGCATATGGATTTGGAATTGATTCCATTTCTCTTATAACAAATTCCATTTGTGCCATAGTTAATTTATCTCCAGCTCTCAACGCAGAATGACATGCAACCGTATACATCATCAGAGTATGTTTTTCCTCAGCTGTTTTCATTGATCCACTTTCAACTATATCATCAATAGCTTCTCTTATTCTTTCAGGTTCAGAGCCAGCTAATAGTGCCGGCACACTTCTTATCATAAATGAAGACGGCCCTATTTTTTCAGCATCAAATCCCATTTCAGTAATATCTCCTAGCATATCTTCAAAAGCAGTAGATTCACTTTTTGATAATTCAAGAGAGATTGGTTTGAGTAAATCTTGTTTTCCAACCCTCTTAAAGCGCTTTTGATCCTTTAAACGTTCATACATTACCCTTTCATGTGCTGCATGAAAATCTATGATGTAAAGCCCGTCTAGGCCCATTGCCACAATATATTTATTTTCTATTAGAGATAATGGCCTCATTGAAGGCATATTAGTTTCGATTTGTTCTTTTTGAAGGGCAACGTCAAATTCTTGTTGAAAACTATCAATTGAGTTTAATGCAATTGCTTTATTTCTTGTTTTTGAGGTAGGAATTGCTGTTCCAAATATTGAATTAGTATTTGCTGTTTCTAAATCAACATGTGAAATTAAAGCCTGTTTAGCCAAGATATCTCGAATTATCTGTCTTAACCTCTTATTGATTTTTTCTTCGTTTGCAATTCTTACTATAGTCTTAGCAGGATGTACATTTACGTCTACATCCTTTGATGGTATTTCTATGAACAAAGCTCCAATTGGAAAATGGCCGTCATGCAGTAAACTTCCATAAGCACCTTTGATTGAATAACTAATATTTCTAGCCTGAATTGGCCTTCCATTAACATGTAAATATAGTCCAGCCATTGATTTTCGAGAAACTGAGGGCCTTGTCAAGAACCCATAAATTCTCAATTCGTCTATTTCCCCACTCATTTCAATTAATTCTTTGGAAGCTTCTCTTCCTAGAAGAATACCAATTCTGGTTTTAAGATCTGAAGCTGGTGCTTCAATCAATCTTCTTTCACCATGAACTAAATTAAAAGAAACATCAGGCCTTCGAATAGCTTCGATTGTTATTATTTTTACAATATGCTGTAGTTCAGTTGAAATACGCTTGAGATATTTAGATCGCGCAGGAGTATTGAAAAATAGGTCTGAGACTTCAATGGTTGTACCTTGAGGTGCAGCATAATCCTCAATATTGAGATTATTATTTCCCTCTATAGTTATCCTCGTACCAACAGAACTATCTTTTTCGGAAGTAGTTATTCTGAGTCTTGATACAGATGCAATAGATGGTAAGGCTTCTCCACGAAATCCAGAAGTTATAACATCTTGCAAGTCATCAAATTCTCTTATTTTTGAAGTTGAATGTTTTCTAAATGCTAGTGTAGCATCATCACGGTCCATCCCCAATCCATCATCTCTAACAACAATTAACTCAGTGCCTCCTTCTTCTACACGAATCCAAATATTCTTAGCCTTTGCATCTAATGAATTCTCTACAAGTTCTTTGACAACTGAAGCAGGTCTTTCAATTACTTCACCTGCTGCAATCTGATTGATAGTGTGGTCATCTAAAACTTGAATATTGCCCATTGAATAATTTCCATACTGCGCCTATTTATTATATTTTTAGTAAGGGTAAGTCTTAAGAAACACATATCATTGTAAATACATGGACATAGCACAATTAAAACAATATTCACAATATTTTGGATTTGGATGTTTAGCACTTTATTTAGGTCTTCTTTTTCTACCAGTAGCTACCGGCGATGACTTTAATTTTCCTGGATTTAAAGAAATCATTGCTTTTATTGGTGCTTTCTTTTTAGGTATGTTTGTTTCAGATATGAAGCATAAAGGCGAATAAATAGTTAATTTTAATCTCTACTATTTCCATTTGTAAAGAGTGTCGTAATTCCTTTGAAGGTTCCAGTTATAGATCCAACTAAAGAGACGCTATATTTTTCTGAAATAAAATGAGCTATCACTAAATATACTGATGCTCCAAAAACTTGTAAAGGAAAACTTTCAGGCATTCCCATGAAACCAATTTCACCAAATTCATGTATGGCTTTCATAACAAGATAGGCTGCAAAACCAATTAGTAATGAGGTAGACATATTGAACATGAACCGAATATCTAGATTTTTTGTTGAGCTAAATAGTACATAGCCGAGTACTGCGGCAATAGTAATTCCAATGAATAATCCAGTGATAGCTTCATTACTTTCAGTTCCAGCACCTATAAAAATAACAGTCTCGACACCTTCTCTCCAAACTGAAACAAAAGCCAATAGACCGATTCCAAATGCTTCACGTGTTTTGATTGCTTTTTCAGCCTGTTTTTCTAAAACTTCTCTAGTTGCATGCCCTATAACATGAAGAATAACTGTTGTAATAAGTATTGCAGCAATTAGGTATAGGAACCCTTCAAAAAGTTCTTCATTTTTCTTTGAAAATTCGCCAACTATGATCTCAAAAGCTTGCCAAGTTAGTATACTAGCTACTAGTGCAAGCACTACACCACCCCAAACCCATTTGACCATAAATTCTCGTTCAGTTCGGTACAGTAGGCTGACTAATACTCCAATTATCAATGCTGCTTCGAGAGCCTCTCGAAATCCGATAAGAAATCCTGCTTCCATGTCCATTTTTTTTACATCCTTAAGTTTAGGCAACCCTAAATTAGGTGACCCTAAAAAAATGTCTCTATATATAGTTTAGGTCTCCCTAAATTTTTTATACACTCTTATCTCATCCCAATTATGTCTTCTATGGATGCTCTATCAGAAAGTGCTGAAATGATGATAAAAAATATCAATGAATTAGCATCTAGCGGTGAAAGAGTTCGAACATCTGATCTTTCAACTAAAACTGAATTGAAGCCAGCTAGTGTTACAGAAATGATTCAACGTTTAGGAGATTTAGGATTAGTAGACTATGAACCATATCATGGGGTACATCTTACTAAACAAGGGCAGCATGTGGCCGATGTTATCGAGCATAGATTTAATATTCTTGAACGTTTTTTGACAGAGATACTTGGAGTTGACGGTACTGAAGCTTCAGAAGTAGCATGTAGAATGGAACATGTTTTAACAAGAGATGTAGAGCATAAGCTTACTACATTCTTAGGAGTTGACCCTCAAAAAGAGTCTGAACTTTTTTGTCACAAAATAAATATTGAATCTGATGTTGAGCACAAATATTTACCATTAAGTAATTTTAGAGAAGGAAAAACAGGTATTGTAAAATTAATATTTGAAAGTAATGAATTAGCAAATATATTAGAGAAAAAAGGAATAATTCCAGGTAGTAGATTATTGCTTAAAGGATCAAATAATAAAGTTTATACTATACAAAATGAAGAAGGTGAATTTTCAATTGATAGAGAGACTGCTTCTAAGATAATTGTTCAAAATACATGACGGCAAAAGGAATACTTTACATTATTATTAGTGGTCCAGAAGACCAGAAAAGAGCTGCAGAAGCAGTTAGGATGGCTGAGTACCAAGCCGGTGAAGGTTCACATAGTATTGCAGTAATGCTTCAGGGAGAAGGTGTGGAATGGTTGCGCGAAGGAAGTGAAGATTTTAGAAAAGAAATACAAACATCAATTGGTGTTATTCATGAACTTGGAGCGGCAATATTTGTTTGTGGAGCTTCACTAAATGAATATGGATTAACTGCCAGTATGGGTGATTACAAGTTTTTATCATCTTCAGCTCCAAAGAGAATAAGTCAAGTAGTAGCTAAAGGTTGGCAAGTGGCAGTATTTTGAGTAACAAAATATATATTGAGCCTTCTTCTACAGTATAATATAGCAGTCAAAAATATGTTTTTTGTCTGTTTTTAGGTATCAAATATGAGTACAATTCAAGTAACAGATGACACTTTTCAAGATACAGTTCAAAATAATGAATTAGTCTTGATTGATTTTTGGGCACCTTGGTGTGGCCCATGCAAAGCTATAGCTCCAGTATTAGAGGAAATTTCGGAAGAACACTCCAATATTGTAATAGCAAAAATGAATACTGATGAGAATCCAAATACTTCATCACAGCATGGAATAATGTCTATTCCGACAATGATGATATTCAAAAATGGGCAATTAGTTGATAGATTAGTGGGAGCTTTACCTAAACCAGCTATTCTACAAAAATTGGAAGCACATTTTTAGAATCTGATAAAGTTTATTGAGAGATAATTCTTACTTCCGCGTCTTTTAATTCTTTTAATATTTCGTCACTGTCACTTTTTGAAACTTGACATTTCAATGAGTACACTTCATACATTTTGTGAAAACTACTGGCTATGATAGTCATTCCGTTATTTGTTTCTCTAAAAGTTACATTTAGCAATTTTTTCATTGGTATCCCGCCACTTCGGGGTTCCCCTTCCATGATTAAACCTAGATCCTCTTTATTGATATTTCCTCCTTCAATAACTAAATGGTCACCATAAATCATGAGCCAACGACCTTTCCGTTCTATATCTTCCCAAGCAGATGATGCAGGAAGTGGCGGTCCATTTTCAGAGATTCTTTCTATAGGTTCATTAGTCCAATTATCATCGTTCCAAAGATTAATGTCATCCTTTCGCTCATTTTCATCTAATAGCAATGATACAGGAATCCAATCTTCACCGTCCCAGAATCTAGCTTCAACAGTTAGTTCTCCACTTTTAACATCAGAAATAATTCTTTTGGCAGAGATTGGTCCATAAATTTCATCATTTACTTTTACAGGAAATTCTTCATTTGTTTCAGTCATTCATACCTCATATACATATGCTTCATCAGAATCTAAATCAGGAAATTCGCCTAGTTTCCATCCCGGTGCGGTTGTTTCAGCATAATAATAACTAATTTCATTATTCTGTCCCTCATTTAAGATATAATTTACGCCACTTGCACCATTAACGCTAACTCCTACTGCAGCATGACCATAACCATCCCACGCTTCAGGAATTAAAATCATTGCAGATTCATATCCTAATGATTCCAGCAGTGAAATTAATAGTGCAGAAGTATCTTCACAATCTCCAGTTTGATCAATTAGAGTCTCTATTGGATATCTAGGATACTCACCAACTCCTGAAGTCACATTGTCTTCTGAATATTTTAATGATTGAGCAAAGCTCATAACAAAATTAACTTCAGTTAAACTGTCAAAGCTTTTTTCTTGCGAGATATCTCTTAATTTTAATCCTATTTCAATGATAGATTCTTCTTCTTTAGTAACAAAAGAAATATAATCTTCATATTCTCTGATTGTGTGAGGTTGATTCTTATAGAACGAATATATTGTTGGATCAAAGTTATAATTGACTTGATAATTTAATCCATTGAATTCCCAATTATATGTTTTTAAGTATCCAAAATTATATGTTTCTATTTTAATAAAAATACGCGCATCATCATTTTCATTTAATCCATCAAGTGACCCGTCAAGAGTTTCATTATTTTCTTTTTCCCAAGAATTAGTACTAAGATTATAATTAATTATAAAGTGGTAACTCTCATTCGAGTCACTAATATCAAATTCTTCTGCATTTCTGAACTTATAATTAACTGCAATAAGAGTAAATGTGTGCATTTCAATATCATCGGGAATATTTATTTCAAAAGTACTATTTAGATAAAATAGTTCTTGCCATGGAACTCTCCATGGATTATTATTATTATCAAAACGATGTATATTTTCACCATTTTGGTATAGATTAAGAATAACTGGTGCATCTGCTCGATTATTTTGCTTATCTATTAATTCGATCCATTCTAAGTTAAAATTAAGGGCTATATCATGAAATGGATCTTTATCTTCAGTATCATTATATCCATCGTTATCATCATCTAAATCTGCATTATTTCCAATTCCATCTAAATCATTATCTTCTTGTTCACTGGCATCATTTGGAAAAGAATCTTCAGTATCATTATACCCATCGTTATCATCATCCAAATCTTGATTATCTCCAATTCCATCACCATCAGAATCCTTCCATTCGGTAAAATCATTAGGAAAAGCATCTTTTTCATTAGATATTCCATCTAGGTCTCTATCGTACATGTATTGATTAATGCCAGATCCCATAAGAAATCCGACAGCAAGCAAAGTGAATATCTTGGCCTTTGATTTCATTCAAATTCCTAATAATTTAGATAATTCATGCATGGTCTTAAAAGGTATGGCACCAGCATTCTCTAATTGTTCGGCTGAACATAATTTCACTAATCCATAAACTTTGATTTTAGCATTAACTGCAGCAGTTACTCCAGGTATACTGTCTTCGATAACTACACAGTCCTTTGGCTTGAAGCCCATTCGTTTTGCAGCATAAAGAAATAAATCAGGTGCAGGTTTTGGTTGTTTAACTTCCGATGCTGTAAAAATATTTTCATTGAAATATTCAGTTAACCCAGTTAGAATTAATGAACTTCTGACATGATTGGGTTCTCCATTGGAAGCTACACATATAGGAATATTGATATTATCAAGTAATTCCCTTATTCCTTCCATAGGTACCAATTCAGTTTCATAGGCATTACTAACACCTTCTACTAATCTTGGCAACCAATCATTTGGAATATCTTTACCTGACAATTCCTTCATTCCATAGATTACAGCATCAAGAGTTTTACCACCAAATCTTTCTTGAGCTTCGCGCATAGTCATATTTATTCCTAATTCACGCGCCATCCTTGCAACAACACGATTTGTAATATTTTCACTATCCACCAAGGTTCCGTCACAATCAAAAAGTATACATTTTGGATTCATTTAATATGCCCTCATATCTTCACATTTCATTATTTCTCTCAGAAAAGAAGTAGCATATGTACCCTTGTGTAACCAAAATTCAAAAGTTGGGTTTCCATTATCTTCTATTGTATACTTCAAATCATTCATTTTTTGGTTTAAAGGTCTATACATCCCAAATGAGGATAATTCGGGCATTTCACTAATTGAAAAATCTTTGAAATTTATATTTTCATCATTCATAATTTGTTGTTCTAAATCTCCCTGAATTCCTTTTGTATGTTCACTTTTAATTCCAGGCAACAAACCAACAATCCATGCTTTCCCTTCGTTACATCTTTTTTCCAATTTAGTTTGATTTCTTTCTGTAACTTCAATGACTCGCCTTTGATCTGGACCTCCATAGATGTCAACAGGAATTACATTATCTCCAATCAAAGGTTTGTGGATACCATATCCATTTTCGATTCTTAAGTTAAGAACATGATTAAAAATTAAACTTTGGTAAGCATGTACAAGCATTTTAGATAGGTTTTCAGGTAATTGCCTTATTGCTCCAACATAATCTTCTTTATTTCTTGTTAAATACCCAATCATTTGTCTTTCAAATAATAATTTATGTGGATACTGTTCTAAAGCTGCAGTTAAATTTTTAGTATGTTTTAGATTTTCTCTTGCCTCTGAACCAAAACTTTCGAATTTGCCACCACATAAATAATCCCAAACAGCTTCTTCATATTTACCTTGAACTATTTTTTTCCCAACTATATGTGTAATTGGACGTACAGCTCCGAATCGTTGAATTCCAAAGTAATTTGGAAAACCTTGTTCTAATTCTTCTAAAATATTGGTAATAGTTTCTTCATCATTACTAGATTGTGAAATTTTAATTTTAAATTCATTACCAACTAGATTTCCTAGTCTTACAGGTTTTACTGACTTATGAAGAAATTTAATGTAAACATTTTCTAGATTTATTTCACTAATTTTTTTAGGTGAAGACATTACGGACAAGTGTTGCGTCGTTAATGCACGTTTATCCTTCGTACCTGCAAAACCAATAGCTTTTTGTCCAATATTTAATCTTTTAGAGATCTCTTTGACTAAAACATGAGTGTCCCAATTGTTGGCGGTCACCTTAACAATACAATGTCTTCCATTATCTGAAGGTTGGGACCAGGCCCAATGTGCACGATGTTTATTTTCAATGATTTCATTTACTATGAAGTCTTCAGGAATTTCACGTAGTTTTCCATTTATTCCATTTGTTTTTGAAAGATATGATTCTTTACCCACTTCCGGTCTAACCGGCGATTCCATGAACCTATGCTAGTCCGTCACTAATAGTTTTGATATCAGCGATGATAGTCTCCACAGCTTTTGTAATGGCCTTCTTTGGAGTTCCTTTTTTGGTTCTAACGTAAAATTTAGGATAATCCAAAACAATATGTCCCATATAATAAGAAGCATAATCTACATCAGAATTAGCTAAAGTATGATTCATTAAAGGTCCTAAAAGAGTTTCATTAGCACCACGTATCTCAATTTCTAATTCGTTTTTTGTCTTGTTAACTACGGATACTTCCATGGGGTTTTGCGGACTTAAAGGGGTATTATAAAGATTGGGCGCGTTCTAAAGCTTCATTTCTTTTCATTTTAGGGGCTGTTGTTTTTATTCCAAGGGGCGAAAAGACACTTGAACTAGCAAAGTATCCTAAATCTTGTAATATCTTTACAATTTTCACCCTTCGTGGTGTTTGTCCAATATCTGCCTCTTTAGCCATGTCATTGATGTCATATAACCCCGGAGGCCCATCAGATTCTTCTTTTAGAGTGCTAAAAAAACGACCCAATAGCCCTTCACAGTTTTCAGGTATTAGTTTATTTTGAATAATTTTCTCAGTCCACAAAGGCCCTGCAGCACCTTTAACTTCTTCGTTAATAATTTCCATTTGTGGACTAATCCATTTTAAAGAAACATTATTTTTTGTCGTAACTCTGATAAAAGCACGTAAATGATGTCCTTCTGAATAACATAATAAAGGCTCAATTCCTTTCCCCATTAGTAATGCTAAATTATGAATTCTTGCCAAAAGAATTCTGATACCTATCTCTTTTGCAGCTACTCTTTTCATTGACATAGCCCCATATCGTTTGATACAAATTGAAGGTTTAGCACCACAAAGAACGGCAGTATCGGTTGCTGAAATTCCTAAGATCCCATTATTCTTCAGTCCTTTCAATGCAGCCTCAATATAGGGTGCAGGAGTTCCGAATGGATCAATATCTATTCCATCATATTTTTTTTTAAGAAGTAGTTCTTCCACAGGCATATTATGAATTTTGCTTTCAATTCCATTTAAATCTAAATTCTTAGAAATAGTTTCAGTTGCTAAAGTAGAAGTATCACAAAACTCAACATTAAAATTAGCTTCAAGAGCTAGTCTTATCCCTCTTATCCCTGAAGCTGCAAGCCCATCTAATAAAACTCCTTTAAAATCTAATTTTTTAGCAAAAGCAACATGTAAATCACGACTTAATTTCATTGCCGGATTATAGAAAACACCCTTAGCCTTCCCCGGTCCTTTATCTTTTCCGGAAAGGTTGGCTCTGAATACGGCTTTACCTTCTTGGAATTCTTTCACACCATTCCGGTTTTTAGAATATTAACAGCTTTAGAGGGGAGTATTGCTGAATTTATCGGAGTAACTTCTAAGGTTCTTAAATCATCTCTTTTACGAATAGATTGCAATAAGGGATTACGGGATCTTTTATGCATTGTAATCAACATAGGTTTACCGCATTTTAGAGCTTCTTTTAGAACTGCGCTAAATTCTTTTGATTCTGATACTAATTTACCAACTTCATCAACCAAAATTAAATCGGATTCTTCAATTGCCTTAGCAACAGATTCTGTAGCGATTCGATTGACTGCATCTAATCTTATTCCTAAAGGAGTCGATTCCGGTGTTTTCCCAGGAAGCCTTGGTTTAACATCCCATCTAACTGATGCCGATAATTCTTCTTCACCAGTTATAAAATTTTTCAGATTATATCCTACAGTCTCACCTTCTTCAACTATAGGGTGTGTAGTGAAACCTCCAATAGTAAATTTATCTTCAACCATTTTGGCTATTCTCAGAACTGTGGTTGTCTTTCCTGTCCCTGGTTGGCCTGAAATAGCTACTTTTACTGGAATCATTGCTTGGCCGCCATTAATGGTATGTATGTATAAGCATATGTCTCATTACTCATATTTAGTTTCTCAACCTTTCAGGACATCCCTTTCTTCTAGAGCAACTATTGCATTTTCCAGCTCTTTTATGATTTCGATGTGCTTTCATATTTCCATTAAGAATATCATTCATTTCTTCCAATTTATCAGTTACTAAATTTTTTAGTTTCGAATCCCATAAAACCTCATGAGGTTCATTATCAAACCCATATCTTATTTGGCCATGAGTAGGTTTAGTTCCAAATGTTTCTTCAGACAATAAACAATATGCTCCAATCTGTAAAACATGGCTAAAAAATGGAGCTTTAGGCTTTCTACCAGTTTTAACTTCTACTGGTATTTTCATATTTTCAGTTTTAATTAAGTAATCAGGCCTACCTGCTAAATTATAATTATTTGATTTCAATACAGGTGTATCTTTTGTTAGTGCATCCGGTGTTTCAATATCACTCTCACCTAATTTATAATCATCACGTAATTTATCTATTTTTTCAGTAGATAATAATAATTTGTAAAGGAAAAGAGATGCAACAAGCATCCATCCAATCCCCAAAATTAATAAAATAACTCCTAAATTTCTTTTTAACAAATCATCATCAAAAGTCCATAATATTATAATAGCTAGCGTTACAAGCGTCATAATTAATCCTACAACTGTCATTAAAGTAGTAGACGTTTCTCTTGATTTTTCTTCTTCCACTAGAAGATTCTTCAGTGAATCTCCCATCTCTTTATGCTTTTCAACACCTGTATTAACTTCTTCACCTTCTGCATCTATTCCTTTAAGATCTAAGTGCCACGATAGTGGGCAATAGCCGTAGCGTTCCATTTCAGAAGCCGATATAATCTGCTTGGGCATGAGTGTTGAGTCCGGGGTTAAGTCCAGTATTTACACATTATACTAACCCCTAATAAAGGATTACATTATACTTAGAAACTAAAATATTGATCGTGCCATGCTAGATTTCCATAATCTGCAATCTTATAGTTATAGATTATATTTTTCTTATCATTTTCTTGATTAAAATCTAATACAATAATCAAATCATATTCATCAGCATGAGGTCCATCAAACATAAGAGCTTCGAGTTTAACAGATTGCTTTGCCTTTAAAGTACCCGGATAATGCGTATCCGTTTCGAGCATTTCTGTTCCATTCCATACACTGATTTTTACTTTCAAATCGGTAATTTCTTCAGTACCCATATTGCTAATTCGAGACTGTACAAATAATCCGGAATACGAACTATGATATACAGTATCAATTTCAATTTCAGTTCTTGGAAGAATATAAGAATAAGATACAAATATTATAAAAAATGCAAGAATAATAGTCCCAAATTTAGCTATTATTTTTTTCTGTTCTTTGTTAAAGCTCATATAGTTGCCACCAAAGATGCGATCAGACTCATACCAGGTTCAGGAAGAATGTAATGCTTCTCATTATTGCCTAATTCAGTATCTATCCCATTCTTTTGAACGCCTAACCAAGTAGGCAAAATATTTTTCCCTCCTACTTCCTTGATTCTTAAATCCATTAATACTGCAGATGTTTCAAGTTTAATAGATCCGATACTTAATTCCCCACCAATAGCAAAGGATAATTCTCCACCATCAGCATTAGCTAATTCAAATACAGGATAAAGACCAAAAAGTTGATTTGGTATAATTTCAACATGTTTCACATCTTTTGCATGTATAACCATATAATCTAGATAAAATTGAGGTGTAGCTGGAGAGTTAGTGGCTCTTAGATATGCACTATCTATCCCATTAGGTGCGTCAATAATATAATTCACTCCATCTAAAATCATACTAGTATTATCGCCTACATTTGTGACATCAATAAAAGTGCCCGAATGTCCGCCAGTATATCCTTCATCAACCATTAACAACACATCAATTTCAGAGGAACTTGTTGAAACAAAAAGATTTGGGAATCCTTGAAAGGCAAATGCTAAGTCCATATCGAATTCATAATTTGGATCAATTCCCATATGGAATGATTCAGGGACATCATGTACAATAGCTTGAGCAGATTTCCATTTTCCGTAGTCTTTATTAGCAGTTTTTACCCAGATATAGTCTAAAGTTCCTTCAGCTTCATAAATAATGTCTATTTCTTTCCCAACAATTAAATCAGCCTGTAAGTCCGTAGGTATTTTTGAAAAATAAATTTCATTAAATGAAGGTCTTGTTTGATTATGCGTTTTAAGATAGGCACTACCAATTCCTCCTGTTTGGTGAATGTCAAATATTGCATCTAAGTCACGTCCTTCGCTTTTACCAGTTTGAAAATAAGCATTTATGTTATTATTATTTCCCACTTCATCTAAAAAAAGTTCGATAGCAGTTTCCTTGGGTCCTCTGTCTAAATCAAGATAAATCCATTTTGTAATTGGCGACCAATCTCCTAAATCCAAGTTAATGGTATCAGGTTCACCAAATACAGTAGAAAGTTTTGCAGATGTAACAGTCCCTTCCAAATACAATAATAATGCATCCCCAAAATCATTTTGCCTCAAGACAATTCCATGTGTCCATTGCAAGTCCATTCCAGTTATATTACCCGATTCTAAACTCAAAATTACTCTTGAAGGAGCACTCGAAGCAGTAAAATCAACTCCGATTTCATCTCCGAGAATAACATCTAAATTAATTTTTTCAGGAACGTCCGGTACTGCAACTTCTAGTTGACTTTGAGAGTTACTATCGCTTACCATTGCATAAATTGAACCTAATTGTTTACTAGATTCAAGAGTAATATTTCCTATAAGAGCTGTTCCTTCCATTCCATTATCATCCAAGTAAATAGATGCATTTAGATCAAAATCATTTGGCAATTCATCAATTCGAAGTAAAACACTCTTATTTTCGAAATTGTTAATATCTACTAATATTTGATCCATTGCCGGAACATCATTATTGAACTCTTCAAGAGAGAGGTCTAATTGAGTACCTTCATCTATAGGGTCCCAAAGTTTAAGTCCAATATTAGGAGAAATTCCTCGAAGATAAGCCTTCATATTCATTGCACCTTCATCTGACATGTCAAGACTAATTCCTTCAGTCCAATATGTTTCTAATTCATTAGAATCTCCTAAATCAATTTCAATAGCTACAGTGTCAATGCCTTGGTCTGAACTTATATTAAATTCTAATAAATCACCATGAATCTCCATATTTAGAATCATACTTCCGGGAAGATTCGATACAAAAGCCTCAACACGGTATGGATTTTCTTCTTCAAATTGTTCTAGAACTAAATAAATTGGGCCAACAGGTTGACTGGTATTCATAGTTATACTGCCACTAAGAGTTAAGTTTTCAACTGTAGCATTTAGTACCAAATCTGCATTTAGGTTCAAATCTAACCCTACTGGTATTTCTTCAATAAATGCAGTTACTCTAGGTCCAATTATCCCTTCTTCTTGGAATATAATATAATCGGCAGTATCTCGATAATTAAAATCTTCTAAACTAAGTTCTAAATCTATGTCATCTCCTTTTGAAGTATAATTTACATCTACAGATTGAGGGAGCCCCTTAAGGAGCAATCTAGCTCCTAGAATAGTCCCTCCTTCAACATCTTTCTGGCTAGACCAAAGCCCTTCTACCCATCTTGGCGTTTCATCCAATAGCTCAATGTTTCCTTTATTGACCCAAGCAGTTACAGATACTTCTTCATTAATATTGTACAAAAACCTAGCAACAGTTTCAAACGATTCTACATTAGTAACTAAATTAATTGATAAATCGGCAACAGTATTTACCAAAGCTTTTCCAATTTCAGAAAGTGCTTCAATAAATCGTGCAACATCCCGTAAATCATTAATTTCCCCAACATTACCGCTAATAATACTTTCACTATCGAGCATAGGTACGGTTACGATAATTTCAGCAGGTAAGCTATCAATGAATACATATGCGTCCAATCCTTTGTAATCCTCTTCGTACTCAGTATCATCAATTGCCCCTACTTTGAATTGTACTGGTTGTTTATGATTAATTTTAAAATCAGCTAATTCTCCACTCCCATCATCATCTAATTGTAAAGATTGAATCCAACTCAAATTTCCAGATAAACTTGCAGTTTCGTTTTCTAATCCCATGTTATTTTGGTACAACATGACTGAGCTTCCATTGTAAACGGAATGATTCCAAATCCATGACGTTGCTTTTTCATTCTCTGTAACATTAGTTATTGTAAATGTAAAGTTAAACCAACTATCAGTAATTAGTCTCAAATCACCGTCAGAACTGACAATTTCTGCAGAACCTGGTAAATGTTCTAATTTTAAACGAGAGTAAATTCCACTTGCAAAACTTGTAAAAATTATATTATCAATTATTTCATTAGCGTCATCTCCTCCCGCATAAACTAAATTACCATTATCTACATTCAAAGTTATATTATTAGGTACATTACTAAGTGTGATGTTCGCCCAATGTGATGTTTCGCCAGTATCATCTATCCCTTCAAAATAAACTCTGAATGGTTTATCTCTTGTCGGATTCATAGATAGCGAAATATTAGTTATTCCTTCTCTTGAATAAAAATCAATATCGCCGATATCAGTTATTCTAGCACTAAACCCATAATCTTCATTTTTCGAGGAGATTGAAGATCTAGAATTAGCGGCATTATTATCTAAATATGAAGATTCGTTATATATTGCAAAATAGTCATCACCACTTCCATCATTAAGATCTAGATATCTATCACTTGTAAGATATACAAATATTTTATCGATGTAAGCAAGTTCATTTTCTCGGTTTCTTAACCTGATTGCAACTTCACCATCACCTTCACCAATCGTGGATTGCAATACAGCTTTCGGAATAGATCGTAACAAATCTCCAACATAAACAATTCTTCCAGCCAATCCAATTAATAAATCGCTAATCAATCCTCCTACGAGCGAGCTATCAATGCTTGTTACATCATCATTTACTGGAATTGTACTCCCTCCGCTTTCATCCAATTGAAGATTTCCTTCCAAAACTAAACTTTCAGGTAAATTATATATTTCTAGTCCAGTAAATAGTTGATAATCATGGTCGTCCCATGTCGCTCCTCTTTCGTCTTCAGTATAGTATTCATAATCTCCATAGACTATAGATTCAATCGGTTCCGTTGAATGAAATTCTATTACAGTCCAATTTCTCTCAGAAGTTGATTCATTTCTTACTTCTAGCCATAAAGAAGCTTTAGGCATATTTAATTCATCTAAGCATATTTCTTCACCTGATATTGATGAAGAAGAGTTACAAACTGGGACTCCAGTAATATCGGCTTCAATATGTGATAAGAAAGGATCAATATCTTCTCCTGGATTCAGATTATATTCATAATACTGAAAGCCTAAGTTGAATTTTTTGTCAGGTTCATTTGGATCGGCCGTTTCAGTCTCAGGAGCGTATAATTCAATTGAGTCTCTATCGACTCCATCTTTTGTTTGGGACACAAGTCTGATGCCCAGTTCTCGGGGAACTTTTCCTCTAGGATTATCTAAATCAATTTTTATGAATGTTATTTCTTCTAATGCATCACCAGGATTTATAGTGGTCCCACTACTCCAATTATATTTAAGATACCCAATTGCAATGTCTAAATTATCGATTCCATTATTGAATGGATCGCTAGTCTCATTATTCATTAAGACGTTAATTTGGTATGGTGCATTAACATAATCAACATCTCCGGGATTTAATCCAATACCACCACTACCATCTGTACCTATAGTAAAGATAAACTCTTCAATGACGACAGATAAGCTATATTCATCTGGAACTTCATTTGGTGGAAATTGCGTATTAACGCCCCACACATAAGTTTGATCAACATCATTTTCATCATTATATGTTATCCCTCTTACGATGGCAATATCTAAGGTTTGATTTAATTCTTCTAGTTCTTCAAACTCAAAACTTAATCCAAGATTAGCCTCTAACCCAACATCACCATCTAGTGGATTAACGTCTGTATCCTCATTTATAAGATCATTAACTACTGGTACTAATCTAGCACGTATTTCGTTATTTCCATCTTCATCTATGTCGATTAGTATCCATGAAGTATCACTTTCATCTAATATATTAATGAAAGATAAAATAAAATCAGCCGCAAAGTTATCTAAACCAATTGATTCTACCCATGCTGCAATTAAAGCTGTTGAAGCTCCCCAAAGAGTAGATACTAAGTCTGCTTCTTCAACTCCTTCTTCACAAGGTTCACCAGGACTAGGTTCAGGTTCACAACCACCTACATCAATAATTCCATTTCCGTTTGCATCATATGCCCAATAAATTAAATATGTTTCAGTGAAAATGGATAGTGCAGTACCTAAGAAAGAATCTTGATATAAATCAGCATCATTTTGCATAGTATTAATTATATCGGTTTTAACAGGTTCTAGGTCGTTCACGTCAGTAGGTTTTAACCCTCTTTCAGAATAATCATAGATAACAGTCTCATAATCTGATATATCTGCAGTTACATCCTCACTTTCATCTTTACTATTCATTTCAGAACGACGAGTATCTAGTAAAGATACGGAAAGTTCATTTCCTTCATGCAGTGATCTTAGAAAATTCAATTCTTCAATAACGGTTTCGTTTATTTCATCATTTCTTTGGTTAACACTTTGGAAAAAAGTATCCAATTCTTCAGCAGTACCATAATTCGCTTCTATATTGGCAGGTCCCACTACAGTAGGTATCATTATGACTTGAAGCATCATCAATAAAACTACTGAACTCGTAAGTACTCTTTTTCGGTTCAATAATCTGAAAGAAGATTTCTTCATTGTTAATATTGAGAAACCATCTCTATAAATAAGGTATTAGTTAAAAATATAGATTGATTTTATATAGTGAATCAAAATCGATAGTAAGATGGATGAAGAGTCTTTACAAGAGATGCTCGCCGATGATGGCACTTTCAAAGGTGAAACGGATGAGAGTGAATTAGAGGCTTTAGTATCCAAATTAAAGACGAATATTTTGATTATAGGTAGTGGAGGGGCTGGCAATAATACACTAACTAGATTATACAAAGAAGGCATGAATTCTATAGAGCTATTAGCCTTGAATACAGACGCACAGCATTTACTCAATACACCGATTCCACATAGAATGTTAATTGGTAAACAACTGACAAAGGGTTTAGGAGCAGGCTCAGAACCAGGAACTGGAGAAGGTGCAGCCGAAGAAGCTAGAACTGAATTATTGGAAGCTTGTCAGGATGCAGATATCATTTTTCTTACAGGAGGCTTAGGTGGAGGCACAGGCACTGGTTCATTGCCAGTTATAGCTCGTTTAGCTAAGGAAAAAGGAGCATTAACTATAGCTATAGTCACACTTCCATTTAGTAATGAAGGTGCACGTAGAACAAGAAATGCACGTTTAGGACTTGAGAAATTACGAAAATCAGCAGATACAGTAATAGTGATTCCAAATGATAAATTATTACAAGACGATATAATGAATTTACCTTTAAATTTAGCATTTAGGCATGCAGATGAGATATTAGGTAATGCAATAAAATGTATGACTGAAATTACTTCGCATGGTGGATTAGTTAACATAGATTTTGCAGATATGCGTTCTATAATGGATGGAGGTGGTGTAGCTATGATTGGTATGGGTGAAGGCCAAGGTGCAAATCGAGCTTCAGATGCAGTAATTGCAGCCCTAACATCACCATTACTAGAATTAGATATAGCTGAATCAAAAGGAGCACTAGTGAATGTTACTGGCGGAGACGATATGACTCTCCAAGAAGCGCATGAAGTTGTTAAAGAAGTTCATAGTAAGATTAATAAAGATGCCCGAATCATTTGGGGAGCTTCAGTAGATTCTACCCTCGAACATCAGATACGAGTTATGCTCGTAGTCACTGGTGTAAAGTCTTCTCAAATATTGGGACCACCATCGGGAGTAGATAACGAAATGCAAAACAGATACGGCATAGAATTCGTACAATAATACCATGAGTTTCATCGATAACGTCTGGCAAATGCAACACAAGCTCGAAGAACGCTTTAAGCGAATAGGTAGAGGTCAGTATGGTCGTGTTTTACGCCTTGCACGTAAACCAACATCGGATGAGTTTGTAAAAAGTTCTTGGGTTGTTGGTATTGGAATAGGTATTGTAGGTGCAATTGGATTTGTAGTATATTATGTTTGGCTAAAAGCCCCACCTATTGTAGCAGATTTATTTGGAATTTAGATATTATGGCAAAATTCATTGAAGAAGAAGAAGAAAATCCAATCGAAGCCGTTGAAGGTCCCTCATCAGATACTCAAATTTATACGATGAAGTCTCAAATTGGGCACGAACGAACTGCAAGTGAAAGACTTGCTGATAGAGCAAGAAGAAGTGGAGCTCCAATATATGCAATTCTTGCCCCTTCAAAATTAAGAGGATATATATTTGTAGAAACTGATAGCCCTGAAGCACTTAGAGATAATCTGAAAGGTTTAACGCATGCTAGAGGTATGGTAATGAATAAAGGTAAAGGCTATGGACGTTCCAAGGAGCCAGATACTTTTGGCACAACAACACTTGAAGAATTAACACCCCATTTGACCCCACCTCCGGCAGTTTCTGGAATTGAAGAAGGCAATATAGTTGAAGTAATTGCAGGGCCATTTAAGGGTGAGAAAGCAAGAGTTCAACGCATAGATCAATCTAAAGAAGAAGTTACAGTTGAATTATTCGAAGCCATGGTTCCAATCCCTATTACTGTTAGAGGAGATCATGTTCGAGTTTTAGAAAAGGAAGTTAATTAATGGGTGAAACAGTTGAAGCATTAGTTGATGCAGGTAAAGCCTCTGCAGGACCTCCATTAGGTCCAGCATTAGGTCCATCTGGAGTCAATGTTAAGCAAGTAATCGAAGAAATCAATTCTTTGACAAAAGATATGGAAGGTATGCAAGTACCTGTAAAAGTTAAGGTTGGAGACGATAAAAGTTTCTCAATTACAGTAGGTACACCACCAGCATCTTCTCTAATAAAGCAAGTATTAGGCATAGATAAAGGATCAGGAGAAGCAGGTACAGTAGTTGCAGCAGAGTTACCATTGGAAAAAGCAATTAAAGTTGCTAAACAGAAAGGCCCTGGTTTAACTGGTGGAGATATTAAAGCCATGACTTCAGAAATATTGGGAGTTGCAAAATCAATGGGATTGAGCTGTGAAAGTAAAGATCCTAAAGAGATTCAAGCTTTAATTAAGTCTGGTGATTTAGACGATAGATTTTAATTAAATAAAAGTTATATTTTCTTCTTCTATTTTACGTCCACAGTAGGTACATTTAATTTGGAGATTTTCTTCACTTAGTAGTTTAAAGTTAGTAGAGACTCCTCTTTCATTATTGCATATGCAATTTTCATTTGGGCAATGAACTAATTCAGAAATAAAGGGTGGAGTTTCAATTTTCTTTTTTTCAGCCACAGCATAATTTCTGATAATATTAACAATAGCATCAGGAGATAATAGAGCTAATTTTTCTATTTCAACTTCATTTAATTCCCGATCTTCAATTTTTATGATATCCTTACGTTTTTGAATTTTACTTTGAACATTAATCAATAAACTAATAGTTGTCTCACTTCCACTTAAACCAAGAATGTCAAGGACTTTTTTTCCACGGCCAGCTTTGATGTGATCAATAACAGTTCCATTTCGTATAGGTTGTACACGTAGCAAATTTTCGCCCATTATTTCCCTCCAATTAATTTTTCTAGTAATGCCATTCTTACAGGTATTCCGTTGAATGCTTGTCTAAAATAAGCTGCATGTTTGGTATTATCAACATCAGTTGATATTTCATCGACTCTTGGTAGAGGGTGCAATATTCTCATTTTAGTTTTTGCGCCATTTAATAATTCGGAATTTATTCGGTATGCTCCAGCAACTCGTTTATAATCCTCAATATCTGGAAATCTTTCTTTTTGTATTCTGGTAACATAAAGCACATCTAGTTCACCAAGTACTTCTTCTAAACTTTGATGAGTTGACCATTCATTTGTTAAGTCATCAGTTACGTGTTCAGGCATTGCTAAACTTTCAGGAGAAATAAAGTACAATCTTGTTTTAAAACGGTCAAGCGCTTGTGATAGCGAATGAACGGTTCGTCCATATCTTAAATCTCCTAGCATTCCAACTTTTAAATTTTCTAGTTTTCCAACCTCTTCCTTGATAGTAAATAAATCAAGAAGGGTTTGTGTAGGATGTTGTCCTGCACCATCTCCTCCGTTAATAATAGGGACATCAGAGACTTCAGATGCTAATTTCGCAGCCCCCTCTCTTGGATGTCTAAGAACCACCGCATCAGAATATCCAGATACCATACGTATTGCATCTGATAGAGTTTCGCCTTTCAGATGTGATGTTGCAGAAGGATCTGCGAACCCAATACAACTTCCACCTAGTCGTTGCATTGCACTTTCAAATGATAATCGTGTTCTGGTTGAAGGTTCAAAAAAGCAAGTCGAAAGAATTTTTCCTTTTAATTTATCAGATTTCTTATTTCCTTTAGCTACAGGTAATAATTCACTTGCACGTTTTAGGAGGCTCATGATGCTTTTGTTATCCAAATCTTCTATTGACACTACGTGCTTCATGGTGTGCTAACGAGGGGGGTTTTTTAAATGGTTTAATGAATTATTAATCTAGACGTTATTAGTTTAAACTAAGTTCTTTCTTAGAAAATAATTAGAGGAGAACAAGTCTCGTAATAATCTAAAAATGACAAAGAAAATATCAACTGTTGACGATATCGTAGAATTTTATTTTTCGGCTAGTGGCCCTCTGCGTAGTAAAGTATATGTGATTTTAGGATTTATATTTGTTTTCTTTGCAATAGTAGGAATTTGGATTCCAGGTTGGCCAACAGTCTCTTGGGCCGTTCCTGCTGCATTTCTTTTTTCTCTTTCTAGTGAGAAATTATTCAGATGGACCTTAACCAATGAGTATTTTGGTTCAGTATTATTTAATTATTATGCTTCAGGAAAAACCCTTCCTAATCATGTTAAAAGAATTATTGCATTATTTATTGTTGGTATGTCATTAACATCTTCTTATTTTGTTTGGTTAGTTTCAACTAAAGGAGATGGTGAGTTATTAGTAATATCTTCATGGAATGGAGCAGATCCTGGTTTTGGGTTTAGTACAATAATAATAGTTGGTTTCATTGGTGTTTGGTATATTTTATTTCAGGTTAAATCTCGATAACTTTTCTGTTAATAGTATAAACCATCACTTATTGATACAATTGTGACTAAAAATAATCGTACCCATAGACATGGAATTTACAGATTATACGCACCCATTTATGATAGATTTATGGCCCCCTCATTTGCAGATGGCCATTCAAAAATGTATAAACCTCTCAATCTTAAATCTGGAGATCATATACTCGAAGTCGGTATTGGAACTGGTATTTCTTTAAAAAATGTTCCGGATTTTGTTAAGGTAGATGCTATAGATTATAGTGAACCAATGTTAGTGAAAGCACGTAAACGACAAGAAAATGGTGATTTCGCAGCTAAAATAAATTTTCAGCAAATGGATGCACATGTTTTAGAATTTGAAGATAATCGTTTCGACCATTCAGTTGTTGCACATACTTTAGCAGTTGTAGCAGAACCTGAAGTCGTTCTTAGAGAAATTATACGAGTTACTAAGCCATCAGGTATAATAGTAATAGTTAATCATTACAAAGACAAGAAGGGAATTTTAGGCACAATATGGAATCCTTTTAGAAAACGGTTGGGTCTTGGAAAGCATGTTGACTTTAAACAAATAATTGAGAATTGTGGACTAGAATTATTGGCTGAAGAACGAGTAAATAAAATAACCACACATTCTAAAATGTTGGTTTGCAAAATACCTTGAATTAGTGTAAAGTTTGTTTAATCCAACTTAAGGTATCTCTCAAAGAATCTTTAAGTTCCATTGGATTCCAACCTAATACATTTTTAGCTTTACTAGAATCATAATTAGTTATTTTCCCCATATATTCTTTTACAGTTTCCGGCGAAACAATTGGCGTATATCCAAAGATTGTCTTTATCGCTTGCCACCTTGCAAATATTTTCATTTGCCACATCGGTGCAATTTTACTAGGTAGTTTTAGCTCAGGTTCAAGTTCTTGAATTAAATTCATTAATTCAAATCCATCTAAACATTTAGTACAAAGAATATGTCTTCCTTCAGCATTATCATTTTCATAAGCTTTCAAATGTCCAAGAGCCACATCTCTTACATCAACATATCCAAAAGTTTGAGGAGGCAGTACGCCCATTTCACCCTTCAAGAGTTTATCAAAAAGCATAGTACTTGGTGTATGTCTATGAAAATAAGGACCTATTACTGCAGTTGGATTAATTACTACTAGATTCATATTAACTTCTTTTGCATATTCCCAAGCTCTCCTTTCAGCTTCAGTTTTTGCATAAGAATAGGGATGCTTCGATTTTAAATTCCAATCATTTTCATTCAAAGCTTTACCATTTGGTCCACTTCTTCCAACAGCAGCAGTACTTGATGTGAAAACGACTTTTTTAATTCCAGCATTATTAGCAGCTTTCAGAGCATTTATTCCTCCTATAATTGAAGGATTTATAATGTCCTCATCTGGATTCTTAGCCCAACTTTGGTATACTGCAGCGACCTGGAACAGTCCCTCCATATTTTGCATGGCAGATTCAATACTTTCAGGGTCCATCAAATCCATTTCAACCAATTCTATGTCCAAAGAATCAAGATGTGAGACAAGTTTAGGGTCATTTTTATTTCTTACAGACGCTCTAACATTGTACCCTCTTTCTACTAATATTTTAGTTAAAGTGTAACCAACATGTCCGTTAGCTCCAGTAACTAGCACATTTTTTCCACTCATTTATTTGAATAAGTGCTTTCTGTAAAATTTTAGTTCGTTAATAGATTCAATTATGTCATCAAGTGCCCGGTGCGTTTCCATTTTTGGCGGTATAATTGCGTTGATTTCAGGATTCCATCTTTTTACTAGTTCCTTAATTGAGGTAACATCTACAACACGATAATGTAATCGCTGTTCAAGTGTGTTCATTTGAGCATCTAAAAAGCGTCTATCAGTTCCAATAGAATTTCCACAAAGTGGTGGTCTGTATTTTGTACCCAAATGTTTTTCAATAAATTCCAATGTTTGTTTTTCAGCTTCTTCAATTGTAATCTTGCTTTTTTTTACTTCTTCAATTAATCCTGAGCGATGATGCATTTCATGTACAAAATCATTCATTCTTTCTAGAATTTTATCATGAGCATTTATTACTAAATCAGGTCCTTCAGCAATTATATTCAAATCAGAATCTGTAATAATTGAGGCAATTTCAATTATACGGTGTCTTTTTGGATCTAGTCCAGTCATTTCCAAATCCAACCATACTAATTCTTGCGCCATAATATCAGATTAAGAGCCTTCTAAATAGAATTTATAGCGATAAATACCTATAGACCTTTCTAAATGGTAATTCGTGGCATTTTTTGATCCTGCAAAGTTTACCGAAGAAGCACTTGCTAGCCTTAAGTCTCAGTTAACGAGCAAGGCAATAATCGCAGCATCAGGTGGAGTTGATTCAACAGTGGCTGCAGCTCTTGCAGCTAGGGCAGTAGGTGATAATTTGTTAGCAATTTATGTAGACACTGGATACATGCGACTTGGCGAATCTAAATTTGTTTCATCAATGTTAGAAGAATTAGGTGTACGCCACAAAATCGTTGATGCATCTGAACGTTTTTATGACGGTTTAAAGGGTATAACTGATCCTGAACAAAAACGAAAAATAATCGGTGAATTATTTATTCGTGTTTTTGAAGAAGAAGCTAAGGTTTATGGTGGTAATTTTTTAGTTCAAGGAACTATTGCTCCAGATTGGATTGAGTCTGGAGGTGGTTTACGCGATACAATCAAATCTCACCATAATGTGGGCGGTTTACCAGATGATATGGAAATGGAGCTTTGTGAGCCAATCAGAGAGCTTTACAAGGATGAAGTTAGAAGTTTAGCAGAATATCTAAAAATTTCAGTATCTCAGAGACAGCCTTTCCCAGGTCCTGGCTTAGCAGTTAGGGTAATGGGGGAAGCTACTCCAGAACGTACTGAAGTAGTACGTCAAGCATGCCATATTGCTGAGGAAGAGATGGAGTTGGCATCAGGGCGAAATGAAATGGAATTACCTTGGCAATATTTTGCAGTCCTTATTCCGGTAAAAACAGTTGGAGTTCAAGGAGATGTTCGAGCCTATGGTAACACAATTGCCGTTCGTGCCGTACACAGTTATGATGCAATGACTGCTCAATCAGTAGAGATTCCTTATTCAGTGTTGAAGAAAATATCAGAAAGAATTACGCGTGAGCTCAAATCTGATGTTAATCGTGTAGTCTATGATATAACTGACAAACCACCTGGCACTATAGAGTGGGAATAGGATTATTTTTCTTCGATTGGAATAGCAGCTTCAGATACGGGCTCAGAATTTACTTCTTGTAGTTCTTCACTACTGTATTCTTGAGCGACTTCATTTTCATTGTAATTTTTTTTGTATTCAAATAGAACGGTATTCACAAGAAGTATAGTTCCTATAATAGCTAAAAGAAAACCAACAGAAGGGTGCCATCTTACACTAATTTCCTCATCAACGTAAGTTCCATCTTCTGTATTCACCATCCGTCCATCGGTATCAGTTATTGAACTGTATCCAAAAGGAAATATCATTATAATTTCATCCTCACCTTCATCATCAGTGTATGCTAATACATCTCCGTTCGTTGCTACGTAGTTTCCCTTTATATTCACTAAGAAACCAATAACAACTATTAGCATAATTATTGTAGAAAGTTCAAATAATCTTTTCGTTATCTCAATATTTCTTCCATACGTCGCATTTAATATTGCAGACGAAATCAATAATATCGAAATTAATAATTTTTCTTTGAGCAACATAAACGAAACTATCATCGGACTTTCTAAAATATCACCTGTCGAATCAAGTAGATTTGAATTTATAGGAATAATAAATTTTGACATCTCGTAATCTTTATCGTTTTTCGTTTCAAATTCTAGCTTAGTCGTCAAGGTAATCTCGCTAGGCCCATAGTGTTCTTTCATATCAGATTTATAGTAATATTGGTAATCTTCTGCATTAGTAGAAGTAGAAACTGTGTACCAAGGAAATAATAAAGATAATGCGATGAGAATAAAGGCTATTTTGGCGAGTTTAGTTCCTGTCATATAATTGTATTAGTATGACTGAAACATAAAAATCTTTCGCTGCTTTCTTCTAAAATTCATTCTGGTGCCGGGGGCGGGGTTCGAACCCGCGGCCTTCGGATGTCCCAGGCATAGCCGGAACTATTCTTACCCTATGAGTCCGACGCTCTACCAGGCTGAGCCACCCCGGCTCCGTCGAGGTTG
>JBJLBX010000005.1:0-37940 GCA_045567955.1 Candidatus Poseidoniales archaeon | reverse complement strand
GGTCCGGAATCAGGGTGCCATAAGCCTCTATCATAGCAAATAGAGACTTATAGCGAAGGTGTGGAACTTTAATTAATCATTTGGATAGACTTACCCAAAGGAGAACTTGGCTTCTCTGTTAGGTCTTCTATATTCAATTCATCTTGTGGTATTGCTGATACTAACATCACTACTTTGACGCTAGCACCCATAGAATCATCAGTTCTTAATCCCCAGATGAGATTTACATCATCTGATAAATCATATTTCAAGGCAGATAATACTTCATGACAATTGTTTAGTGAGAATTCACTGCCTGCAGCTACATGTAATAGAACAGCTTCAGCACCTTTGTAGTGTGAACCTAGTAATGGATTATTCAAAACAGAGTCTAGAACACTGCCAGGGTCAGATCCTTCTGAATCTCCGTAAAGAACTTTGGCATTTCCTCCAGCTTCTATAATTTTTCTTAAATCTGCAAAATCAACATTTATGGTAGATGGTTCTGTAACTACTTCAGCTAATGATTGAACTGTTTCAGCAACTAAATCAGACATTACTCCAAAAGCTTTCTTCATAGGATAATCTCCATTTTTAATTTCATTAATCTTTTCGTTATCTAATTCGATAACACAATGGCAACTGTCCTTTAGCTCTTTGAGCCCTTCAATGGCTGTATTACGCCTCCTAGAACCTTCTTCCTTGAATGGTAACACTGCGACACCTACGACCAATGCATCAGTCTCTCTTGCGTAGTTAGCAATTATGGGTGAACAACCAGTTCCAGTTCCTCCTCCCATTCCTGCAATAATGAACACCATATCAGTATCACTTACAGAATCCCTTAGAGTTGCTTCATCTTCTTCTGCACATCTTTTTCCTAGATGTGGATCTCCTCCAGCACCTCTACCTTGATTAATTGCAGCACCCAAGACTTTTCTGCCATGAGCTTGACAATTATTAAGATGTAAAGCATCTGTATTCAATGCAATAGTTTCTACTCCTGTTATTCTTCGGTTGTATAAACGCTTGAGAATATTACACCCAGCACCACCTACACCTAGAACTTTGATCTTTGGAGGAGTAATAAATTCCATAAGATCGCTGCTATCAAAACTTTCTAGTTTGTCCATCATTTTTTAATCACTTCCATAATCTGAAAATAGCATTTTTCTTCTGTTTGAAATGGTATTAACTTCATTTCGTAAGAATTGGTAATCTTTCTCTTCTCTGTATTTAGAGGTAGAGTGCTGTAAGATAGCTTCAGAAACGATTTGATCGATGTTGCCATAACCGTCTTCTTGAAGGTCATGTAGTTTTTCTCTAACTTTCTGAGGTACTTTTACAGTCATAGAATCATGAGTTGGAGAGACAGTATGTCTATCCAAATATTCGTCTAAGGCTTCTTGAATTAATTGATTATAAGATTTAATTTTAAGAGGATTTTCAGTTGCCCAGTATTCTATTCTGGCTGCTCTTTCAGGGTCTAAACGAACAGTTAATCTGTTTGTAGTGAGGGGTCCGAGCGGTGCCATATTATCATAAACATAGAAGCATAGTATATAAACTTAATGGTTTATGACATCAAAAAGGTGTCAGAATTAATTTGAAACCTTTAATATGTTGTCAAAACTGTGTCATACTTTCGGTCACCTCAAATAGATATAAAGTAGTATCTATCTTCATTTGTGGCTTGTAAAAATTGTAGTATTGACCCAGTGATTAGCCGTCGTTATTCTGGTGAAGTACTTTGTGAAAGATGTTTCTTTAAATCTTTTGAAAAGAATGCTATCAAAGAACTAAGAAGTCAAATTAATCTTCTTATAAAAAATTCAGATATTCAAATAAAAAAGATAGGAATTGGGCTTTCAGGCGGGAAGGATTCAACAGTCGCGTTGAAAATTTTAGAGCACTACCGTAAAGAAAGAGATATTGAATTAGTTGGTTTATCTGTTGATGAAGGTATTGAAGATTATCGCTCAGATTCTCTTGAATGTGCTAGGAAGAGTTGTGAAACTTCTAAGGTACCACTACACATATTTTCATACAAGGAATTGATAGGTATGACTCTTGGTGAATTATTGATTAGTAATCCTCCTGATGCCTCACCATGTTCTCCATGCGGTATTCTTAGGAGAAGATCATTAAATCAAATGGCAAAGAAGGCAGAAGTAGACTGTATGGTTTTAGGACACAATCTTGATGACTTTTCTCAAACAGTTTTAATGAATCATTCAAGAGGAGATATTTCAAGACTAAGTCGTATGGCCCCTCATAGATCAGTACAGAAAGGATTTATTCCTAGATTATTGCCTTTGAGAAGACTCCCAGAACAGGAAGTATATCTTTATGCACTTTTGAAGAATATGGACTTCCACGAAGGAACTTGTCCATATGCAGGTAAGGCACAAAGGAATCTTTTCCGTAAAATTCTGTTAGATTTAGAACAGAAGCAACCAGGTACTCGTCATTCCCTCCTTAATGGAATGGAGAAAATTAGAGAAAATGTTGCGTTGCCATCCGAAATTTCATCTTGTCCTTCATGTGGTGAACCAGCCGGTGGAAATGGACCTTGTGTATTTTGCCGAGAATTTTCTTCTTTTGTAGCTTAATACTAACTTTTACTTACTAAATCAATTACAAAGATTAAATCTTGTCCGCCAAGTGAATGTCCATTAGGATCAATACCGTATGCATCTACTGCAGGTATTCTAACAGCTAGAGTTTGTCCTTCATGCATTCCAACCATTTTCCCATCAAATCCCTTAATCATTTGTCTTGTACCTTCACAGTCTGCCGATGGATCTCCATCAAAGTTACATCCTATATTTCCAGCCGTTAAAGGTTCCATAGGTCTACTTGGCCGTGGATCGCTTACATCAGCCATACGATTTAGGTAATTATCCCAAATAGAAGTCATGCTTGAGTCAAATAATTGTCCATTGCTTGCTAGTATTCCAGCATAATGTGCATTTACAGTATCTCCAATCACAGTTTGATTACCAAATGTGTGGTCACAGTTAACATTTAATTTGATATTAGAAATCAAACTATTATCACCCTTAGATTTTATTTCCAAAGTGGAATATAACATACCTTTTGATGAAGATGAGGTTTCAACATTAACAATTATTGGTTTTATTTTTCCATTGTTAACGACTACGCTCTCATATCCTTCTTCAATTGTAATTGTAAACCCTCCATCATTTGATTTCACAGAAATATCAAATGTATCGGCAATACTTCCAGTATTTTCAATAAGCAAAACAAAGTCAGTATCATATCCTGGTGCAGTTTTATGATTGTCAGTTAACAAGCTTGTTTCTAATCCATATGAAACTTCTGGAGCTTCTTCAACCATTGAAGTCAAATAAAGTCCACTACCTATTAGAAGAATTACAAGCAATAGTGCAATTATTGCAGGTCGAGTATCAGGTCTAGATGTTTGAATACTATCTTCTCTATAATTTAGATCAGGTGCATTCTTCCCCTTTGATTTACGTACAACTCTCTTCGCCATGTTTTTGCTACTCGAGTGCTTTACAAAAAGCTGACGTTCTCATATTCGGTGCTTTGAACGGAAGAAAAATGCTTTCAAAGTATATTTCCATATGTCTGGATTTTCCTTCATTCTTCTCATTGAATATGCATACCATTCAGGCCCATATGGTATGTAATATCGAACTTTGTGTCCTGCTGCAATTAGCCTCTCTAGTGTTTTATCGATGGGAACCCCAGATAGTGCCTGAAATTCGTAATTACTTTTCTTGTAATTACTTTTCTCTATTAATTCTTCTAATTTAGTAATCAACCATTCATCGTGGGTTGCAAGACCAATGAAGATTCCATTATCCATTATTTTTTTAGCATTTATCATGTAATTATCTCTAATTTCTTGATAATCCTGATAAGCTATTTCTTCACTTTCTTTGTATGCACCTTTACACAAACGAATATTAGCATTATGTGTTTTTAAAATATCAATATCATCAGAAGTTCTACGCATGTAGGCTTGTAAAACAGTACCACATTTAGGATAATAATCCTTACCTTTTTTACACATTCTGATAGTAGCGTCTGTAACTGTAGAATCTTCCATATCCATTCTAACAAAATTTTTGTATTCTCTTGCTTTATCCAATACTACACTTAAGTTGTCCCAACAAAGTTCTTCATCAATTTTGAGACCCAATGCAGTGAGTTTCAATGATATATTACAATCAATTCCATAATTTGCAATACCATCTAATAAATCACAGTAGGATTGTTTTATTTTGTTTGTTTCTTTACGATTTTTAACTTCTTCACCTAATAAATCTAAAGTGGCTGTAAAGCCTTTTGAGTTAAGTTTTTTTGCTAATTCTAAACCATCTTTTAGTTTATCACCAGCTACATAGACAGAGGCAACCCTACCAATTACAAATTTTGGCATTAGAGGTGCGCTTCCAACAACCAGCCGGTTTAGGAGACCCATTATATCTCATAGAAAACACTGTTTATTAGACAGCTGTCCGAGGTCGATTTATACCGGCCTGTCTAGCACTAATTATGACTCCGAGCTCAATCAAGTTTAGCAATGGAAACTTAGAAGTTCCAGATGTTCCAATTATTCCCGTAATTATTGGAGATGGAATAGGTCAAGATGTAACTCCAGTTGCTATGAAAGTCCTTGATGCGGCAGTTAGTAAAGCGTACGGTAATGATAGAAAAATATCTTGGAAAAAGGTTCTAGCTGGTGAAGAGGCTTTTAATGAAATTAATGAGTGGCTTCCTGAAGAAACTTTAGATGCAATCCAAGAATATTTAGTCGCAATTAAAGGTCCACTGACTACACCAGTTGGAGGAGGTTTCAGAAGTCTTAATGTTACTCTGCGCCAACGTCTAGATCTTTTTGCTTGTGTTCGTCCAGTCAGATGGTTTGAAGGAGTACCTAGTCCAGTTAGAGAACCTGAAAAAGTAGATATGGCAATTTTCAGAGAAAATACCGAGGATATCTATGCCGGCATTGAGTGGAATTCCGGTAGTTCTGAAGTTAAGAAAGTTATAAAATTCTTGGAAAATGAAATGGGTGTTTCTAAAATACGTTTTCCAAAAACTAGTTCTCTTGGAGTTAAACCAGTGTCTAGTGAGGGCTCAAAGCGTTTGATTAGAGCTGCTTTTAGATATGCAATTTCAAACAACAAAAAATCTGTCACTTTAGTTCATAAGGGAAATATAATGAAATTTACAGAAGGAGGTTTCAGAGATTGGGGTTATGAATTGGCTAGAGATGAGTTTGGGGCTAAACCTCTGGACGGAGGTCCATGGCACTCTTTTTCTAATCCTGAAACTGGTGAAGAGATAATTGTCAAAGATGTGATAGCTGATGCTATGCTTCAACAGATTTTAACACGGCCTTCAGAATATGATGTAATTGCAACTTTAAACTTGAATGGAGATTATATTTCTGATGCTTTAGCAGCTCAAGTTGGAGGAATTGGTATTGCTCCTGGAGCAAATATAAATTTTGATACAGGTCATGCATTATTTGAGGCTACACATGGTACAGCTCCAAAGTATGCAGGACAAGATAAAGTAAATCCAGGCTCAGTAATTTTATCGGGAGAAATGATGCTTCGTTATTTAGGTTGGACAGAAGCTGCAGATTTAGTCATTAAAGGTGTAGAAGGAGCTATAGGGGCTAAAACTGTTACTTATGATTTTGAGAGGCTAATGGATAGTGCAAAGTTACTGAAATGTAGTGAATTTGGTACTGCTATTATAGAAAACCTGTGAATCTTCAAGAAATACCAACAATAGCTACTGCTGATGAGTTAATAGATAGAGCTTTGCGAAGAGCTTCAAGGGTTGAAGAAAGTGTAAGAAATACAGATTATCGTGCACGGTTGACTGCAGTCAGAAAAATACATTCAGTTGCAGATAATATTGCAAATCCTTTACATTCTTATGTTAAAGTATTTCCTTCTTTCGATACTATTCATCCTTTTGATAGATCAATAATTGATTTGACAGTAGGTGTAGATAAATTGAGAAAAGCTCTAGGTGCTGCAGACTGGGCTCGAAAAGAAGTTCTAATGATAGGTACTAAATATGTACCTAAAGCCAGAGCTCGAAAAAGTGCAGATAATACAATGAAAATTATGAGTGAAGCCTATACTAAGATGACTAATGTAATTAGGCAAATATCTAAGCACTTAGATTTCTTAATTTCAGCACGTTCGATTTTTCGTAATCTTCCTAATGTAGATACAGAGCAACCCTTGGCAGTTTTTGCAGGAGCTCCAAATGTAGGTAAATCCAGTTTAATTGGAGCTATTTCTACAGGAAAACCTGAAGTCAAGAGCTATCCCTTTACTACTAAAGGAGTTTCTTTAGGACATATTAAGGCCAAATATGACATTATTCAAGTTATGGATACGCCTGGATTATTGGATAGACCAGATATAGATCGTAATGATATGGAAAAGCAAGGAATTGCAGCACTTAATCATTTAGAACCAGTAATTGTATTTTTAACTGATTTATCTGGTACTTCAGGATACTCTACAGATACTCAGAAAGCTTTGCATACTGAATTGAAAAACAGATATTCAGATTATAATTGGGTGGATGTTTATAGTAAATCAGATTTGGAACCTGAATCTGCATTAGATTACTCAAATGCAATCTCAGTATCAGTTATGAATGAAGGCGGGATAGATGAATTAAAATCAGAACTAATTAAAATATTTTTTGAGTAATTTATTCTTTAACTTTCATATTATGTGTACTGCCAATTATTTGTTGAGTGTAGGTTGACATCAGCTCGATAACTGCTTCTTTCCTAAATTCTTCAAGATCCATACAGCCAGTATTACTCAATGCAGCCTTTATTTTTCTTATATCCTGTTTCAGTTTTGGTTTCAATCTTCCCCAATTTTCTACAGTCCCTTCTTCACCTTCTGCAAAAAATGTTTTTCTTGCCACATGACCATATCTATCTAAATTTCTAGCTCTAGCAGATCCTTCTCCCCAAGTAGCAATGTGCTTGATATCAGGTTCATGGTTTGTCACTTGCATATTTTCATCTAATTTTTCACCTTCTGCCTCGTAAAAATGATTGAAATAACCTCCCATCATCACTGCATCAGCTACAGTAAGTGCGATAATCATATCACCAGCAGCTGAAACACCTCCATCAATTATAAGTGAAACATATTTCCCAGTTTCTTGATGATATTCTTCACGAGCTTTTGCAGCTTCTAAAAGAGCAGTCATAGGAGCTCTTCCAGTTGCCTTTTCTCTTTGGGTAGTACATATAGATCCAGATGACATTCCAATTTTGATTAGATCAGCTCCATTTTCCATCAAGTATTTTGCGCCTTCATACGTTATTACATTTCCCGCACATATTGGTATTGAATTATTTATTTTTTTGAATTCTTTAATTACTTCACTTGTAAATTCGTTATATGCATCTGAAGTGTCAATTACAATCATATCTGCTCCAGCTTTAATACAAGATTTCACTCTATTTTTCCATCCTTTGTGTGTAGAAATTGCAGCTGCAACAGAGATATTGTCAATGTCTTTTTGGAAGGCAATTTTCACTAATCTTCCTAATTCGTCTAAAACTACAAGATAACTATTACCTTTCAATTCTTTTTTAGCTTCTTCTAAGCTAATATTAGAATTATTAGTACAAGGTAATTCTTCAGGTGTTATCATGATTGTAGTCACTAGGTCACCTGGAGTAGCATTTGCATCTAAGTATTTATCAAAACTAAATAATCCTACGAATACATTATTTCGATCTGCTATAGGTACCTTTGAATGTCCATGCTTTTCCACAAGCCTTACAACTTCATCAATTGTAGCAGTCTCTCTTACAGTAATGGGATCTTCCACGAATCCCATTTCATATCCTTTTATTTTCTCTATGATACTTACTTGTTCATCAATAGATAATCTTGCAGGAAGAACACCTAAACCACCTTCTTTCCCTAGGGCTAGGGCCATCTCATAACCAGTTACAGAGGTCATTGCAGCACTTAAAAAGGGTAGATTGAGTTTGAGATTTCCAAGTCTAGTATCCAAACTTATTTTTTGTAGAGTACATTCTTTAGAAGTATAATTTGTTAACAGACTAAATTCACTGAAAGTTTTGCCAGTTTCTAGAATGACTCTCTCTGCCATTCTAATTCATGCCGGATGAGTTTATTAAATTTGTTCAGTTATTTTCATGTGCTTGGTATATTTCATTAGTAGTTATTGTAACTCTAACAAAAGTGGTACATTTTGGTAAGTCTTTGATTCTTCTTGCTCCAACATATGAGCAGGCAGACCGTATTCCTCCTAGAATAGATTGAATTGTGACTTTGACAGGACCTCTATAGGGTACTTTTACTTCTTTTCCTTCTGGGGCTCTATGTTTTGCTACTCCACCAAAATATGTTTTCATAGCTTTAGTTGAGCTCATGCCATAGAATGATTTGTATTGAGTTCCATCACCATTGGTACCTAATTCTCCACCTGATTCATCGTGTCCTGCAAGCATTCCACCTAACATAACGAAATCAGCACCAGCTGCAAAGGCTTTAGAAATATCTCCAGGAGAAGTACATCCTCCATCAGACATTACGTGACCTCCTAATCCGTGAGCTGCATCAGCACATTCAGATATTGCCGATAATTGAGGATAGCCAACACCAGCAACTTTTCTGGTAGTACAAACTGAGCCAGGTCCAATTCCAACTTTTACAATATCTGCACCTGCAAGAATCAAAGCTTCAGTCATCTCTCTTGTTGCTACATTTCCTGCAATAATAATCTTTTCACTAAATTCTTTACGTATTCTTCTTACAAATTGTACAAAATCTTCTCTATAACCATTGGCCACATCTAAACATATTATATTCAATTCTTTGTGGATTGATATCTTTCTCTTAAGCAAGTCTAAACTTTCTTCTGTAGATCCTGAAGTTATTGCAATATTATTAGGATTAACACCATTTTTAATAGCTTCTTTTATTTCTTTAACTGAATAGAATTTCTGCAGACAAGTCATCATATTTTCTTCTTGTAAAGATTTTGCTATTTCGAAAGTACCTGTAGTATCCATGTTAGCAGCCACAACAGGCACTCCAGTCCATTCACTGGTTGTGTGTCTAAACTTAAATTTTCTTGATAATGATACTTCAGATCTTGATTTCAATGTACTTCTTTTAGGCCTTATCAAAACATCTCTAAATGTTAGCTTTAGGTCATCTTCTATTCTCATCTTTCCCCTAACTTGTTTAATTAAGCTATATTAAATATTATGCTTTTATTCTAAATCTTTAGGTTCTAGTACCATTACATCTTTAAGATTTCGATATTTCTCATCATAATCTAAACCGTAACCAACTACAAATTCAGGCGGAATTTCAAATCCCACATAATCTACTTCAAAGTCTATTTTAGCTACTTCTTTCTTAAACAGAATAGATGCAACAGCAACAGATTTAGGTCCAGAGCCTTTCAGTCTGTTTACAAGAAAATTGATTGTAAATCCTGAATCTATTATATCTTCTACAATAATTATATGTCTATTGTTTATATCTGCAGAAATATCCTTTCTAAATTTTATAGTACCAGTAGATGAATCTGCCTCATAACTGCGTATTTTAACAAAGTCAACTTCAACATCAAGATCTATTTCTCTCAATAAATCAGCCATGAAAACATAACATCCGTTTAGTATTCCAATAAATATTGGTGATTTGTCTTTATAGTCTTCAGTTATTTGTTCAGCTAATTCTTTCACACGTTTTTTAATGTCTTCTTCTGAAACTAGTAATTTCATGCTTAATATTTCACTAAAGAGTGAACATTATATGACTTTAGTTTTTCTCGTCCTTTCAAAAATTCTAGCTCAATTAGAACTGTAAATCCAATAATATTACCTTTTAATTTTGAAACAAGTTTACAAGTTGCTTCAGCCGTTCCTCCAGTAGCTAGTAAGTCATCAACAATTAGTATATTTTGCCCTTTTTCGATAGCATCTTTGTGTATTTCCAAAGAGTCTTTACCGTATTCTAATTCATAAAAAACTATTTCAGTATCGCATGGTAATTTCCCTGGTTTTCTAACAGGTACAAAACTACAATTCAAATATTCTGCAATTGGAGCTCCAAATATGAATCCTCTAGATTCGATACCAACGACAATATGAATATTAGAATCCATATATGGAGTTGCCATTTGTTTTATTGCTTTTCTAAATATCTTGATATCTGATAATACTGGAGTAATGTCCTTGAAATTGATTCCTTTCTTGGGGAAGTCAGGAATATTCCGTATTTTATTTGCGATATCAGCTATATCTGTTTTTGATGACATAATCTATCATTTACTGGCTTATTCCTCTGAGCCGTTATGACTCAGAGGTTTTTCACTACTCTATTTTAGTTATCTAAAATATAGCAGAAAGTATCCAATCAAATGTTGATTGATCACCAGGTCCGACATAGAACATCAGCATAATTACAGCTAATGCATTTACTATTGGATTTAATTTATCCATTTTTCCCATACCAACTTTAATGGCTACATAGGAGATTAGACCCCATGCAATACCATCAGCTATTGAGTATGTAAACGGCATTAAAACCATTGTAATGAAAGCAGGAATTGCCATTTCTTTGTCATCCCAATTTATGTCTCCAGCTTGCTTCATCATCATTGCACCTACAATAACAAGTGCAGGAGCTGCAGCGAAAGCAGGTATTGCCTTGAAAAGACCAGCAAATAGAAGTCCAGATAGCATCAATACACCAACAACAACTGCAGTTAGTCCTGTTCGGCCACCTTCTTCTACACCAGCACCAGATTCAATGTATGTTGTAGTTGTACTTGTTCCTGCTAATGCACCAACAACCGTAGCTCCAGCATCAGCCATAAAAGCTTCATCTGAGTTCATTAATTCATCATTCTCATCAACATATCCACCTTGTCTACCTACTGAGTACAAAGTTCCAGCAGTGTCAAAGATATCAACGAATAAGAATGCAATCATAACTAGGAAGAAATCTCCTAGATTATCACCAATGTTTCCAAAAGCACCTAAAGCCGCAAAGAGAGATTCTTCAGGTAATCCAGCAACTTCGAATAAGCTAGCACCGTCAAAATTATCCATTGAACCGACATCTACTGCCGCAACACTATTGTAAGGGTCCGAAGCACCTACAATCCATCCTCCAATAACTGTAGTTCCTAGAATTCCATAAATCATTGCACCTTTTATTCCTCTTGCCATCATGACTGCTATTGCTAGCAAACAAATTAAGCCCCATAATTCTCCAGATTGGTGAGTGAAATTTTCAGTTGTTGCTAAGTTAACTAAGGTTGCACCATCATCCTGAATCCATCCCATTTCCCTAAATCCAATTATGGCTAAGAACATTCCAATTCCAGCACCGGTAGCAATCTTCAAATCTGTTGGTATAGCATTAATCATCTTCGATCTCCATCCTACTTGTGGTAAGGATAGTATCATGAAAATAATACCTTCAACCAAAACAGCTGCAAGAGCAACTTCCCATTCAATACCCATACCCCAGCTTGCAGTTACAGTAAATGCAAAATATGCATTTAGTCCCATACCTGGTGCCAAAGCAAATGGTAAGTTTGCGTATAGACCCATAATAACACACCCTACAAATGCAGCTATAGCAGTTGCAAATAATGCGTCATTAAAGGGAATCCCTGAGACAGAGAGCATATCAGGGTTGACAAACAAAATGTATGCCATAGTCAGGAATGTAGTTACTCCTGCTCTGATTTCTCCTTCTACAGTGCTTCCAGCCTTCGTGATTCCAAACGTATCTTCTAAGAAATCACCAGTATTTCCAGCATCTGCTGGAGGTGTTGATGATTCCATTTCTGCGTCTGTATCACTGTTGTTTTCCGTGTCGTCGTCACTCATGGTTATTACACCTAAACATGTTTACAAGAAAAACGTTTATTAAGTGTATCGGATGTTTTAATTATTAAAACAAATAATTTTCACGACGATAAATTGCGTATTTCATAGTCTATTTGTTTAAAAACTGTAATTTTCTTTTTTTCAGCCCACTCTTTCCATTTTTGGTATTCACTTTTCTTCATACCTTTTCGGTGAAAATAGATTCCAATTGCATCACTTTTTTCAATTGCCTTGAGAATTATTTCTTCTGTTAAATGAGGGATTCCATAGTTTGGAATCATGTGCCCAAAGCATACTTCATGAGTTAATGCAGCCTCAGTAAATCTTGGAGTATAGTGTCCACCTCCTATTCCAATAACATTTATCCCTTTTACTGGTTTGAGATTCAATAATGATTTAATTAGTGCTTTAGCAGGTTCTATTTTTTCCCATTCAGATTCAGTAGATCCAATTTCAAGAAATATTGTTGGAGTTTTTAGAAGAGGTCCATGATGTGTGGCCTCAAAGCATACATCATATCCTTCTATTTGATTTTTCTTTATGTTTAGTAATAAACTAGTCATCCAATTAGGTGAAGTTCCAGAAATCTTACCTTCATCTCCTCCATACTCAGCTGCACCCCAGTTACCAATAGGGTGTACAGTGAGGCTAGGTTTTCCACTTGCTGCCTTATGTCTTGAAAGAAAAACAATATTCTCAATATTTAAACCAGTTTTTTCAACCCATATTTCATCTATTTTCTCAGCATGAATATGTATTTTATTTATTGTAATTAGACGTGTATTTTTCTTGCAAAATTCACCATAATCTCTTGTAAGTTTCCATAAAGTATTATTATCAAATTCTCCATCGATACTCCATTCTGACATTTCAAGAAGCCTATCTCTTAAATTTATAGATGCTGAGTCCTCATTAGAAGCTATAATTAAGTTCATAATCCTTCTACAAGGCCAACTTTGATATTTCGTTCTTTAGCAACTTTTCTTGCCTTTTCATATCCTGCATCAACATGTCTCATAACACCAGTACCTGGATCTGTAGTTAGAACACGTTCTAACCTTTTATTGGCCTTAGCAGTACCATCTGCTACAACTACCATTCCAGCATGAAGTGAGTATCCCATACCCACGCCCCCACCATGATGGAAACTTATCCATGTAGCGCCTGCAGCAGTGTTCAATAATGCATTCAATATAGGCCAATCAGCTACTGCATCACTTCCATCTTTCATAGATTCAGTTTCTCTATTAGGTGAGGCAACAGAACCAGAATCCAAATGATCTCTTCCAATCACTATAGGGGCACTTACTTTTCCAGTTCTTACTAACTCATTAAATGCTAATCCTGCTTTAGCCCGTTCACCATATCCTAACCAGCATATCCGAGCAGGTAGTCCTTGGAATTGAACCCTTTCTTGTGCCATTTTAATCCACCTTGCTAATGCCTTATCTTCGGGGAAAAGTTCTAGAATAACTCGGTCAGTTTCTTCAATATCTTTTGGGTCTCCAGATAGCGCAGCCCATCTAAATGGACCTTTACCTTCACAAAATAGTGGCCTAACATATGCAGGTACGAATCCTGGGAAATCGAATGCATTTTCAACGCCAGCCTCTTTAGCTCTAGCTCTTAGATTGTTTCCATAATCAAAGGTATGTGATCCTTTATCTTTTAATTTTAGCATAGCTCTTACATGCTTTGCCATGCTTTTGTAACTCATTTTAATATATTCATCAGGATTCTCTTCACGAAGTACAATTGCTTCTTCCAATGTGAGATTATGTGGATTATATCCTATCAAGGGATCATGAGCTGATGTTTGATCAGTTAATAAGTCTGGAACTATATTTCTCTCAATTAATCTTTCTAATAAATCAACTATATTTGCAACTACTGAAATAGACTTTGGAGTATTATTCTTTTTCCATTCAAGAGCCTTATCTATGGCTTCATCAATATCATAGGATATTTCATCACAATATTTAGTTTCTAACCTTTTTTTGACCCTCTCAGGATCAATTTCGGCAGCCAAAAAGGTTCCTCCATTCATAGTTGCAGCTAGTGGTTGGGCACCTCCCATTCCTCCTAGTCCTCCTGTAACTACCAATTTCCCTTCTAAGTTTCCATTGAAATGCTGTCTTGCAGCCTCTGCAAATGTTTCAAAAGTTCCTTGCAAAATCCCTTGTGAACCTATGTATATCCATGATCCAGCTGTCATTTGACCATACATCATCAATCCTTTCTTGTCTAGCTCATCAAAATGTTCCCAGTTTGCCCAATTACCTACTAGGTTAGAATTTGCTAATAGGACACGTGGTGCATCTTCATGAGTTTTAAAGACACCAACAGGTTTCCCACTCTGAATAAGTAAAGTTTCATTATTCTCTAAGTTTTTTAATTCTTTAACTATTGAATGATATGCATCTATATTTCTTGCAGCTTTCCCCCTTCCGCCGTAAACTATCAGGTCTTCTGGTTTTTCAGCAACTTCTGGATCTAGGTTATTCATTAACATTCTAAGGGCTGCTTCTTGAAGCCATCCCTTACAGCTAATTTCTTTTCCATGTGGTGCCTTCACAATATCCATAATTAGCCAGTAAGCTTTTTCCAAATCCACTTTAAAGGATCATAATATTCATCAACAACACGCTCTTTCATTGGAATAATAGCATTATCTGTTATTCCTATATTTTCAGGACACACAAATGTACAACATTTTGTTATGTTACAAAGACCTATGCCATGTTCACTACGTATACTCTCTAAACGATCACCTTGATCAAGTGGATGCATTTCCAATCCTGCATTTCTAATCATAAATCTAGGTCCTGCAAATTCTTGCTTCATATTATGCGACCTTAAAACATGGCAAACGTCTTGACAAAGAAAACATTCTATGCATTTTCTGAATTCTTGAACTCTATCCACTTCTTTTTGAAACATTACAGGATCATCACCTGTTTCAGTGTGCTGATAGGGTTGAATTCGCTTGTTTACTTCATAATTCCATGACACATCTGTTACTAAATCCTTAATCAAAGGGAATGTTTTCATGGGCTGAACAGTTAGTGTTTCTTCTTCAGGGTAATCTGATAATCGAGTCATACAAGTTAATCCAGGTTCACCATTAATTTCAGCTGAACAAGAACCACATTTTCCAGCTTTACAATTCCATCTTACTGCTAAGTCAGGAGCCTCTGTAGCCTGAATTCTATGTATTGCATCCAAAACTACCATACCCGTTTCTACCTCTACTTCAAATTCTTCCAATTTTAGGTTGTTAGGTGTTCCTCTCTGTAATCTAATTTTTCTTTTCATACAGCCTCCTGTAAAACATAATCTTTCAAATCTGAAGGCATTTCAATTAAAGGTTTTCTTACTACAGACATACCATCTGGACTAGACCTTATAATTATATTTATTTTCCCCAGATCATTATCATATTCAGGGTGATCTAAACGAGTGTGTGCACCTCTACTTTCAGTTCTTTCTAAGGCAGCCTTTGAAAGTGCTAAAGAAGTAATTATCATATTTTTTAAATCAAGACAGAGATGCCATCCAGGGTTATAATTTCTATCTCCTTTTGCATGCAAATTAGATAATCTTTTCTTCAAATCTTCCAATTTCGTTATTCCTTCTTCTAGTTTACTTCCAGTTCTAACAATACCCGCATGTGCTTCCATGATTTCTTGAAGTTCTTCGTGCATTTGGTATGGATTCTCAGTTCCCTGTTCAAAGGGTTTTAGTGTATCTTCTATGCCTTTGTTTATTCCCTTAACATGAGGAGATACGTAAGTATTAGTTCGTGAAAAATTAGATGCAGATTGTCCTGCAATTTTTCCAAATACCAATAAATCAGACAGAGAATTTCCGCCTAACCGATTTGCTCCATGCATTCCCGCAGCAGCTTCACCAGCAGCATAAAGTCCCGGTATTGTTGAAGAAGCGGTACTTGCCTCCACTTTTATTCCTCCCATCATGTAATGTGTTGTTGGCCCAACTTCCATACGCTCTTTAGTTATGTCTAAAGTAGCTAGTTCTTTGAATTGATGATACATAGAGGGCAGTTTACGTTTTATGTAGTCAGCTTCTCTTCTAGATGCAATATCTAGGAATGCTCCACCATGTGGTGATCCTCTTCCTTCCTTGACTTCAGTCATTATTGCTCTTGCAACTACATCTCTAGTTAGCAATTCAGGGGGCCTCATAGCTCCTTCTTCACCCTTCAACCACGCATCAGCCTCTTCTTCTGACTTAGCAGTTTCAGCCGCAAACACTTCAGGAATATAATCAAACATGAATCTTTTCCCTTCACTGTTGACTAAAATTCCACCTTCACCTCTAACTCCTTCAGTCACCAATGTTCCTTTAACACTAGGTGGCCAGACCATTCCAGTTGGATGAAACTGAACAAATTCCATATCAATCAAATCAGCTCCAGCTAAATGCGCTAAAGCATGCCCATCACCAGTGTATTCCCATGAGTTGGATGTAACTCGGTACGCTTTTCCAATACCTCCAGTAGCAAGAATAACGGCTCCAGCCTCAAATACTTTCAATTTTCCAGAAGAACGATTATATGCTAATACTCCAGACACAGTTTCTCCCGATTTTAGTAAAGTTGTTACTGTATATTCCATGAATACTTCAATATTTTCTTTATGAACAGTATGATCCTGTAATGCTCTAATAATTTCTAGTCCCGTCCTATCACCAACATGCGCTAATCTGGGATATCGGTGACCTCCAAAATTCCGTTGGCTAATTTTCCCTTCTTCAGTTCGATCAAAAACAGCTCCCCAGCGCTCTAATTCTCTAACTCTTTCTGGTGATTTTTCAGCATGTATTTTTGCCATTTCCCAATTTGCCAAATTTTTACTACCTCTAATAGTGTCACGAAAATGAATTTTCCAATTATCTCTTTTATCAACGTTGCCGAGTGCGGCTGCAACACCACCTTCAGCCATAACTGTGTGAGCTTTTCCTAATAGTGATTTTGTTACGAGTGCTACTTTTGAGCCATCATCAGCCGCAGCAATTGCAGCTCGTAGTCCAGCGCCGCCAGCACCTACAACGACTACATCATATTTTTCCGTTTTAAATTTTTCCGTCAAAACATCCACACCCTGTCTAATCCCCATTCAATGCAGAAGAATCTAATATAGAAATCAGTGAAACAAACCCAGAATAGTGAAAACCAAGCCCATTTCATATGCTGCTTGTTAAGACAACTTACACAATCAAACGCTTTTTGCTGAACTTTTGGTTTTTTTACTATTCTGTCAGCATATCCTCCAATTAAATGTCTTAAAGAATGACAACCAAAGGTGTAACCACCAAGTAAAATCACGTTTAATACCATAACAAAGGTACCTATTCCTATTCCAAAATCACCCTTGAATGGTTTTCCATTATACCACATAGAAAGCCAAGCATCGTATCCTAATATGAAGATAAAAATTATTGCAAAATATAACATATATCTATGAAGATTTTGTAATATCAAAGGCATTGAGTTTTCACCCCAATAACCATCTCTTGGTTCACCAACAGAACAAGCTGGAGGGTCTGCCCAGAATGCTTTGTAATAACTTCCCCTGTAGTAATAGCATGTTACACGAAATCCTGCTGGCGCCCATAGGATGAGGAATGCAGGTGAAAATGGCAACCATTCAGGCCACATAGGGGGTCTCTCACCAAAAATTGCATGTTCTGTAACACCAAATAGTTCAGGTGAATATAATGGGGAGAGATAACTTGCTCCGTCTTCACCATGATAAAAATAATTATTTCCCTGAAAAGCAGCCCATGTCATGTAAATTACTGCAGTACTTAGCCCTAGAAAAACTACTAAAGGTTGTAACCACCAATTATCCGTTCTAGCTGTTGGAAAAATCCCACTATCACCAGGTATATCACAGGCTTTTTCGCCATCAAATTCAACATCAATAGGAGGCATCAATGTCCAATGGAAGAGGGTGATTTATACAATTTGGTTAAGCCACTAACTATTTTAGGTGGTATAAATCTAGTGATTCAATGAAGTCAGCAATAGCATTGGTGTTTATGCTACTTAGCGTTTCGTTTATGGGATGTTTAACTCCCGATGACAAACGTACTATAATTGAGGAGAATCCGGTTGAAGTAACTAGATTAGTAGTAACAGAAGAGGAGCTGTCTCAATTTCCTTACAGTGATAATCCAATTCGTAATTTTTCTGTTGTAGATCCTTCTTCTATGGAGATTGTCTCTGAAAGATTATGGGCTGTTTTTGGTACTGAGAATATTGGTTCAGGAGATGAGCATAATTATGGAGGTAATTGTTGTGAACATTATTTGGCCACTGATCAGGATGGTACAATTTACAATTTAGGTGGTGAATGGCCATGGTGGAGCACAGATAGAGGTCTGACTTGGGATGAGTATGTTCCTCCAGCAATAAACACAGACTTAGGTTGTGAAGAAGGTCAATTAGATCCAACACTTGAACCAGGGCTTGGTGAAGGTTCAATCATCCAAGCTCCTAATGGAGATATTATTGCAATGACTTGGTTTCCGTATCCTAGTTTTGATGGAGTTGATCAATTTTATGCTATTTTAGGTAAAAAAACTAGTCCAACTCAAATAGAATGGGAATATTGCTGGAATACTTTTGATAAAGAGCCATTTTATGATCGTTCTTGGCAAATTCCAGTAGTTGGTCCTATTAATCCACCACCTGAACTTTCAACTAATTTATGTAGTTCAAATTGTCCTTGGGCTAGTATGGTCGTATCTAATTTTTGGAGCTACAATGAACAAGGTTATCAAATAAGTGTAGATGGTCTAAATTACCGTCCAATAGATATACCTGACAGTGCCTCAAATGAATGTAATGCAGAATATGCAAGATGTGGTCCCGATGTTGAATTCGATCTTCTTTTCGAGGATTTAGGTCCTGAATGGGACTTTATGCAGCCTCATAGAGAAATGCGAGCATCTCCCATACCTTCTGGTGGTTTGTTATTTCCACGATGGTTTAGCGATGGGAGTAATTTGTTTTTAGACACAGAATTGACATGGCACAGGCATACTTTACCTAATGAGAGTATGTTACCTTCTCGTAGTTTAGTTATTGATAGTTCAGGTGCATTACATAGTGTTTCTTGTAACACTGCAGATCCAGGATCCAAAAGTTGTGATGGAACTTTTAATTTAACTCATCAAATTAGTTATGATGGAGGCTATACTTGGACAAATCAGACACATAAATGGCCTTTAGCATTATCAGTTTCAGATAATACTTTTGAGTGGGATTTTCAAGCTGATGGTAATTTAGATTTAGCAGTTATATCTATGAGAGTGCAAACTGAAATTAATGGAACTTCAAGTGATATTGATTTAGTATTCCATATAAGAGAATATAGGGAAAGTATGGAAGCAGATTCAATTACTTTAATTGGTCTAGGTGATTTGGATGCTACTTCAGGTGCCGGTAATGATGTTAGATTTGATTTCTCATCTATGGGAATCCTGCCTGATGGAGGTGTTATTGTAGCTTATCACGATAGTACTGATCCTAATACAGACCCAATGTTTGCAATAGAATTAGAATTGCCTGAAAACTATTTTTATTATATATATTAGATTAGTTTGATAATCTCTTTTGCTCTATTTCTTAGGGTTACTTCAGAAGTACCAACTGCCTTTGCAATCTCTAGCTGACTTCTTCTTATTTTATTTTTTTTACAAGATAAGTATAATGCAGCACCTAGTAATGCCGCAGGTGAAATGCCTTGTCGATAATCACTATTTTCTACAGTATTGATTATATCTTGCGCATATATTTCGATATTTCGATTTAATGCAAGCTTTTCTGAGAAGCGCGGGAGAAGATTTACAGTATTTGTTATATTAATTTTAAGTTTAAGTTTGCGAGTTATTAGACGATGCAGTCTGCTTAATTCATTTCTATTTAAGTTAGTTTTATCTGCAACTTCATCAAGTGTTCTAGGTAAATTTGCCATCCTACATGCTGTGTAAATTGCTGCAGCGGCTACTTTCTCACTACTTCTTCCTCTTACAAGTCCAGCTTTCGAAGAACTTGAGAATATTTCTAATGCAGATTCTTTGATAGAGTTATCAACTTTTAAGTCAAAAGTTATTCTTTCTATTTCATCAGATGCTAGAAGAATGCTTCTACTAGCCAAATTCCCAGTGCGGGTTTCTTTTTGCCACTTCATAATGGTTCTAGAATTTATGTCATGCTTTTGAGGAATTGTTGTAATCATTTTTTCAGGATTATAACTAGTCCACTTAGGTCCAGAATCAAAGATTAGATCGCAGTCCTTACATGACATAACGCTGTCACCTTCATCCTTAATACTTTTTGATTCACATTCTGGACATTTCAGTTTCATTTTCTGTAAACCTCTCTACCAACTAATCTTGTGACTCGAAATCCCTTGTTTGCTGAAATAGCTAGATAAGGTTGTTTCACTGGTCCAAAAATATTTACCACTCTTCCAACTAATTTATTTTCAGAATCAAAGACTTTTGTATTTTTGTTTACCTTTTGTTTAGCTATAACTATTGCTAAATTCCTAGAATTAAGGTGGGAAACTTTTCCAAGGCATATCATACACAACTTCTTGAAAACTTCTATATAAAGTTTACTATTTATCTAGATAAGCAACTATGTTATTCCAAAATGCCGTTTCAGCAAGAACTTTTTTATGTTTTTTAATTACTTCGCGTGGAGTTTTCAATTTTTTGAAGATAATATCTTCGTAATTTACTTGTAAGAGGGTAAGGAATTCTGGTTTGCCAACTGTAAAGTATTTTTGTTCACCTTCTAGGGCCATTTTTATATCTTCGATTGTCCGTGCGCCTCTGCATACGTCACTTGCGGCCCCTACCATTGTCCTTACTTGGTGCCATAAGAATGATCGTCCTTCAATATCACATGCTAACCCGTTTTTAATTTTATTTATTTTTATTTTAAAAATTTCTATTTTTGGATTAGGATTACTTCTTTTATCTTTCTTTGAGAAATTCTCAAAGTTATGCATTCCTTCAAATATTTTCATTACTCTACAGAATTCATCATAATCCACTTTTTCATAAATTAAATATCTATATAATCTGGAGGTAGCTTTTCTAGGATTAAAATGTTCTTTAACCTCATAGTATCCGTTGACCCAAACATCATGACCGCTTAATTTTTCAGTTAATTTCCCAGCTAATAATTCACTATTTATTTCAGAACTAGTTAGGATAACATTAGCAATCGCACTAACACCCTTATCAGTTCGACTCGCAAATTGAGGGATTGAAGCTCCACATTCGATAAGTTTTTCAGTTAAAACTCGACTTACAGTATTTACATCAGGTTGTATCTGTGAACCATGAAAAGATTTACCCAAATAAGCTATACGAATTAGTGTCCAGTGTAATTTCATTAACTAAAGTATCTCTTCCAGTGTCTTTCCCAATTCTGAAGGATTTTCAGAAACATGTATTCCGGCCCGTTCCATAGCCTTCATTTTTGCTTTAGCCGTTCCTTTTCCACCAGATATAATTGCTCCAGCATGTCCCATACGTTTACCAGGTGGTGCAGTTCTTCCAGCTATAAAACCGACAACGGGTTTTGATACATATTCTTTTACGTATTCAGATGCCGTTTCTTCAGCATTGCCTCCAATTTCTCCTATCATAATAATAGATTTGGTATTATTGTCTTTTTCAAATGCTTCTAGGCAATCAATAAAATTTGTTCCATTTACAGGATCACCCCCAATGCCGACACAAGTGGATTGTCCTAAACCCTTTTCAGTAACTTGATTCACAGCCTCGTAAGTTAAAGTTCCAGACCTGGAAATAATTCCAACATCACCTCTTCTATGTATATGGCCAGGCATAATGCCAACTTTACTTTTTCCAGGCGTTATAATTCCGGGACAATTAGGCCCAATAAGACGTGTATTCTTTGTTTCGATATATTTTTTAACTTTCACCATGTCAAGTGCCGGAATCCCTTCAGTAATTGCTACAATCAATTCTATGCCTGAGTCTGCAGCTTCCATAATGGCATCAGCAGCAAATGGAGGAGGTACAAAAATACATGAAACATTTGCTCCAGCATCTGATGCTTCAGACATTGTATTCCATATAGGTAATCCTTGAGTCTCTTGGCCACCCTTACCAGGTGTAACGCCTCCAATAACTTTAGTACCATAATCTAGCATTTGTTTTGTATGAAATTGGCCATTTTTACCAGTAATGCCCTGCACCACTATTTTACTATTAGAATCTAACCAAATACTCATGCTTTACCTCCAATTGAGTTAATTGCTTTAATCGCCCCATCATTCATGTCATCTGCAGATATCAAGTTTAATCCTGATTCTGATAACATTTGTTTACCCAATTCTACATTGGTTCCAGCAAGCCTAACAATCAATGGTATGGTCATATTGATTTCTTTTGCAGCAGTTATAATTCCTTCAGCAATAAAATCACATCTCATTATTCCTCCAAAAATATTTACAAATATAGCTTTAACTTCTGGATCAGATAAGATTACTTTAAATCCTTCAGCTACTTGCTTAGAATCAGCACCGCCTCCAACATCCAAGAAATTAGCAGGTTCCCCTCCATGAAGTTTGATAATATCCATTGTGGCCATAGCTAATCCAGCCCCATTTACCATACATCCAATTTCACCATTAAGTTTAATATAATTCAATCCAACTTTATTTGCTCTGGTTTCAAGTGGTTCTTCTTCGCTAACATCTCTTAATTCTTCAATTTCAGCATGTCTGAAAAGGCCAGAACTATCAAAATTTATTTTTGCATCTAATGCAATAATTTCATCATCTGAACTAACAACAAGAGGATTAATCTCAACAATGGAACAATCTAGATTTACAAACAAATTATATAGGCTTTTCATAAATTTCATGCAATGCTTAATTTGTTTTCCTTCTAATCCAAGTCCGAAAGCAATTTTTCTAGCTTGCCAATCTCCAAGACCTGTAATTGGGTCAATATGTACCTTCAAAATTTTTTCTGGATTCTTACTAGCAACTTCTTCAATCTCTACTCCTCCTTCGATTGAAGCCATTATTACAGGTAAGTCTCTTTCTCTGTCCAAGACTATTCCTAGATAAAGTTCTCGTGATATATTACACCCTTCTTCAACATATATTTTTCTGACTTCAACACCATCAGCTGTAGTTTGTGGAGTAATTAATTGCGATCCTAGTAATTTTCCTGCAGCCTCATAGACTTCATCTGGTGAACGACAGAGTATAATCCCACCACCTTTGCCTCTACCACCAGCATGTACCTGGGCCTTAACAACCCAAATATTTCCACCTAATTCTTTACAAGCCTTTGCAGCTTCAGTAGAATTTGAAGCTATAACGCCCTTCAGTGTTTTTACACCATACTGTTCAAACAGACCTTTTGCTTGGTATTCATGGATGTTCATGTCATATTACACACAGATTGGGGTTTAATACTCTAATCTTAGCATATCCTTACGTAAAGATTTAAATAGAACACAATCTGCCGCCAAAAGTAGGTTAGTAAATGGCTAAGAAAAATCCTGCCCATATGTTTCGGGGCAAGAAAAAAGCATATACTCGAAAAGAGTACATCGGCGGCGTTCCAGCGAGCCGTATAACTCAGTTCGATATAGGTTCAGCAACAACTGATTTTAATGTTAAAGTTACCTTATCGGCTGATGAGGAATGTCTTGTTAGACATAATGCTTTAGAATCTGCAAGAGTTACAGCTAATCGATATATCCAGGCTCGAGCTGGTCGAGAAGGATATCATTTGAAGGTTAGAGTATATCCTCACCATGTATTAAGACATAACAAAATAGCACAAGGTGCTGGGGCTGATCGTGTTTCAATGGGTATGCGTAAGTCTTTTGGAAAAACAGTGGGAACTGCAGCTAGGGTTAAATCAGGTCAAAAGTTAATTACATTGAGAACTTCTGATGAATTTATTCTTGAGGCTAAAGAAGCTTTGAGGAAGTCATCGCATAAACTTCCAACGCCTTGTAAGATTGTGGTTGATCAAAAATAATGGCTGAACTCGTTAAAAAACTAGGATTACCCAAACCAGATGGTTTTCTTTATTTTGTTGAAAAAGATTGTACAGTGTGGAAACATCAAGGTGGAAAGAAAACGTTGATTTCAAAGGCAACAGTAGAAAGAGAAGAAGGTTATTTGTATTTTATTGATTTAAATGGAGATTTGGCAAAAAAATCTAATATTCAACAAAGAGATAAAGATACTAATGATTTATACAAACCTGGTACTCAAACTCCAAGATAATATTTTTTAAATCACCAAAATTTCCACCACGATTTTTTTTGTGGTAGAGTCCTACTTTTCATTTTATTAGCGTAATTTTCATCTCCATCAGATATCCCTTTTATTATTGCAACATCCATGCTTCGGTATGCTATTTTTCCAGCCGGACTCATATCTTTTAGAGCTATCAATGCATTTGTAGTTAAAGTTTTTAACAATTCAAGCCTTTTTCTATCAAACTCAATATTTCCTGATGCCGAAACGTTTTCACCCACTGCATCCGACACTAGTGTTGATAAGTCTAAATTTCCATCCAATTCCTTTTCTCTAAACCACAGTGAGAACCCAGCTAAGAAGCTAAGTTCACTTTCAACCCATTCACCCAATGTTCTTGATGTTAAATCTCTAGTAATCTTATTATCTTCAGACCAATATTGTTCAGCATGTTTTGGGAACTTCGTTTCCATTATCGAATCAATTTCCTCAATTTCTTTAATACGTAATTTCATCTTTTTAGAAAGATTCTTAGAAATCCAAGAATAATTACAGGATATCTTTAGTTCGTCTTCACCTTCTTTTTTAAAGAACTTTAATGAGTCTTGATCTGAAATTAGTTCAGCCACTTTTTCTATACTTAGTTCTGATTTCTCTGAAGCTTCTTCGACAGTAAATTCATTTCCTATTACTGAAATAAAAAGTTGGGCTAATTCATCATTGCCCGGTTCTTTCATTGCACAATCCTGCTGCCTCTAGGTTTCCCTTCTAAAATGTTTTTTAATGAATCCAAATTAGTTATCCAACATTGACTATATTCGGCTATTTCAAGAGCACATTCTAACTTTCCAATTAACCCTCCCGTAACATCAGTAGTTTCACTAACTTCAGTTTTTTCTCTTAATGTTTGAATAATATTAGAATCAACTACAGGAATAATATCACTTATTTCAGATTTAGGATCACCATCCATAACGCCAGGAAGATCCATTATAAATACTGAAAAAATAGGTTTGTATATTCGTGCTAATTCCTTCATAATAACATCCCCACTTAGTATGTTTATACCTTGCAATTCATCATCAGTTACATCTCCAAAAGTAACAGGAATACAACCTTCTTTTATAATATCGTCAAACATTTTTTTTGGAAATTGAGAGATTTGTCTTGCTCCTTTCGTTTTCATTGTCTTAGAAGGAATTATAGATTTAGTTTTTATACCATTTTCATCTATAATATCACATAAGATTTGATTTAATTTTCGCATTTGTTTTCTTATTTCTATAATAGATTCTTTTTGTTCAGCACTGTTATTTAATCCATCAATTAAATTAAATTTTTGGGCAATAGGATGTCCAAATGATCCGGCACCATGTACTATAACAATATCATAATTATTGTTATTTAATAACTTTCCAATTCTTTCTAAATTTTCATTATTAATTACAGGTAAGCGGCTATTTTTTTTAGTAATTAGTGATCCTCCAAATTTCAAAAGAATTTTCTCTTTAGGCATGATTTCCTTTCCAGACATAGATAACTCGTCAAAAAGGTACAGTGTCATTGATTAAATAGCACTATCAATGGCTGAGAGTGCAAAATAAGATAGGTCTTGCCCTATTCGGTGCTTTGTGTTATAATTTAACACAGGGTTTAGCCTTTACTTTAGTTAGGATGCAAGCAAATGCTCTTGGTGATTTTAGAACATTAGGTTTAGTAGTGGGCCTACCTAACTTTGCGCTTGTTGCAGGTTCTATTTTTTGGGGAATTATAGCAGATCGTTGGCAGAATCGCAAAGCTGTTGTTGTATTATGTGCAATGTGTTCATCAATTTTGTATATTCCTTTGCCTTGGTTAGGGCCATTTGGATTGATATTAATTCGAACTTTGCAGTCATTTTTTCTTGGTGGTATGGTTCAGATTGCAACACTATTTTCTGAGTTAGATCCTGAGGCAAGGGCAACATTAATGGGAAAACTTGAGGCAGCTCTAGGTTTTGGTTGGGGTGCTGGGGCATTTCTAGGAGGTTTTCTTGTAATATCTGAGGATTATGGTTCATCTCATCCTACCGTTGTCTTTTCTTTCTTACTGACGGCCTCTTTAGGTGTTTTTGCAGTAGTTGGTTACATGGGTTCTACAGAAAGATATGTGCCTAGAGAAGTTATCAAATTAAATTTTGCAGAATATTTTTGGCCTATATCTCGCCTTTTCTTTACAACATTTATAATGTTTTTAGGTTATATGTTCTTTTTAAGTATTTCACCAATATATCTAACAGAAGTCGCAGGATCTAGTTTTGGAATGGGAATTATAGTTTTACTCAGTGGCATTGTCCATGCTATCACAGCCCCTTATATTGGAAAATTAGTTGATAATTATCCCCGTGAAAAGGCCATAAGAGCTTCAACTATAACTGTATTTCTTAGTTTAATAATTTATTCATCAACAACTAATATTTATTTTGTGACTTTAGCATTTTTGCCCCCCATATATATGACTTATTTTCTGGGTGCTAGAGCAATTATAGCCGACAATATACCTTATCAACTTAGAGCTAGAGCTATGGGTCTTCTGACTTCATTTAGTTTATTGGGAAGTGGAGTTGGTAGTATTGTAGTTGGAGAACTTTTAGTTAATATGAGTTTTCAAGATGTTTTTCGCTTGGGTTCTGTCTTGACTTTTATTGCAATATTAGTTGGTTGGTATCCTTTTAAAAGTAAAATTTAGTTACATGTAATGCGTATATTCTTATTTTTAAGGAAGTTTGTAACAAAGTCATAATTCTCTTTATCTTGACCTAATACCTCTGGGCAGATAATTCCAGTTCTGCTTATATTTTTTTCAGCAATTAGCTTTGCAAAAGCACATGCCGTTAGACCTGTTGTTCTGGCCATACTACTCCAACCTTCCGTTTTTTCATCATAAACAGTATAGTTAATTTCAGTTCCATCTCTTTTGATAGCAGTAATTAGCATAAAAGTAAATTCATCATCATTTTCGGATAATTTCCATTCATCAAATAACTGGATGCATGTTTTTTCTTTTTGTGTCATTTTCTTTCCGTTAAAGTTTACTATATTATCTGAAAATCCCCCTTTATCAATTAAATTTTTTATCAATTGAGCATGACCTGGATATCTAATTGTATATTCAAGTAAATTTGGAATTTTGGATATTTTTTTATCTGAATTAAGTAAAGTTCTTAACCCATCTGTTAAAAAAGCTTCAAGAGAACCTATATTTTCCACTTCAAAATTGTGAATATCAGATAAAGCTTTTTTAATTTTAATTTCACCATTTCTTTTAATTCTAGCGGGTCTTGTATATTCTTCAATAACATCTATTGGTGAAAAAGGAGCCTTATAATTCCAAGGTGGTTTTTTCTCTTTTGGAAGGCCTCCTACCATAGTTCGAATTTCAATAATATCATTGTTTGCAGCTATGTGGCCAATAATTAAATTACTTAATCCAGGAGCTACACCTGCATCAGGAATAATTGTACAATTTGATTTTAGCGCAAGATCTGAAAGTTTAAGACAATCTTCGGGCATAAAGGAAATATCCGTACAAGAAATACCTAGAGTTATTAGTTTTTTTAATATTTTATAACCCATAAAACCAGGAAGACAATTAATTGCTAATTGATAATGTTTTATTTCTTTTTCAAAAAGTGTATCATTAACATCTACTATTTTGAGTTTTATATTTTGGTTATTATTTTCAAGGTTGGCTAAACTAATTTTTGAATTATCAAAAACGGTTATTTGATATTCTTTTGATAATTCAGTAGCTATTAGTGCCCCTACCATTCCACTACCAATAACTGCTATTTGCATTATGAATTAAACACTCATTTTCTTTCTTGAAACCCTTACACCACTTGGAGCAACCACTATCCATTTTTGACTTACACCAACTAAGTCGCCATCTATATCAGCTACAGCTCTCTCTAATTCAGCAAGTATCTTGTGTAAAGTTTCTTGATCTGAAGTAAGTGGAGTAAAGTCTATTAAAATCATGTTTCCATCATGAAGTTCAGTAGTTATTTGTTTGATTTGTTCTGGTTTACTCAACATCATAGTATGAACAATCATAGACGCTTTACCGCCATAATCCTCAGCCTTATCTGCACTCCAATTTCTCAGATCAAAAAATTGTTCAGTAGGTATTCTTCTCATCTGGGGTGGTGCTGCAGCCATAGTTGAATATTTAGTTGTGGTTAATTAGGCTTCCTATGTTTTAAAACTGAAATTCCTATTAATAATACTGAGGCTGTAACAAAATTTGGATATGGTAAAATACTTGATTTAACATCCGCCTTAAAAGTAGCTGACTTTGTCATATTATTATTTTCTAGAATAGTCTCACCGTTTGAAACAGAAGCTATTACTTCGAATTCATAATATCCGGCAGGCGCAATCCATTCGAAATTAAAGACTTGAGATTCTTCACCTTCAATATTATAATTCCAACTTTTAACAATTTCATCGTTAATTAATAAGTCAACTGTACCAATGGCAACTGCTCCATTGTATAATACAGATTCATAAGTTTTGTTATAATTTTTTAAAATGAATTCAATATTTTGAGTTTTTCCTTTCTCTTTTGTGCCCTCAATTTCTAATGATTCAATATAGATATCTGGCCAGCCAAGAACTTCGATAGTACTAATATTTGTTCTGAAATTTCCTTTTTCATCCATTAATTCATATTCTAGAATTATAGTTCCCGTATACTCTATTTCGACTATTAGATTAAAATTAGAACCTTGATCTTCATACAGTAATTCAGCTCTTTGTGTACCTTCATAGTCATATACACTTATTTTCAAAAAATTAATATATGCTTCATCTTCTTCGTCATATGCATTAAGATAAATTTCAAAGTCTTCCCCATATCTTGGATTTTGAGGGAAAGTATTCATTATTCCCCAAGGCATATAGTCGGCATAGAATTCTACTTCATAATAACTTTTACCTATTGGATTTTGGAAGACTGTAAGATTAATTGTGTGAGTTCCACCACTTTCTATAAGCGTTGTAATAAGTTCATTAGTCCCAGCAAGTTCCTCACCATCCAAGGTCCACTTGTGACTTAATTCAAGTTCATTTGGATCGAGTGAATTTGACCCATTCCAGAAACCACCAGATTCCGTCGAATCGAACGTAATCCATTGTCCTTCATTGATAGTATTATTAAATTCAAAAGTAGCATACGGATTGTTGTAAACAAAGATAGTCATTGAAAAATTTTCAGTCCACAAATTTGTTTCAATATCTTTTGCAGATACTTTTAGTAAATATTCACCTTCTTCCCATTCAGGCTTTAAAGAGTCATAATTAGCAGTATCAATAAGTATATTTTCATTAATCTCCATTCCTAACCTTTCAACCTTCCACATGTATAAGTTAAATTCTCCATTTTCAGAGTAAGTTTGAAGATTTCCAATTTCATTTTTGATTACTTGTGTTGAATCCTCCCAATTCACTATTGTCAAAGAAGGTACAATTTGTGGAATAATAGTGAATGTTTCAGTATCTTCTCCCCCTCTACTGTCTATAACTTTTAGTTCGAGCGCAGTTTCTTCTGCTAAATTTAGGTCTATTGTTTCTGTAGATAGTTCTTGTCCATTCAAAGTCCATAAGAATTCAAGTTCATCCCCTTCATTATCGAAGCTTGCACTACCATCAATCATTATATTTCTGTTTGCAGGTATTTTCCAATTATTATTTCCTAAGTTAATCCCATCAGGTATTCTTATTTGTGAGGTAGGTGGTGCATTTTCAACTTCAAAACTAATTATAGTTGAATTAGTACCATCTTGGTCATCAGTGACAGACAGTGTCACATAATATGTCCCAGGCAATCCAAATTGATGTTCAGCAATCTGACCAGTAGATGTCTCTCCATCTCCAAAATCCCAGAACCATTGTTCAATTTCTCCATCATCATCATATGATAAATCCACAAATTGAAACGTTACTAATGTATTTCCACTATCTGGATTTATTTCAAAATCAACAATTGGTAATTTATTTATTACTTCTATTATGTAATATACTGTTGTTATATCGCTTAAATCATCAATTAGTTTTAGAGATACATTGTATATTCCTGAGTTTTTGTATTCATGATCAATTGTAGCCATATTTGAGGTGTAACCATCGTCAAAATTCCACTGGTAAAATTCAACTTCACCATCAACATCATAAGAATCCGAGGCATCGAATGTAATCTCTTCACCTAACATTATTATTAATTTAGAAATTTGTACAACTGGAATTGGTCTTTTATTAACAAAAATATTCAATATAAAAGAGTCTTCAAGTCCGTTATTATCTCTTACAGTTAGTACAACATCATAGCTTCCATTCTCAATAAAAATATGACTTGGATTGTCAGTATATGCAAATTCCCCATCTCCAAAATCCCAAGTATAATTTACAATATTTCCGTCTTCATCCCATGACTCATTGCCATAGAATTGAAGTTCTAAACCCTCAGTAATCACAGCCTCATCAGCATCAGCTACAGCATGTGGTTTAGATAAGAAGCTAATATCTAAAATGATATTATCGCCGCTAGTTTCAATATTTTCAATTTTCCAACCAGATTCGGTACCATTATAGGCGAGAGAATTTGGATAACTATCTTTTGAGAATGTACCTGAGTTATAGGGGTCACCTGCATCTCCCCGGTTAGCTCCACTATCTAAATCGTCATTACCATCTGCTTCTTCTAAATCCATTCCCTTGTGCTCTTCATCATTGTTTACTGTGTTTGAGTTCCATTTTGAATTTAGGACTTCTTCATCAATATGCCAAATAAGCAATCCCTCACCAGGTAAGTAAGAATCATAATTTGTTTGTTGTCTATTTTCAATTAAAAAATATTGTTTAGAATTAGACCAATTTCCTGGTATTGGAAGTTTGTATACTTCTCCCCCTTCGGATATAGGTTCAAGAACTAAATTGTTGATATCATCTTCAATTAGTATCGGTTCTTCCCATCCTAACCAGTACCTTGAATATGCACTAAAATAAACGGGTGTTTCTCCATTATTTCCCCAAGATCCAGCAGCCATAACTGCCCAATTACCAGATCCTTCGGAGGACCCATCAGTATCATAAAAATCAGGTAAACCAAGTTCATGTCCGAATTCATGACACCATACACCTAGTGGCTCTCTTTCGCCAGAAGATTGTTCATATTCAGGTATTTGAGTAATTTTCTTTATTTGATAATCGCCATCGTTAGTATCTATTGTGATACTAGGCCAATGGGCAGACCATATGTCATCGTTATCTCCTGTAGATTCTCCACCAGGCCCTGAGTGTATTGCCATTACGGCATCATAATTTCTAAAATCAATATCATCGTCTGCTATTTCTACACTGTCTCTAACGAATGAAGTACCACTTGAATAATCTGCAGCATCTCCATCCAAAGTATATGGGCCAAAAACATCACCTTCAATTGTTAATTGGCCTCCTGAAACTTCATCATAGTAATGCCACATAGAATCTGAACTACCAAATGCTAAATCTTCAAAATAATCTTGATCACGTTCGTCATCAAAATCTTGATCTTCGAATTCAGCCATGATAAATACCACTTGAATAGTCCCAGTACTAGGAGCTGCTTCAGTATTCATTACACAAAATAATGATAAAAATATTAATGCAGCTATAAGCCTCAACTTTTGAGTCATTAATATAGAATATTCAAGATGGAATATTAAGCTTCAGTTAGAAACAAAACCTAGTGGATCTGAAAGAATATTATCTCTAGCTTCATGTGTGATTTTGACAGGTTTTTCACCAAAGAACACCTCATTATTATTTCTCATGGTTTCCAAAGTTCCTACTCCCATAGCAAAGTTTACTGCAGCTCCAGCTCTAAAACCTGCATATTCATCAGGTATTGCGTTAAGGTATTTTTTTACAGGCTCAATATGTTGACATGCATTATCAAGCATTGCATCTAGCATAGCCATAGATTGTTTTTCATTTTCCGGTTTGAGAAGATCAGATGGTATTAGTTTGTATTTTTCAAATAAAAATCCTGGCCAAAATATTTTTTCGTTATCTAAAATATCTTCTCTATAATCACGAATTATGTTAACTTTCTGTAAAAATAACCCAAAGTCTCTTTCATTATTCCTTAATATTGCAGAGTTTTTATCTGAAAGATCTTTAGATCTAGTTCTAATTAATTCAGTCAAAAATCCAGATGGTGTACCTGCTACATAGTAACAATATTCATTTAAATCTTCAAAAGAATAAACTTCTTGGCGAAGAAATTTTTGCATGCCAAAATTCATTTCTTTTAACCATCTTACCATGCACTCTTTTGTTCTTTCATCAAAACTATCATGAACTGTAAGAATACTTTCCATATTTTTAACCAAGTCTCGATATTTAGGATTAGCTACCATCTCATCTGCAGAGTCTACCAAAGTTTTAGCTTTTTCTTTTGCAGAAAGGCTACTTGGACTCTCTAAAACTTCCATTAGTAAGTTCATTGAATGAATTCTTTCTTCTAATGTAATTTCTCTTCTACCAATATCATCTTCAAAAGTATCTAAAATTCTAGCTTCTAGATATCCCACCATAATTGGAGCTAAGATGTTGTTTTCTACAAGGGGAATAGTTAGGGCAAAAGAACGAGAAACTGATTGTAAAGCGCCTTTACAATAGTCCATACTATCTTGAAGTAATTCTCCAGTTTTGCTTTTGACTGCTCCGTACAGTGATGGCATAACAACTCCTTATTCGGACTTCTTAAATTGACGAAGTATATTTAAAACTAGCTTTTCGTAAGCACCCATGCTTCCACTATCTGAGATGAGTACAAAGGAATCTCACAATATTAAAGCTATTTTATTTGATTTAGATGGTACATTTGTTAGTAAAGAGGGGTTGAAAAGTAATGCTTATGGTAAATTGGAACTGGTTCGTCAGAGGGGTTTAAAGGCTGTAGCAGTAACGGGAAGATCAGCTGGCTGGTGTGATTTAATTGCTAGATGGTGGCCAGTTGATGCGGTTGTTGGTGAGAATGGTGCTTTCTTCTTTTCTAAGAGTAAAAATAAAATAATAAGAAGAACATTCTATGATTTAAAGGAACAAAACAAGAATAGGAAAAAACTTTTTTCATTATTTGAAAAATTAGAATCGCATTTTCCCAATATCCGAAGTGCATCTGATCAATTTTCGAGACAATGGGATTTGGCAATAGATATTAGTGAAGAAACTAGTGTTTCAAAAGAAGAAATATTGAAGATAATTAATTTTGCAGAAGATAAAGGTGCTTGTACAGCCATTTCTAATATTCATCTCAATATATGGTTTGGAGATTATACCAAAGAACAAATGTCATTAAAAGTTCTTGAAGAGTTAGGGTTACATAAAAAGAATATATTGTATGTTGGAGATTCACCTAATGATTCTCCAATGTTTAATTGTTTTGATACAACAGTTGGAGTTAGCTCAGTAAAGAATTATGGAGAATTGATGAGTATATATCCTAAATATATCACAAAGGGTAAAGATAGTGAAGGTTTTGTGGAATTGATAAATTACCTTATTTCGACCAGGTAATACCTTTCTGATTTTGATAATTCCCACTTCTCTCAGAGTACAATGAGGCCGCAGGACCGGACATCATTTCAAATACCATTTGAGCAAAAGTTTCACCTATTTTTAATTCAACATGTTCAGTACTTGAATTGAATCCTAATAAGGTTAAAGTTCCATTAAATCCAGAGTCAATTTTACCAAAACTACAGATTATGCCCTTTCTAGCCCAACTGGTTCTGAGCCATAATTGGGCACAAACGTTTTGCCCACACTCAATGCGTTCTTTTGTTGAAACTGCAAAACGTTTTCCCGGAGGAATAACAAGTTTCCCTTTTGACGTCTTAGTTTCATTTGGTATTTCAACTTCATCAATAGTTAAGTCATATCCATTTGGCGTTAAGTTTTCTTTATTAAATGGTTCAATACCTAATTCTCCGTCATTAATTGCAGATAATATAGCTTCATCAGATAGTGTAACCATTAATTTCTTATTTCATTCAAAAATTGTTCAGCCATATCAGCCCTTACTTTGCCAGAATTCTTCAACATTTCAGCAACTTTATCGATTTCGCTTGCTTTTGCTCCAGCCTGTACTGCTAAATTACGAGCATGTAAGCCCATGTGTCCTCTTTGTATTCCTTCAGAAGCTAAAGCCCTCAAAGCACCCAAATTCTGGCACAATCCCACAGCACAAATAACTTGTGAGAGTTCAGTAGCACCTCCAGGAATTTTAACATCTAGTATTTTGACACATGCTTTTGCAGTAGGGTGGGTAGAAGTGGCTCCACCAACTAATCCAATAGCCATTGGTAGTTCAATGCTTCCCTTTAGGTCACCATCCTCAGTTTTCTCCCATGATGTGAATGAAGAATGTCCTTCTTTCCATTGGCCATATGTATGAGCTCCAGCTTCAATAGCTCTCCAATCGTTACCAGTAGCGATAACAACAGGGTCTATTCCATTCATAATACCTTTATTGTGTGTAGCTACTCTAAATGGATCGGCACAAGCAAAAGAAAAAGCTTCAATAATTCCATCAACAACTTCTTCACCTCCTAAAAATTCAGCAGGCCATATTGCAGTAGCTCTTGATTTACGATATATTGCTAAATTAGATATAATTCTAAGATACACTCTACCGCCAGTTATAGTTTCTAATCTAGCAGCCACAGCCTCAGCCATTGTATTAACTGCATTAGCTCCCATCGCATCTCTACAATCTACTAATAAGTGTGTTATTACCATTGGACCGGTATCAGAATCAAGTACACGAACTTCAATATTTTTACATCCTCCACCAAATTTAACTAAAATAGGATCCTGTTCATTAGCTAATTCTATTATTTCTTTTTTTTTATCAATAATTTGTTTTTTTGCTGCGAATGGGTCCTCTAAATTTACTAATTGGATTTGACCAATCATTATAGGATCGTCAGAATCTGCCGAAATACCACCCATTTTCCGTGTTCCCTTTGCCATGTGTGTTGCTGCAGCCACGACCGAAGGTTCTTCCAGTGCCATTGGAACCATATATTCCTTTTTATTAACCATAAAATTAGCAGCAATACCTAATGGGAGAGGGAAAGTACCAACAACATTTTCTATCATTCTGTTAGCAGTTTCTTCACCTAATGCACCATATCCACTTATGGCATTTGCTTCTTCATCAGAAAGATTAGCAAATTTCTTAACAAAGTCTAGTCTTTCAGATGGTTTTTTCTTGTAAAAACCAGGCACTTCCGAACTCGGAGTCATAACTACTTAAGCAAGTATTCCTTAAAGATAGTTGTTCAATTTAAAGTGGAGATTCTCCAATAGTACCACAGTGCGGACACATAAGTTCTTTGTCACCACTTTTACTTTTGAATTCTTTTGAACACCCTGCTTCACATATGAATGAGACTTGTCTAGAAAATTCACTTCCTGAAATTACACTGAAAGATATATTTTCTTCTATATTATCTAGAATCTGATTTTCATCTTCATAATTTTCTATAGGTATTAAGACAGGCCCCTCACTACTCAATTCTTCAGATTCTTTATCTTTAAAAATAGACCTTGCAGAGAATAAAGCTACAGAAATTAAAATGCCTGCAGCTGCCAAATATAGATAAATATTATTATCTGATTTCTCTTCACTAATTACTTCATTTACAATTTCAGTTTCAATAAATATTTCTAAGAATTTATTCTCCATATCTGAGTTGATATAACCCATTCTATCAATAGAAGTAATTCTATAATAATGAAATCCATTACTCAAATTAACTAAGTCATATTCTAGCTTATTACCATCACTTGCATTTAGTGTGCCTACGTACATCCAGTCACTAGTAAAATTTCTTTTACTTTCTATAATGAAGCTTACAGCATCCAAAGGTCTTTCCCATTCGATAGTGACATTATTTCTTTCTTCAATAATAAAAGTAGCTCCAATAACAGCCTCAGGAGGCATTGCATCTACAGTAGTTTTCAAGTCAAAACCTTGATAAACAAGAGATATAGAAGAGTTTAGTGGGGGTAAATACCCGTCATCTCCATCACCAAATACAACTTTAGATGCAGTATAGTCAATCCAGTATTGGTTTGCAGTCATTCCTGTTAAATCAGTACCTGTGTATTCTTCCAAACTTTTCTCGAAGACTCCATCACCATCTTCATCAATGGTAATGGCCATATTTCGAATCTTCCCCGTCATAACTGGTTTTAGAGGATAAATGGGCAATTCAATATTTCGGTCTTCTTCAGAATTAATTAATACTGTAAATTGGTATGGTTCTCTAGAATTGTCATTTCCAGCCAAATCTTTTGGATTAATTCTGAAATAATAGGTTTTAGAATCTACTAAATTGGTAATTGCAGATTCATTTTCCCAGTTATTATTCCAAATTTTCCAGTCTAATTCTTCTTCATCATTTTCATTTATTTGGGCATATTCCAAACTTATATTATTCAAATTTTCACTAGAATAGAATATACTAAGCATCAAATCTTCAGCACCTATGAACTTATGGATAGGGTTTAATATTACAATTGGCTTTACTCTATCAAATGTTATATTTACATCACTGATATCTTTAATCTCAATATTACCAGCATAATCGACAGTTCTTGATCTAAATTCAAATGTAGAATCATATGGTGGTGAAAACCAATACTGGCCTGGAGATGTAAATGATCCAAAATCATTCCATGTCATGTTTCCAACTTCTCGATATTCAATTAAGTAAGCTTGAATATCATTTGTTTGATTAGCTTTCCATTGAAGAGTGACACCATCTAAATTAGTAAATTTATAATCGCCTTCTACTATCCAAAGATTGGATTGAGGCAAGTCTAAATCAATATTCATTTCAGTATCATAGGATCCTTTATTTTCAATATTTCCAAGAGTATCTACTGCAACTGATTTAAATCGATATATCATTCCATTAACTCCAGTAAAATCCATAGAAGTATTTGTATAAAATCCCAAAGAAGTCCATTCACCGATACTAGATCCATTTTTTTCAGCGTAATAAATATAATATCCTTCTAAGTCATCAAAATCAGAGATACTTCTCCATTTAACTTCAAAAGTAGAGTTATTACGATAAAATCCTTCTTTAATAATGGTAGATGTTGGCGCAGTTGAATCTAGATAGATAGGAATTTCATTTACTTCTGTTTTGTAATTCCATAAATTTGCTTGTGGAAATGTCATCTTAATTTCTTGGTCAAACCACTGCGTATTTGTAGGATTATAAACTACACTTGCAATTATATTTTGTCCTTGATTCAGATAGTTTGTATATACTTGAACTTCTTCGTTCCAATATTCAGCACCGTGTCCACTGCCACCATCTATGTCACCAAAAACAAAAATTCCATTAATGTAGTGATCACCATAGTTATTCGTTGCAACACTGATGGTCATGAATCCATTATCATAAAGACTCATGTCTGAAATATTCACCGAATGTCTGAAGTAAGCATAATTTTCACCATTCCAGAAGGTTTTGTAGTTTATTCCATCCAAATCAGTATCTCCAAAAGGAGTATTTCCATCACTCCATAAAGAATCATTAAAACCTAATTTTGTCCAATTAGTATTATTAAATAATTCTTCAGAACCAGTTGAATTTATCCATCTCCAGTCTA
>JBJLBX010000004.1:0-39270 GCA_045567955.1 Candidatus Poseidoniales archaeon | reverse complement strand
TAAAGATTCAGATGGGCACGATACTCCTGATGGATATCAAAATAGTCCACCAGGTCTAAGTCCGGATGCTATTAATGGCCGATTATCAACAGGCAATGAATATATTTTTGTTAGCCTTATGATTGTTGGTATTGGACTTGTTGGTTATGATTTTTATAATATGATAAAAGGAAAAAAACAGACTTCCGTAGAAGATGATTGGGGAATGCCTTCCCCAGCTCCACCATTTGCAGCACCGCCAATGCCAGGTATGGCTCCAGCACCTCCCGTTGCACCACCAATGCCAGGTATGGCCCCACCAGCTCCGGTTGCAGTTCCACCACCAGTTAATCAACCTTCAACAATGACCATAACCGTTCCTCCAGGCGTAGTTCCAGGTCAAGTATTGACTGTTACAATGCCTAGTGGACAAGTAGTGAATGTCCAAGTTCCTACGGGTTCATCTCCTGGTTCTCAGTTTACAATAACGGTACAACAATGAAAAAAATATTTGGTAAATTTAGCTCGCTGGCCATCGTAGGCCTACTCCTGTTTACAGGTTGTTTAGATATTCTCGGTACTGAAGAGGTTTTAGGCTCTAATTTAAATCCAGTAGCAGTAGTAAATGTAGTAGGACCAAAAGTTATAGAGTTGGGTAATTCTATACAGTTTAATGCTGAAGAATCAACAGATGAGGATGGAACTGTTAGTTCTTACAAATGGGATTTTGGAGATGGAACAACAGGAACAAATAAGATGGAAATACATAAATTTTTGAATCCTGGAGATTATATTGTTTCACTTTCAGTTACAGATGATAAAGGAGCAGTGGGTACAAATGATAGAAAATTAACCTACATTACAGTTTTGCATCCTGAAGTTTTACAATCATCAGATTCTCCACCACATGCCATAATATCAGTTAAATCTTCAGTTATAGCTGCAGGAACAGAGATTGAGTTTAGTGGAGATGGTTCTTGGTCCTATGTTGATGATTCTCCGTCTACTGATGGGATTGATGCCTGGGCTTGGACTTTTGGTGATGGACAGACAGATACAGGCAATGTAACCAATCATATTTTTGGTAATTCAGGTGGATTAACATCTACTACGGCAGTTGGTAGTTATCCGGTGACTTTGACTGTTGTAGATAATGATGGAAAAACAGATACAGTTTATCGCACAATTCGAGTTATTTCAGATGAGGTTTCAGGCCTTGCATCACCAGATCCGACTGTTTATACCTCAGTATCTATTGGAGATCCTGTAAGTCTGGATCCGGCAGAAGCTTACGATTCAGCTAGTGGTTCTATTCTGTCTAATACTTATGAAACTTTAGTTTTTTATGATCGTGAAAGAACTGATAGTTTGATTCCAATATTGGCTGAGGAAGTTCCATCAACATCGAATGGAGGCATCTCTCCAGATGGCCTTACATATACTTTCAAAATTAGGCAAGGAGTAACATTCCATGACGGATCTCCAATGGATGCTTCAGACGTAGTATTCTCTTTGAATCGTTTAATTGTAATGGATCTTGCAGCAGGTCCGGCTTGGATGTATACTGAATTATTAGATAAAACAGATGAAGATGGTGATGGTATTGCCGATAGCATTGTCCAGATAGATCAGTATACTGTTCAATTTATTTTAAACCAAACAGCTCCACGTTTCTTACCAATTATGGCTTATAATGGAGCTTCAATATTGTCAAAAGACTGGGTTTCTAGTAAGGGTTGTGGTAGCCCTGTACCAGGTATTGAATGTCCAGGAATTCAAAAAGAAGTAATGGGTACTGGCCCCTATATGATGAATGAAGATCATGGTGGTAAGTGGGTTCCTGAACAGTATGTTCTAATGCAATATTTTCCTAATTATTGGAGAGGGTGGACTGATAATGAGCGACAATCATTTGGTATAACTACATCAGGTTTTATTGAAACTGTTTTATTAAAGAAGAATAATGACCAATCTGCTCGTATTTTAGAATTAAGATCTGGTAATGCAGATTCAGTATATGTTGAACCTAATTATCGTGAAGAAGTATTGACATATGAGGGAATGCAATATGAAGGAAATTTACCTTCATTATCTATGGGTTTCATAGGTTTCAATCATAATATTTCCAATCATGAAAACACGGCACCTTCAAGTGATTTTTTCACAAATGAAGATATACGGAAAGGGTTTTGTTATTCTTTTAATTATGATTCTTATATCGATGATATTTTAGATGGATGGGGAAAGCAACCTACAGGCCCTATACCTGATGGATTGCTAGGTTATGATGCAAATGGACCTCAATACAGTTATAATCCAGCTATGGCTGAACAGCATTTTAGAAATGCAGGTGTATGGGATGATGGCTTTACTATAACTGCCTATTATAATTCAGGAAATGATGTAAGACTCAATGCCTTATTACTTTTAGAAAATGCACTTGAAGAGATGAATTCTAATTTTGACGTTGAAGTACAAGGACTTGAATGGCCTACTTATTTGGATAAATTACGAGCACATGAGTTACCGCTTTTCTTTTTAGGTTGGGCTCCAGACTACGCAGATCCTCATAATTATGCACATCCATTTTTACATAGTGAAGGACACTTTGCTCATTACTTAGGTTTTGCATATGATGATATTGATAATTTGATTATGAATGCAGCATCTGAATCTGATACTTCAGCAAGAGAAGATTTATATTTTGATTTAGCAGATTTAGAACATGATAAGGCACTATACATTTGGTCATCTCAATCAATAGGTTACAAAATTTGGAGAGATTGGGTGAATGGATGGTATCATAATATGATGCATGGCACTCTTTTCTATAGCTTGAGTAAAAGTTAGGCAGAGTATTACCTTAAGTAAAACACTCCTTAGCGAACAGTGAAACTTTGGATTTATGTAGTTAGGCGCTTGGCACTGACAATACCAGTTCTCTTAGGTGTTACACTTATTACTTTTTATCTTTCATATGGAATGGGAGATCCATTAGCTCCTTACGTTACTGAAAAAACTACTCCCGAGCAATATGCTGAACTGATTGATAAACATAATCTGGATGAACCTATACAATATCAATATGTCACATATCTCAGAAATATAATTACTTTTGAATGGGGTTATTCAAAAGTTATAAATCAAGATGTTTCAGAAGCTATGCCTGAGAAATTTGCCGCGACTTTAGAATTATCTATTTTGGCTTTTATAGTTTCTGTTGCTACTGCAATTCCTCTTGGTATATTTTCATCTATCCGCCAGAATAGATGGCACGATCATAGTATTAGGTTATTTGCACTCTTTGGTTCAGCAATTCCTATATTTTGGTTTGCTCTTTTTTTACAATATATAGTTGCTTTTAAGATGGATTTACTTCCATTGAGTTTACGTTATGATCCTATTCTTTGGGAAATTACAGATCCGATTGATATTGAGACTAATTTTCTTTTAATTGATGCAATTGCAGCAGGTTCTTTACCTCATTTTATTGATGCGTTAAAACATATGATTCTTCCAGCTACAGTTCTTGCATATGGATCAATGGCTACCATTATTAGATTAATGAGAGGTAATATGCTGGATGTTTTGGGTCAAGATTATATTAGAACTGCAAAATCTAAAGGTTTAACTGAAAAACAAGTTACTTTTGAGCATGGTGCACCAAATGCAATGATTCCAACAGTTACATTACTAGGAATGGGGTTTGCCGGTTTAATTAATGGTTCAGTTTTAACTGAGACAATTTTCACTTGGCCAGGTCTAGGTGCTTGGGCAATTACAGCAATGCGCAGTTTAGATGTGTCTGCTATCTTAGCTTATACTTTGTTTTCAGCATTTTTGTATATTATAGCTAATTTAATTGTAGACATATTATATGCTTTTCTGGATCCACGTGTTGAATTGGGTGGACATCTGAGTATTGGTGAAATAATAGTTGTATCTTTTTCAGTTTTATTGCTTTTAATAACATTTGTAGATATTAGTATCGCAGTTTTATTTACTTCTCTAATTCTCGTTTCTCTAGTATTGCTGTTGTTATATTCAGTAGCAATTAGATTGATACAAAATCCAGAAGATTTGTTACTAGTAGGTTTGTTTTTCGGAACTCTCTTTGTTGTTTGGTCAATTTTGACTGGTTTCTTTATGATATTGTTACTTGCTTCTTTACTTGGTTATTCGGTATATGTATTATATAATTGGAATGAAATAAAAGATGGACTTGCCCCTAAATATGATGAATTGAAAAGAGCAGCTTATCAAATTCGAAGAAATCCTTTGACGATTTTAGGTTTATTTTTAGTTATTTCACTTTTGTCTATTGCTCTTTTTGCACCTTTCTTAGCACCTCCTTCAGATAATCAAAGAGATGTTATGAGTATGGAGGAACATTTTGAATTTAATTATGATCATCAACCTCCTTGTTATTTTTCTTGTACTGCAGAATCTGGTGAGAAAGATGGATATATCTTAGGAAGTACTGATAGAGGTTATGACATATATTATGGAATTGTCTGGGGAAGTCGAACATCATTAGATGTGGCAGTTAAGGTCGTTATTACTGGAACTTTTATTGCAGCAATAATTGGAGCAGTTTCAGGTTATTATGGTGGTAAAGCAGACGATGTTATAATGCGAATTACTGATGTATTTATTGCAATACCGGGGTTAGTATTAGCATTAGCAATTATTGCAGTTACAGGAGATAATTCAATAGAAATGTTGATGTATGCGTTGATTATTGTTTGGTGGCCGGGTTTTACACGAGTTATTAGGGCAGAGGCATTAAGGATTCGAAAATTGCCATATATTGAAGCTGCAAAAGCTGCAGGAGCTTCTGATTTTAGAATTATTTTTAAGCATGTACTTCCTAATTGTATAACTTCAATCATAGTAATAGCAACAATGGATATGGGTGGTATTGTCCTTTCTTTAGCTGCACTTGGATTTCTTGGGTTTGGTGGTGGTGCAGATCTTGCTGAATGGGGTAAATTGGTATCGTTTGGTCAAGATGATATGCTTAAGGGAGAATGGTGGGGTTTCTTTTTCCCAGGACTAGCTGTAGCTCTTTGGGCTTTTGGCTTTTATTTATTAGGAGATGGTGTTCGAGATATTCTCGATCCTAAACAGAGGAATTAAATGTTAGAGATAGAAAATCTAAAGACAAATTTCAATACTTATGATGGTGTTATCAAAGCTTTGAATGGTGTGAATTTGTCAGTTAAAGATGGAGAAATTTTTGGCTTAGTTGGTGAAACTGGTAGTGGTAAGTCAGTAACTTGTTATTCAGCATTAAAATTACTTCCCAAGACTGGTGAAGTAGTTGATGGTAAAGTTATATTGAATGGAGAAGATATAACTAATACTTCAGAGGAAAGATTAAGACAAATAAGAGGTGGTGAAATAGGAATAATTTTTCAGGATCCATTATCTGCATTAAATCCAGTAATGACTGTAAATGAACAGATAGGAGAAGTATTGACACTTCATCAAGATAAAGAATTACATGAAATAGCCACAGAAAAGGAAATTCCAGTTTATAAAAGTAAAAAATTTAGTTTTTCTCCAGGTGTTGAATTTACAGTATTAGCAATATGTATTTCCTTTATTTCTCTTTTTTCAATGCTTGGACAATTTAGTTTTGGATTGCCTTTTTTCGTTATTATAGCATTGATGCTTTTACGAGATTATTTACAGCAAGATATTTCAGATTCAGCATTAGATATTATGGTAATGGAATCATTATCTAGAGTAAAACTTCCAAATCCGAGGCAAATCGCAAGTTCATATCCTCATGAATTAAGCGGAGGAATGCAGCAGAGAGTTATGATTGCTATGGCATTAGCAGGTAAAGCAAAGATGCTAATTGCAGATGAACCTACTACGGCTTTGGATGTAACTATTCAAGCACAAATTCTTCAATTGATTAAAGATATTCAGAAAGAAGAGAATATGTCAGTATTATTGATAACTCATGATTTAGGAGTTGTAGCAGAGACTTGTGAAAGAGTAGCAGTAATGTACAAAGGAAAGATAGTTGAAGAAAACACAGTTGCTAATATATTTAAAAATCCACAGCATGCATATACTAAAGCACTATTGAATGCTATACCTAAAGGCGGAAAGGAAAGATTAAAAGTTCCTGATGTAGGAGAATATGGGGCAATATGATGGGAAAAGATATTATTCAAATTAAGAATTTGCGGAAACATTTTCCAGTGAAAAATGTTTGGGGAACTGATATTGCGTTAGTCAAAGCCTTAGATGGTGTTGATTTGAATATTGAAAATGGTACAACATTTGGTATAGTTGGTGAGAGTGGTTGTGGAAAAACAACATTGATGCGAACTTTGTTGAGATTAGTTGAACCAACGTCAGGTTCTGTGCATTTATCAGATCAGCTTATAGGACAAAAAGGTAGAACCCTTGAAAATTTAACACGATTAGAATTAAGTCATTTCCGTCGTCAGATTGGCGTTGTTTTTCAGGATCCTATGGGCGCTTTGAATCCTAGAATGCTGATTAAAGATATTGTAAGTGAACCGTTAGTTATACACGGTAAAAAAGAAAATATGCGTGAGAAAGTTATTGAATTATTGAATAATGTTGGACTTGGTGAAGAACATTTGTATAGATATCCTCATGAGTTTTCAGGAGGACAAAGACAAAGAATAGTAATTGCTAGAGCATTAGCTCTAGAACCAAAAGTATTAGTTTTAGATGAACCAACTTCAGCTTTAGATGTTTCGGTTCAAGCTCAAATTCTTAATCTATTAAATGATTTACAGGATAAGTATGATTTAACTTATATTTTTATTTCACATGATTTGTCAGTTATAGAGTACATGTGTGATAGACTAGCAGTTATGTATTTGGGTAAAGTTGTTGAAGAAGCAGATACTGAAGAATTATTTTCTAATCCACAGCATCCTTATACCAAAGCATTGTTATCTGCAACACCAAGTTTTGAAAAAGATAAAGAAAAGATTATGATTCTTGGCGATGTTCCCAGTCCGATAACCTATTTGGATGAGTCTAAGGCTAAATTAGCTACTAAAATGACAGAACAAGAACGCTTAGAAATTAAAGCTATAGAGGGGAAAGGTATTGATTATATTATTAGGTCAAGTCTTAATGAGGTATTTCCATTGAAAAAAGTATCAAATGAACATTATGCGAGAGTGAAATAATGGCTGAACAGGCACCGATTTATCGTCTTATTTCACATATGAAAGAACATCGTTCTACGATGTGGTTAGCCACTTTGTTTTCTATCTTGAATAAAATTTTTGATTTAGCACCTCCATTGTTAATTGGGGCTGCCGTCGATGTCGTGGCTAGGCAAGAAGAATCTGCATTATCGAATTATGGCTATACAGATCCTAAAGAACAATTAATAATTCTTTCAATTTTAACCGTTATAATTTGGGTTTTTGAATCTCTTTTCGAATATATTTATGGAGTTTTGTGGAGAAATTTAGCACAAACTGTTCAGCATGAATTGCGATTGGATGCATATTCCCATATTCAAGAATTGGAAATGGCTTGGTTTAGCGATCAATCCAAAGGTGAATTGATGTCAATTTTGAATGACGATATTAATCAATTAGAAAGGTTTCTTGACAAAGGAGCAAATGAATTATTGCAAGTTGGAACTACGGTTGTAATTATTAGTGCAATTTTCTTCTACATTTCACCAGCTATAGCAATTTATTCAGTTATTCCCATTCCAGTAATTATTTGGGGTTCGTTTAGGTTCCAATCACGTATAGGTCCTCGGTATGCAGAGGTCCGAAAGGAAGTGGGATTGTTGAATGCTCTTCTTTCTAATAATTTAAGTGGTATAAGTACTATCAAAAGTTTTACGAGTGAAGAGCTTGAAATTGAAAGAGTAAGAGCTGCATCACAAAAATATCGTGAAGCAAATCGTAAAGCAATAAGATTGAGTGCAGCTTTTGTACCATTAATCCGAATGGCTATTTTGGTTGGATTCACAGCAACTTTACTGCATGGAGGCATTGTTACACTTAATGGAGGTATGGAAATCGCATCGTATAGTGTTATGATATTTATGATGCAAAGATTACTTTGGCCTTTAACAAGATTGGGAGAAACGTTTGATTTGTATCAGAGAGCAATGGTTTCTACAACTAGAGTCTTGAATTTACTTGAAACCAAGATAAGTGTTCAAGAAGGTGACAAAGAATTAGATATAACTAAAGTTAAGGGAGACATAAGATTTGAAGATGTTAGTTTTGCTTATCCTGAGAGAGATGAGGTGATTACTAACTTAAGTTTAGCAATAAAACCAGGCACAACACAGGCGATAGTCGGTTCTACAGGAAGTGGCAAAACAACTTTGATTCGTTTATTGCTTAGATTTCATGATAATTCATCAGGTAAAATATTCTTGGATGGAAGTGAAATTAAAGATTTGAAGATTAAAAGTCTAAGATCATCTATTTCATTAGTAACACAGACAATTATTTTGTTTCCAGGGACAGTTATACAGAATATAGCCTATGGTAAAGAGGGAGCAACTGAAAAAGAAATAATGTCTTCAGCCAAAACTGCTGAAGCTCACGATTTTATTATGAAATTACCCTTTGGATATGAAACTCAAATTGGAGAGGGAGGTCACAAGTTATCAGGTGGACAAAGACAACGTCTTTCAATTGCTAGGGCAGTTTTGAAAAATGCACCAATATTAGTTCTTGATGAGGCTACATCATCTGTTGATAATGAAACTGAAGAGGCTCTTCAAAAATCTCTCGAAATTATATCAAAGGATAGAACAACTATAGTAATAGCTCATAGGTTATCGACGATAAGACATAGTGATTCTATCATTGTTTTAGATGATGGTAAAGTAGTAGAATCAGGAACACATGAAGAGTTATTAGACAATAAATCACAATATTTCAAACTTTGGAATGTACAAACTGGAAAGCGTTAGCTGATAGTTGCCCTTATCATCCCCTTTCCATCTTTCCTACAATCGGGCCCGTAGATCAGCCTGGAAGATCGCCTGCTTTGCAAGCAGGAGGCCTCGGGTTCAAATCCCGACGGGTCCACCATTTTTTTAAAGATATTTTTTTAATGCATAGTTGATAGCATAATATGCGTATATTCGTTGCAATGATGGTTGCCATCATGCTTTGCCTTCAGCCAATGTTATCTTTGAATGATGATTCAGGTAATTACACAATTGTTTCATTTTCATCATTACAAGAGTCAAAAGTTGATGAAACTTGGTGGGATAATACACGTATGGATAAGGACAAGAATCACATACATGACATGTTAGATATCGCCCTCGAGCAAGGAAAATATGTATTCGATGGAAAAATATCAGTATTAGTTGATTTTGATCATATGCCAACTGAAGCTGATGAACAATTGTTGATTGATGAGGTTAATTTTGAACCTTCTTGGAGATTTCATCATATACCTATAATTGCAGGTACAATACATACGGGCTTAATTGACGAATTGTTAAAGGTTGAAGGTGTAGTATTCCTAACACTTAATGGTGAGATGAGAATAGCTCTCGATAACGCAATTGGGATTCATCATGTAGATACAGTTTGGGATTTTGGTTATACAGGAGAGGGAATTAGTATTGCGATAATTGATACAGGAATAGATCCTTTGCATGTAGGTTTGAATGACTTTGATGATGATCCTACAACGAATGATCCTAAGGTTGTTGCATTCTATGATGCATTAGACGAAAGTGATGATGACGGTAGTGGTGAAACAGAACCTTATGATGATCAAGGGCATGGTTCACATTGTGCAGGGATATCTGCAGGTACAGGTGCTGTCGATGAGAATCCAGTGGGTGGTGATAATTCAAAACCATACAGAGGCGTGGCCCCTGATGCCTGGTTAGTTGGAGTTAAAGTTCTAGATAGTGGGGGTTCAGGAAGTTTTGCGGAAGTTATGAAAGGAATGGAATGGACTATAGATAACAAAATCAAGTACAACATAAGAGCTGCATCGATGTCGCTTGGAGGTGTTTGGTTGGTTGAATTGACGCAAGAGCAAGAAGAACGTATTACACATCTTGCAAATGAGATGGTGGCTGCAGGTATTTCTCTGATGATTGCTGCTGGAAATAGTGCAGGATACGGAACAATAGGTACTCCTGGTGCAGCTAAAGATGTAATTACAGTGGGTGCTACTGAAGATAGCAAAGACTTAGCAGTGTATTCCAGTAAAGGACCTACCCATGAGGGTCAAATTAAACCAAATGTAGCTGCAATAGGATCTGCAGTTATGTCAGTCGAGGCAAATAGTGGTAATGGTTATGCCTCATATTCAGGAACAAGTATGGCTACACCAATGGTGGCCGGTATGGCTGTTTTATTGCTTCAAGCAAATCCAGATTTGCAGCCTTTAATGATTAGAACTATTTTGGAATCCACTTCTGAATTTAAGTGGTTAAGTCACCCAGTAAGGCCTAACAATGATTATGGATGGGGTTTTGTTCTAATGGATGCAGCTTTGGAAGAGGCGATTCAATATGATGCTTCGCTTTCTATTAACATAAGTGCAGATACTTCTGTTATTTATTACAAAGGTAATGAAACAGATGGTGGAAATGATACAGCATCTAGATTTTATGTTCATGAAAATGAAAACTTATATTTTGATGTCGAAGGCAATGCTTCACATATAGAGTGGCGAAATATCTTAATAGAAGACATATGGCATAGTGCAGATTCTATATCTGAGATTGATGTTATGCAAACTCAGTTAGGTACTGGGAACCACACAATATGGGTTCGGGCAGTAAGTTCAGAAGGTATTAGCTATCCCGTTACAGTTCCGTTGAATATAGAAAATGCTACTTCATCCACAAGCGGAATCGATTCACCATCGTTACCATTTACTTTTGTTATATTTACATCTATGTTAGTTGCTTTGTTCAGGACACGGAATGCAAATAAAAATTAGGCATAATTGATATATATGGCCTCGTCAAGGAATCATTATGCAAGAATTCAATGTATCTTTAACAGATAAGCCTGGTGAATTAGCTGAAGTTGCTTCAGCAGTTGGAGATGAAGGAATTAACATATTAGGTTGCGTAGGCATGGGTCGTTCTAGTCCTTCAGTAACAATGGTTACAGATGATGAAGAGGCTACTGCAAATCTTTTAAAATCTACTGGAAGAACTTTTGAGACCAATGAGTTGATTTTAACTACATTACCAAATGAACCTGGAGCTCTTGCAAATATGACTACAAAATTAAGTGAGGCTCAAATTAATATTATTTCATTTTACATAATGAAAATGGAATTAGATGTTGCAGATGTTGCCTTGACCACAGATAATCCTGAAAAAACAAAAGAAATATTAGGAATATAAGCTAATGAGGGTTGATCTTCATGGTCTACCTTTATCTGAAGCTAAAATAAAATCCCAAATATCGGTAGCTGAAGCTTGGTCAAAACCTAATTCTTCAATAGAGTTAATCCATGGATATCATTTAGGTAATGCCATCAAAGATTACATTCAAAATAAAAACGGTCTGCAGAGAGATATTGAAATCATATATCCTGAAGTTTCAGAGTTAAAATTAAAAGATAAGGGGCTTGGAGCTACGATAATTAGTTTTAGAAGGCGTTGATTATGGATTTTACAGCATTATTGGGCATGTCTATTGTTTGTGCATTAGGTGCAATGTCTCCTGGTCCAAGTTTAGCAGTAGTTCTTAGAAATACTATTTCCGGAGGTCGTACACAAGGTGTTTTGACAGGAATTGGGCACGGTATCGGTTTTACAATATATGCTTTTCTTGCAGTCACAGGTCTTTCTGCAATTTTAATTGCTAATGAATCTGCATTTACTCTTCTGCAGTGGTCTGGAGCTACAATTTTACTATGGCTTTCTTACAATATGTTAACATATCAACCTTCAGAGAGTCCTAAAGAACACCAAAGTAGTGGGCGTCGAGGATTTGTTGAAGGCTTTATGATATCGTTTCTTAATCCTAAAATATTAGTTTTTCTTGTAGCTGTTTTTAGTCAATTTATTGATCCAAAAATGACTTTTTCAGATCGTACTATTATGGCTGCTATGGCCGGTTTAATAGATACAATTTGGTATGTTCTGGTTGCTACATTCTTAGCCGGAACTTCAATAATAGATAAATTGAGGGCTAATTCTACATTAGTTGATAGAATAATTGGTTCAGCTTTGCTTATACTAGCTATTTTATTGATAGTAAAATCAATTGCTTAATTCATATATTGCTGAGTTTTTGTCGTTTTCTCTTGCTTCTACCTTGAAACAACGTGCCCTACCATCTGTAATTCTAGAAAGAATTGCATTGGCTTTTTCCAATGCCGTCTTAGCACTTCCTTCTAGACTTGTTTCTGGAACTATTCGTAAATCACAAAGTCCTTTTTCATGCAATTCTTTGAAAGTATCTAATTCCGGGTCATCCTCCGAGATTAACATTGTATGATCATACATCTCAATCAAATATTTGCTGAGTTCTTTCAAATCTCCAAAACCAACTACCCAGCCGTGCTTATCCATTGATTTAGCATCAAAATGAAAGGTATATTCTCTGGAATAACCATGTACGTAGGCACAGTGACCTTCATGTCTCCATTGACGGTGGGCGCATGGTAAATTGCGGTAAGTTTTGGTAGATGTATATCTCTCGCTCATATTTTCTCCTTATGTTTATTTTCTATGTTGATAGCATCTTCTAAGACTTGGGGCCACGGTTTGACGTAAGTTACCGGATCAACTTTTCCTATAGCATGAAATGCTAGGATTCGTTCGACGTCTGCTCCGCTAGTACCACTACTTCTTCCCTGTTCATCTGGATTATAGCTGGTATTTGTGTTAGAAAATACGGTATCAAAATCAAGTTGTAATTTATTCAGAGATTGTTCGGCATCTCTCAAAATAGATTCTTTGTCGCCATCAATATATGGCAAGTAAAACGAAACTTTGTCGCTATTCCAATTGCCAACTTGAAATGCTTTCTCTAATGCTTCGTAGAATTCAGGTCTGCAATCTGGATAAATTGTATGATCACCAGAATGAACTCCCAATCCTATCTTAATTTCTTGGTCTTTTTTCAAAGCAATCGAAAGTGCATAGCCGTAAAGAATTGAAGCAAAAATTGCATTTCTATTTGGAACGATAGTCTGCTTCATCTGTTCTTCTTCATAGTGACCTTCTGGAATCTCATAATCTTCGGTGGTCAATGCTGAATGGAAAATTTTCATTGCAGATTGTAAATCAACTATTTTGTGTGAAATCTGAATATTGTGATTTTTCAAATATTGGATGTTTGCCTTGGCTCTGTCCAATTCTATCTTATGTTTCTGTCCGTAATCATAGGACAATGTGTGAACAGTGTAATCGTTGGCTATAAGGTGCATTAGAAGCCCTGTAGAGTCCATTCCGCCCGAGAATGCCATGACAGCCTGTTTGGTCATTAATCGACCCCCATCCATTTGTGTGTCTGTAACGATAAATTCCAACCTGGATTTTGCATTACTCTTTCAAAAGTACCGTGGAAAGTTTTACCATTAAATCCGGCATCTTTGGATTCATCATAACAAGGTTGAAGAAATAAATTTTCGAAACCTTTCTTCAAATTATCATACATCGCTAAATCTTGTCCTGTGTATACTACTTTGAGTTCATCACCTTTTCTTTGTTTGATACTGAATTCGGGATACAGCATATCTTTTGGACTTACGCAAATCCAATCCACCAATCCTTCTTCTAACTTAATCGTTCCATTAGTTTCAATTGCAATATCATAACCTTTTGAATGTAATACATCCGATAATGGACGAAGCTTCTGTAATGCTGGTTCGCCTCCTGTATAAATAACTCGTTTGGTTGTCCACTGATCCAAAATTCCCATTATTTCTGGAATAGTTTTCTTTTCAAATTTACTGAAATCAGTATCACACCATGAACATTGCAGATTGCAACCTCCAAATCTAATGAAAATTGAAGGAGTACCTGTATGGTATCCTTCACCTTGAATGGAATTAAAGATTTCTACTATTGGATAACTTTTGTTTTGTACCATTTCAATTTTTTATTAAATCCATAAGTTCTGATCTAGCTTCTGCTTTGTCAAAAAATACGCCACGCATAGCTGATGTAGTCATAGTAGCATTACTCTTCTTTATTCCTCGACAACCCATGCATTCGTGCTTTGCTTCGATTATTATGGCTGCACCTAAAGGTTTCAAGTATTTTTCTAAAGCATCTGCTACTTGTGTTGTAATTCTTTCTTGATTCTGTAATCTTCTAGCATATATGTCTACAATTCTTGCTAATTTTGATATACCGACGATCCTATCTGTTGGGATATAGGCCACGTGAGCTACACCTTGGAACGAGAGCATATGGTGTTCGCATGTAGAATAGAAATCAATATCTTTTAAGAGAACAATTCCATCATAACCTTCACCATTGAACGTTGCATTCAATGTTTCTTTTGGATCTTGATTATATCCTGAATACAACTCTTTCCAAGATTCAACAACCCTCTTTGGTGTGTTTCTCAACCCTTCTCTTAATTCTCCATTGCTATCAACAGCACTGTCCTTCTCGATTTCTAACAAGATTTTATTTATTGTTTCTTCAATCATTTATTTTTCCCCCTATCTTACTCATAATTTCTTCATTAATTGGCCTTACAAGAAAAGTAGGATGGTTTTTTACTAAAGAAGTAAGGCTCCACTTTTCGTGCTGAATTATTTCTACTTTCATCCCTAATTCCAATTCTTCATCTGATCTAACTGAAAATCTATTTTTGTATAACATATTGTCCCCAGACAATCCCATTTTGCTTATTGTAGCAGCATATGGATAAGATGAATATTTGCCCAAAATATTATACTTGCTTATTTCTCCTTTTTTACCAATAAATTCCGGAAATAGTATTTCCATATCAAATCCAAATATTTTGTATAAAAATTTACCGCATATTCCAAAAATCCAAGAGAAAATACCAACAAACATTCCAATGAATATCCCTCCGCTAAGAGTAAAACCTGCAACAAGTAAAAAGAACGGTAATATTATTGAAACCGGTAAAGCTAAAAGTAGAAGATAAATAACTGAGAAAGTATCGAGTTCCGGCGTTTCTTCAAGATAATAAACCATTATGAAACAAAAAAAGTAATAAAATAAAAATGAAAATAAATAATACATCATTTTCATTTGCCCCTTGTGGGTTTCAATTCCAAAAAACCAATCTAATAAAAATATTTTTTTCCTTTTGAGTTCAGGAAATTCTTCTATGATTTGTTCTGATTCAATTTGTTCTTCTTGAGGCTGCTCTATTGGAACTGATTCTCCTTTCCATTTGAGATACTCTTCGCTTTCCTGATCTACCTTTTCAATCATTTTTCTTTTATTCTTCCATGTCTTTCATCAATTGCATCTAATTGATCTAATAATCTTCGACAAGCAGTTCTAATTGCATCTGCTAAACTGACATATTTTTTATCATCGCCAACATGAAGTTTTAGGTCTTTGATTATATGCTCTGGCATGTCTAAACTAATCTTAGGCATAATTTAACCTCAGAATGTCAGTATATATTACTATGGTATTATTCAGGTATTACTTCAGTATTATTTTCCATCGAGTTAATAGTTTTCCAAACCCACAGTGGTCCAACAATTGCAGATACACCAATTGAAATGGCTATAGAATACCAAATCCATATGATATCATATCCATTGTTTGCAAAATAATATGCTAGTGGTGCTGAGATTAGTAAAACTCTTAATGCAGTAATAACTAATACAGGTAAACCCTGTCCTAATCCTTGCATTATTCGGCCACATGGCATTGCTATACCTACAAAAGGGTATGCAAAGCAAAGAGTTCTTAGTGCACCTATGCCTATTTCCTCAATAATCGGATCGTCTGTGAATAGGCCCATAATGTATGGTGCTGAGATAAAAACTAGTGATGAAGCTAAAGCTACAATAACAAATGCCCGGCTAATTCCATAAATAATAATGCTTCTAACTTTGTCCATTCGTTTTGCCCCAGTAAACATTCCAACAGTTGTTACAAGCCCGGTTGCAATACCCATAATAGGTAAAAACATTAGCATATCTAGTCTACCAGAGATGGTGTAGGCTGCGACAGCATCAGGACCATATCCATCTACTAAAATATAATTGAAGACACCTTGTCCAAAAGACATTATAATCATTGAAATAGATGATGGTATCCCTACCCATAATATTTCTTTCATTAATTTAGGTGAAAAGCTAAAATTTTTCAGATCAAAACTTATGTAAGCGTGATCTTTCCAGAATAACATATATACAAAAATTGAAAAGACGATAGTTTGCGATACTACGCTAGCAAGTGCAGCTCCTTCAACACCCATGCCCAGTCCAAATCCACCATATTTATCTAAGTTAAAAATGAAAATAGGATCCAATATGAGATTCAAAATAGTTCCTATAACTGCAACCATTACGGGGAATTTCATATCGCCTTCACCAGCAAGTATGGATCTAAATACAATGGCAAAAACAATGAAAGTCATACCATAGCATGTAACTCTTAGGTAGTCCCATGATTCTTCAAGCATTTCATCAGGAGCCCCTAATGTTGAGAGAACTTTCTTGCCCAATATTAATCCAAAGACTGTAAGAGATATTCCTAAAAATAAGCCAAGTAATAATCCGTGATTAGCAGCATTATCTGCTTTTTTCTTATTCTCAGCACCTATTGCTCTTGAAATTGAGGATGTTAATCCAGTACCTATGCCAAAAGTTATCCCCATAACGAAAAAATAAAGAGGCATATTGAAGGCAACAGCAGTAATCGAATCTCCACCTAATTGTCCAATGAATAGCATATCTACTATTGAATACATAGTTTGTATTGCCATTCCAGCCATAACTGGGAGTGCGATGGTCCAAAGAGATTTTTCAGGATTATCCAAAAAATCTTGGAGGCGCGACTCGTCTTTTTCTTTCACTTAATCACAGCCTAATGCTTGCTATTTCAGACTATCTAACAATAAGCTTTCAAGTTTTTTAACATTCCCTTGACATTCTTCTAGTTTTTTATTGTTCACTAGTAAAACATAATTGGTACTTGTTTTACCTACAATACAAGGAGTAATATTATCAGTGTATTTTTTCAAATTTGGTTCTCTTTCGTTTAAATGTACAAATTTTATAGATATTCCTAAGTTATTTTCACATTCTTTCCAGGCTTTCTTTTTCCCACTTCTACCATGTGTAATATCACATAGTGCACAGTGTGACATACCGAACATTTTTCCAGAGATATATTTTAGTTCACCAAGTATGCCGCCGTCAGCGTGATAGACTCCAATTATTTGGTTAACACCAGGCATTATTTCTTTTAGAAAATTAGGTTATATAAAATTTTACTACTAGTGTCTATTTTGACACTTAAAGTTATATCCCAGAGTCTCGCCTCAGATTTCAGTGAACTCTGGCGAAGATAAGGAAGAGATTAATCCTCCAACTGAATTGTATGCATATCATGCCACTAGCTCGTTTGCGCATGATACAGCTATGCCATATCTTAGTTATTTTGCGGTGAGACTAGGGGCCTCTTTCGAGCAGATAGCCTGGATGAATTCTCTGATGAATCTACTTCCAATGTCTCTTCAGCATTTTTGGGGCTGGATTTCAGATGAAAAATCAGTAAGAGCGTATTGGATTATCGCAGGCTCGATTTTAGCATCTTTGGCACTTTACTTTATGTCGAAAGTTCAGAATCCAGACGAAATGATATTTCTTGTGATAGTATATTCTGTTGCATACTCGATTATCATACCTACTTGGTCAGCACTTCAGGGTGATTGGATGACCCCCTCTAGACGAGGTAGTACTCTGAGTAAATTCCATGTCATAGGCGGTCTCATGGGCCTTATTGGGTCGTTAATTGCTATTTATGTAATATCCCTTTATGATTCAGAGTCATCAGATTCTTTCAGACCATTGTTTGTTTTAGCAGCATTTGCGACTTTTCTTGGCGGTCTAATCCTAATTCGAGTACCTTATCGAGATCCTACTAAAACCCCTGATTTGATTCTTACAGATGAGGCAAAAAAAGAGTATTCAGATACTTTCAAAAGTTATGTTAGAGCACAATCATTTTACACCTTGAATATGTCTTTAATCTGGCCATTATTTGCAATAATACTGATAAAAGTTTTAGAGGTAGACAACATGGTTCTTGTTGCTTTTAGTGTGATAGGTGCTATATCTGAGATGGCTTTTCAGCCTATAATGGGTCGATTGGTTGATCGTGTTGGACCATTACCTGTCTTAATAATGAGTCGAATTGGATTTGCAATTTTACCATTCATCTATGCTTTTTTCCCTGATATCCGAGTTATGATTGCATTACAGATAGTTATTCTTGGCCCTTGTTTTAGTGCATTCTTGATAACTTCTAATGCGATGGTTTTGGATCTTGCACCGAACAAGGAAAGAGCAGCTTACTTCAGCTATTACAACACTAGGACTGGGATAACTACTTTCATTGGAGCATTGAGTGGAGGTTACATTGCGAGTCACATAGAAGATTTTTCAGGTCCAATTTACCTAATAGACAGATTAATGGATTTTAGTCTGATTGACCATTCAGATTACACTTGGCGTGCTATTTTCATTATTTTTATAATCTCAGGTATTGGAAGAAGTATTGGAACACTTCCATTTCTTAAGTTAAGAATGCCAAAGAAGTATCCAGCGTCTATTCATTTTTTAGATAGACTAATGGAATTCAGGATTTTCCGTCGACGTTAATTGTAATATTTTTGTAATAAAGAATGAAAGTGATGAACTCCAATCTCTCTTTTTGGAGAATATCGACCTCTATCATAGGCTTTTGATTTTACTCCTTTCTGTACAGATTCAACTATTTTTCCGTCCTCAAGTTCTACTTTATCTAAATCACCACCTGCACCTTTTCCCATTAATTCTTCTTTCCAGACATAAGTAAAATATTCTATTTCGGTATATTCAGGTGATTTTGGTTTTACTATGTTTATAGATAATCCCCAAGGGTAAAAATTAAACATCATATTTGGGAATAAAAAGAAATAGTATGCAGCCACTTTCTTACCGTAATCTTGATGGTTTTTTGGTAAATCAAAAATGTTCTCACCATCTTTGCCGATACCAATTTGTAAAACTGTATTTTCAATTCCCTGCGTATAGTAGTCTTCGTACTCTAATTCTTTATTCAAATCTTTATGAACAAATGGTATATGAAATCCTTCCAAATAATTATCACAATAAAGAGCCCAATTTGCATTAACTTTGTATGTTCTAGATAATTCTGGCTTGTATACAAACTCATCAACAGGTAGCCAATCCAATCTTTCGTCAATTGGTTGGATAAGTTCGGAAAGACCACATTTTTTATCGTTTATAATAAATATTAGATTCTTCCAAGATTCCATTTCAATTTCAGGTAGATTATCTTCATTATTTGGAAAGTTTTTTACATTATCAAATTCGGGCATGAATTTCATCTTTCCATCGATTTCAAATTGTCTACCATGATATCCACAGACCAAAGTTTTAGTATTACATAAGTCATTACATACAATGTTTCCTCTGTGGGTACATACATTGGACAAGCATCTAATATTTCCATCATTATTCGTTAAGATATATGGTTCATTCACCATTCCCTCCAATAAAATTCCAGGATGTGCATTATTATTTTTCAATAAGTCAGTATCGCCAATAAATTGCCAACTTCTATCGAATAATGTTTTTAGTTTTTTATAAATCTTAGTACTATAATAAAATTTTGAAGGAATAGTTTTTGCTTTTCGAATATCTAAATCAACGTTAATTTTCATTTTCGTTGTTAACGTCTTCGTCCACCGCCGCCTCGGCTTCCACTACCACTTCGTCCACCGCCACCACTTCGACTTGTACCACCACTTCGCCTTGTTGCTCCACCGTTTCTTCCTCCACCTCTATGGCTTCCAAATCCTCCGAAAGGCCCCCAGCCTCTTCTATTACTGTAACCCCCCATTCCAGTAGCTCTTTGTGCCCAGCTCATAATAATACCACCAATAATTATAGGAATACATAGAAAACCACCACAACACATGAAGAAGTATCCAATGAATCCAAGTGGATCTCCTGGTAACTCTACAAATTCACTATATGCCTCTTCGTTTTTCTCTGGATTATATATGATTTTTACCGTAGAATTAAGTGCGACACGTTCATCAGTTGCATTAACAAATTCTTGGAATAATTTATCTTCACCATCTTTTTCTAGAACATCAATCCAGTGACTTTCCCAAACCACTATATTTTCTTTTAGACTATAATTTTCCCCATCAATAGTATAATTATATGTCAAACTTATTTCATATATAAAATCTTTCCAGCATTCCCAATCATCCAGATAACCGTCGTCATTTTCGTCCTCACAAAATTCACCATCTATGAATGTACGACTAATGCCCTGTTCAGTTATAGTTCCTTCAGTGTCTGCCCACTCAGATGGTTTTGAATCAGATTCCGTTGAAGACAACATAAAAGCAACCACTGTTGATGCAATTAATGCAAAAACAACTAATGCAGTAATAATTAGCGGCCAATTTAAATCACCATCAAGCCACGATGTTCCACTTCCACTATCTTCTTCACCAGGAAGCGCATATTCATCATCAGCTTTTGGTATTGAATAGCTCCCGCTTTTAGAACCTGTTTCAGAGGGTGCCTTTGATGATGCATATTTGTCATTATCGTTACCACTTCTCCATTTGCGGTATGCTTCACTATCTTGCTCTATATCTTCGTCTTCAGCCAAATGTATTTCTCATTCTATCCATAAAAGAAGGTTTTTCTGAATCTAATTTTTTTAGTTCTTCCCAAAGCTTCCTTGTTTTCCCAGTAGGTTTAGGTAATTTAACATTTATCCTTACATGCTGGCTTCCCTTCAAACTAGGTCTAGTAATATCAGGCATACCCTTTCCCTTTAGTCTCAGAATATCTCCAGACTGTGTTCCTGAAGGTATTTTCAATTTGACATTACCTGATAAAGTTGGAACTCTCATGCTATCTCCAATAACTGCCTGTGCTGGTGTAATTTCAAGATCTAATATTATTTCATTATCTTGTCTTTGAAAAATTTCATGTCTTTTTACATTTACTACTATGTAAAGATCGCCTTTTTGTCCATTATTTGGTCCTGCACTTCCTTGACCTCGCATACGAAGTCTAAATCCATCATCAGCACCAGGTGGAATTCTTAATTTTATTTTTTTCTTAGTGGCCACTACTCCGGAACCCTTACAATCTCTACATGGCTTATCAATTTTTTTTCCAGAACCGCGGCAATCAGAACAGTTATCTGTGCTAATTGTTTGCATGAAACTTCTTTGTTTCATTCGTCTAACAATACCTTGGCCACCGCAAGTTCCACAAGTTTTTGCAGTACCGCCATCCGCAGCCCCAGATCCTGAACATTTTTTGCAATTACCGTTTCTAGGAATTTCGACTTCTTTCTCGATTCCCTTGTAAGCTTCTTCTAATGTGAGTGTTATATCATATCTTAAGTCATCTCCACGATTATCAGGTCTTCTTTGACCTCCACCAAAAAGTTGTGAGAATACATCACCCATACCTCCCCCGCCTTGTCCGCCTCCAAAGAGTTGACCAAATAAATCAGAAACATCTCCCCCGTGACTAAATTGGTCCCAAGAGAAACCACCACCACCGAAATCTACTCCTTTGTGTCCGTATCTATCATATCTTTCACGTTTTTCTTTATCAGCTAAAACTTCATAAGCTTCTGAAACTTCTTTGAACTTTTTTTCAGCAACTTCTGGACTTTCATCACTTGCATCTGGATGATGTTTTCGTGCTAATTTCCGATAGGCTTTTTTTATAGTTCTTTCATCAGAATCCTTAGGGACATCCAAAATTTCATAATAATCTCTTTTAGCCATAAGTGTTGCTCCTATTTTCCCCTTTTAATAAAACTTTAGAATTGTCTTCTTTCCATTCCTTTTGCACTTATCCATATAGTCACCAAGGCCATAATAAATACAATAATTACTGCCGTTAATGGTTCCGTAACTAAATCAGTAGTAGTTTCTCCAGCTGTTTTTACTAGTCCATAATCCTCTGTTGAAACATCCCAATTCATCTTTTCTAGACCTTTGAATAAAATTGAGTTTAGATAGTGGCTTACTGTAATTTGCTGATAATTTCCACCAGATACAATCATTTCCCATAACATCCAGTAAACTATTCCCAAAAAGAAGGGCCTATCAAAATGTACTGAAATTAATATAAAAACTCCAATATAGGCTATAGATTCAATCATTATTAATTTAATAATTAATATTAAAACATCGAATTCTTCTTTAATTCCATAAAACCCAGCATTCATCATTATTATTAGATAATAAATAAGACTTGTAAATGCAAGAAGACTAAACATACAAATCACGCCGGCAATATATCTATAGAATATGATTTCCAGTGGGCTTATTGGTGTGGTTCTTAATACTTGGACAGTTTTTTTATTGAATTCTTCATTAATCAATTCCGAGGCAAACATTATTGCCATTAAGACTCCTATAAATTTGATTACAAAAATATTCGATATTTCTATAAAATTTTCACGTACATTTTCATGTATCGGTAATCCTATCAAATCAGGTTCGGCGTTTGCATCATAATAATATATTTCATCACCATTTATTTTTTGAATTTGACGTTCATCTTGATCGTTTGTATAGGCCCATACTCCTAATAGAGCGGGAAGTACTAAAATAACTAGAAGGATCCAAGTTAATTTATTCATTAATAGACGAGAAATACAGTCTTTTATGATAGGTTTTCCTAAATTAATAGAACGATTTAATATATCTTTTATTTCCATTGGGCCCCCCCCACTAATTTGGTATAAAGTGAATCTAAAGAATCATCTTTCGAATTTATTTTATTTATCTTTATTTTTTCTTTCTTTATAATTTTTGGTAATTCTAAATAAAATGTCTTAGCACTATCAGTTTCAATTATTAATTCATTATTTTCTTTATCTATTCTTGTAGCCCTTACCCATGATTCATCCATCATTCTTTTCGCTAATTTCCTCAAATCATTATTGTTAATTGGGGAAACATGTACTTGTCTTGGAATATTATCCATTAAGTTACGAATTTCATGCCTATTTCCTGAGGCTAACATTCTTCCATTATTTATCAATATAATTTGATCAGTTAGATTTTCAATATCATGAAGAATATGACTAGAAATCATTATCGTTTTTCCCTCGTTTGCCCATTCCTTCATTTTTGTCATCAAATGATGCCTTGTAGTTGGGTCTGCACCTTGGAAAGGTTCATCTAATACAAAAATATCAGGATTAAATACAGAAGCTCTGGCAACCTTAGTTTTTTGGCGCATTCCTCTGGAATAGGTTCTTATTTTCCTATCCATTGCTTCTTCTAATCCTAGATCAATTAGAGAAGCTCTAGCCATATCATTAGATTTTTCAAGAGTGTAGTTATGCATTTGCAAGAAATAAGCCACATATTCAAGACCAGACATATGTTCATAGAAACAGTCGTATTCAGGTACAAATCCAATTTTGTTTCTCTGCCTCCAATTAGTGAATGGATCTTCATCCATAACACTTACACGACCTATTGAGGGTCTTGATAATCCTAAAACCATTTTCATCATAGTAGATTTTCCAGCTCCGTTAGGGCCCAATATACCAGTTAAACCTGGTTTAATTTCTACAGTAATATCTGAAATTCCTTGTACCTTTCCATAGTTCTTTGTAACATTTTCAAGAATAATTTCACTCATTTATTTGCCTCCATTTGCGAAATCATCCAATTTACAAATATTCCACAACCACCAATAATTAGAGTTAGTGCTCCAAATATTTCAATATTAGACAGTTCGATACCTTTTAACTCAAATGCAGAAGTGAAATAATAGTCTGCTCCAAAAATCTTAAAGCTCACAATATCTAGTAGATGTGCAATTGAAAGCAATAAAACACGATCATCATTAACAAAGAGGTGAAATATTTCTGCGATTAATGTTGTCCCATAAACAAACAGAAAAAAGGCTCCAGCAGCTCTGTATTCTCTATTTATTAAAGTTGAAAAAGTTAATCCAATAATAGAGTACGAAGCTGAATAAAACAAACCTTGCAAGATGATATCAAATATTAACCATTTATGATTTTTAATCCAATCAAATTCTAAACCTGAATTTGACCATTGAGTTATGAATATAATCAAATTAGGTAAAACAGTTACAAATATTAGTAATAAGAAGATAGGTATAAACCGGGCAATAAGATAATCTAATCGACTTATTGGTCTTGAAAGATAGAGATGTAATGATTTATCATTCATGTCATTTGCTATCAAACCACCGCTGGCAACTGCAGCTAATGTTACTAGGAAGAGTCTAATGCCTCCCAGCCCCATATCGCCGTAGTATGCAATAGGTTGACAATATTTGAAATCATTTCCCATTTCTTCACAAGGATATGAATTATTGTCGCTAGCCGTTAATACAAAAAATACCATAGACCACAAATAAATTAGAAAGACTAGTGCTAAATTCCACCCACTTTTATTATTAAATTTAATTAGATTAAAAAAACCTCGTAATCCCATGCCAATTACGATTTTAGGTCTTGTAGTTAATTCAGCATCATATTTTGTAAATTTTTCACTTACTTGTGCTTCATTCTTCATTCAACAACCTCCAAGTAAATATTATCCATTGTAACTTTACTTCTTTCCATTTCATATAATTGGCATTTACTATCTACAGCTGCATCTATTATTTGTTGGAAAGTATTATCATTTACATATGGAACTCTCAAACTTCTTCCGTCACTCATAACAGTTATAGATTTATTTTTTAGAATGCTTACAAATTCATCAGTTTCTCCTCCAACTCTTACTTGGATGAAGTCACTTTGTCTTTTCATTAGTTCTTTAACATTTTCTTTCATTTGCAACTTACCGTTATTTACAATAATAACATAATCACAAACCTTTTCAACATCTTGAAGAATATGTGTGCTAAGTAATACATTAGTTTCACTTACTTCAGTTAGGCCATTAATTGTATCCAGCATTTCACTTCTAGCCTTTGGATCAAGTCCGGAAGTTGGTTCATCAAGGAAAATTATCTCAGGTCCATGAATTAATCCTTGAGCTAGTTTTATTTTTTGACGCATACCTCCTGAGTATTCTTCAATTTTTCTATATTTTTCTTCTCCCATTTGGAGATGACCAAGTATCTCATGTGTACGTTGGGTAGCACTTGGAGTATCCATTCCACTAACCAGTCCCATTTCAATTAAGAATTCTACTCCAGTCATATGATTAGGTATACAATCATGTTCAGGCATGTATCCTATTCTTCTTCGAATATCAACTGAATTTTTGTCTAAATTCTCACCTAAAACTGTGATATTTCCAGAGTTAGCTGTGATTAATCCTAAAGCAATTTTAACAAATGTGCTCTTCCCAGCTCCATTTGGCCCTAGAATTCCTATTTTCCCCTTTGGTATTTCGACAGAAAAATCATCTAATGCAGTAACGGTTCCATACTTTTTAATTACATTTTTCGCTTCTATCACGTCGAATCCCTTGCTCAATATTTCAAACCTCTATTTATAAAAATCTCATAAAAAAGTTTTGAATAATTTTATATATGCACCTGTTTCCGACAGAATACCGTAGCAGAGATGTAATCTCGCTTTACTACGGAGGTGAAACCATCGCATCAAACAGGATAAATCAAGCTATCGAGGATGCTCTCGAAACAGACAAGGAACGTAAGTTCGTAGAGACTGTAGAAATTGCAGTTAATCTTCGAGATGTAGACTTACAAAACCCTCAAAAGAGAATTAATGCTGAAGTCTCTCTTCCACATGGTAGAGGTCGGCCAGCTAGAGTAGGTGTATTTGCTCAGGGTGAAATGGCAGTAATTTCTAAGAAAGTAGTAGATACGGTAATTTCACCAGAACAAATTGAGGAACTTTCTGAAAATAAGCGAGCAGCTCGTAAATTGGCAGATAAGTTCGACTTTTTTGTAGCTGAAACAGGATTAATGGCTACAATAGGTAAAAGTCTTGGTGTGGTTTTAGGTCCAAGAGGTAAGATGCCTCGTCCAATTCCACCTCAAGCAGATATTGAGAGAATTATTAAGAGTTTAACAAATTTAGTTCCGGTTCGTTCTAAAGATCGGCCAACATTCCATGTACCTATAGGTAATGTTTCGATGTCTAAAGAACAGTTAGCTGAAAATATGGAAACTGTAATGAAACGTATAGAATCTAATTTGGATAGAGGATCTGATAACATAGCTTCAGTATGGGTAAAAACTACAATGGGTAGGTCGGTGAGGTTAGGATGAAACCAGAAGCTTTTGTAGCCGATTGGAAGCGTAAAGAAGTTTCGGATATCCAAAATTTCATTGAAGGTTCAGATGTCGTTGGTTTAGTTGATGTTTCCGGAATTGGAGCAAAACAAATGCTTGCAATGAGAGCATCTTTGAGAGATCTTGGTGTAAAGTTAAGGATGTCTCGTAATCGTCTTTTGAAATTAGCACTTGCAGATGCTTCTAAGAATAAAAAAGGGGTAGAGCAAGTATCTGATATTTTTGGAGCTAGTCAGTTTGCATTATTAGCTTCTTCTGAGAATCCTTTTAAAATATTTCAAATGTTATTGGAATCACAAACACAGGCACCAGCCAAAGGCGGTGAAACTGCTCCTTATGACATTATAATTGAAAAGGGACCAACAGCCTTCCCAGCAGGTCCAATTGTTGGAGATTTCCAAACTGCAGGTTTTCCTGCAGCAATTGAAAAAGGAAAAATTGTAATTAGAAAAAAACATACAGCTGTAGCTGAAGGCGATATTATTAGCGCTGAAGTTGCTTCAGCACTTACTAAACTTGAAGTTTATCCGATAACCGTAGGAATGCAATTAATCGGTGCATTTGATGGAGAGACATTCTATCTGTCAGATGTATTGAATATTGATATGGATGAGTTCCGTGGCAACGTTCAGTCTGCTACAGCACAAGCATTCAATCTCGCATTCAATACACGGTATTTCACTGGATCAGTTATGCCATCATTGCTGTCCAAAGCACACACAGATGCTTTGGGTGTTGCAATATCTACGGCATATCCTTCAGAGTCAACAATTAAGGCTCTACTTGCAAAGGCACACGGCTCAATGCTTGGTGTTGCAGGTAAGTCTGGAGATGGTGTTGATGATGAGTTGAAAGAAATGCTAGGTAATGCAGCTTCTACAGCAGCAACCCAAGCGCCAGTGGAAGAAACAGCAGAATCGTCTAAGGATGAGGAAGATGAAGAGGAAGAAGAAGCATCTGATGAAGATGTTGGTTCTGGACTCGGAGCTCTATTCGGATAATAAAAAGGAGGCAAAAAAATGGAATACGTCTATACTGCAATGTTACTGCACTCAGCAGGAACCAAAGTTGACGCAAAAAGCGTCGAGAAAGTCTTGAAGGCCGCAGGCATCAAGGCAGATAAATCAAGAGCAGAGGCTCTTGTAGCTTCTCTAGAAGGAGTCGATATTGAGGAAGCAATGGCTACAGCCGCAGTCGCCGCACCAGCTGCAGGCGCCGCACCAGCTGCAGCAGCATCTTCAGAAGAGGCCCCAGCTGAAGAAGAAGAAGAAGAAGAAGAAGTAAGCGAAGAAGACGCAGTATCCGGACTTGGTGCACTTTTCGGTTGAGGTTGACGTGGGTTTAATCACCCATATTAAGTTCAATGGATTCTGAGCAGGAAACCCAAGCCACTGCAGTCAGTGAAGGTGAACAACAACCTTCCAATATTAGTGAAAACTCTGCAGAATCTGCCCCTGATTACAATGATCTAACAGTTAGTAAGCTAAAGGAATTATTGAAAGAATTAGATTTACCTTTATCTGGAAAAAAATCAGATCTAATAGAGAGATTGCAAGCCTCCAATGAAAAGGTAACTGAAAAGAGCGATGACAGTGAAGATAAAACAGAAAGTGATGATAGTGAAGATAAAACTAAAGAACCTTTAGTTTCATTTGACAAATTAGATGGACTTTCTAGATCTGAATTAAAAGAGCTTCGTAAAGAATATCATAAACAAGCTGAAGAACTTAGAGTAAAGCGAGATGAATTGAATTTGAAGTCACAATCACATGCTTCTGAACGTAACGGTTTAAATGTTAAAGCTAAGGAGCATATGGATAATGTTCATGTTCACAGAGATCGTAGGAATGGACTGAATGTTGAAGTAGGTGAAATAAGAGATGAACGTCGTGAAATAACTAACCTGACTAATTCTCACAAAGATGATTTTTTAAAACTGAAGCGTCAAAGATTTTCGGGACGTAATTTACCTCCAGTCTCAAGATTACGCAAGCAAATACAAGAATTAGAGCTTAAACAGATGACAACTCCTTTGACTACAGATAAGGAAAGAGCTCTCGTTGATGAAATTTCATCTTTACAAAATAAAATTAAACAGCATGATGAGTTAATAGAAACAGATACTGAAGTTTTAGATGCACGAGATACATTTCGAGAGTCTGAGAATAAACGTAGAGAATTGGGTAAGAAAATGCAGAAATCTAGGCAGGAAGCTCAAGCAGCCCATCACGTAATGAAAGATTCACTTAGATTAAATCGCCAGACGCGAAGAAAAGCAGATGCTGCTCAAAAACAATTTGTTAAAGCTAAGGAAAAAGCTGATGAAGTTCATAATGATTATATTGAGTACCTAAGAGGTATGCAGGAAATCGATCGAATGACTGCATCCCAAGGAAGATCGGGAAGTTCAGCTGATCAAAGAGCCAGTGCAGCAAGCGCTGAAGACTTATTTGCTAAATTCTTAGCTGGTGAAAAACTTTCAACAGAGCAGTTAATGATAATTCAGAAAGCAGGAATGCTATAATTAATTTGGATTAATTATATCAATTAAAGGTTCAATTTGTGGTGTATTTTCAGGTACGAAAAAATCTTTCCATAATGGTTTTGATGCATCCATTCTGTAAATGCTAAAGTCACTTATGCCTTCATTTGCTAATAGTACATCATCAATATGGAAATTGCCAGTATGGTTTTTAGCTTCTTTTGATAGTATGATTCTTGCAGCATCTGCTAAAATTTCAGGTTTACGGCAGTGAGGAAAAGCTTCTTCACCCATCACAATATTTCCTATAGCGGCAGTAGCAATTACTGAGTGGGGCCATAGTGCATTGGCAGCCACACCTTCATTTTTTAATTCTTCTGATAACCCTAGAATACATTGACTCATTCCAAATTTAGACATAGTATAAGCTAAAGTTGGAGAAAACCACTTGGGATTCATGTCCAGTGGAGGTGAAAGGCTGAGGATATGTGGATTATCGCCTTTTATTAAATGGGGAATACACACTTTAGAAAGTAGAAATGTGCCTCTAACATTTACTGAGAACATTAGATCGAAACGCTTCATTTCAGTATACAAAGTTGGTGTAAGAGAAATAGCACTTGCATTGTTTATTAAGATGTCAATACCACCAAATTCATCGACTGTTTTTTCAACCGCATTTTTAATTTGATCTTCATGTCTAATGTCAGTTACAAGTGGTAATACTTTACCCCCACACAATTCAATTTCTTCAGCTGCTGTAAAAATAGTTCCTGGGAGTTTTGGATGCGGTTCTGCAGTTTTAGCTAGAATAGCAATATTTGCACCATTTTTTGCCAATTTCTTAGCAATTGCAAGTCCAATACCTCGGCTACCTCCCGATATAATAACCCGCTTTCCTCCAAAATATTTTTTTTCATTCATATTTCTAACTGCTACAGATATCCTAAAAAAGAATTAATAAAAGTATTTATTATTTCATGCACTCTATCTATTTAACTGCCTTGTATTTAACAAAATAATGTCCCAAATATTGTGGAATCCTTCAGATGAAAGAAAGAATTCTGCATTAATCACAGATTTTATTAATAAATTGCCAAAAGATTTTGAATCATATTTTGATTTACATAAGTGGTCTATAGATAATTTAGAGGATTTTTGGTCTGAATTTTGGAAATTTTCAGGTATAAAATATTCTAAGAATTATGACTCAGTTTTATCTAATCCAGTAATGCCTGGTGCTAAATGGTTTATTGGCTCAGAATTAAACTATGCACAAAATTTATTATCAGGTAATCCGGAACAAGTAGCCATAATAAGTACTGGAGAGAATCGAAAAGATCAAAGTTTTACATTTCAAGATCTTAATACTGCAGTTTCTCAAGCTCAAACAGGTTTAGAAAATCTTGGTGTTCAAAAAGGTAGTAGAGTTGCAGCCTTTGTACCTAATTGTATTGAATCAATTATTTTGATGCTAGCAACATCAGCCAGCGGTGCTATTTGGACATCTTGTTCTCCAGATTTTGGTTCTCAAGGTGTAATTGATAGATTTGGTCAAGTTGAACCTTCAATTTTGATTGTCTCAAATGGATATAGTTATAATGGAAAAATTTTCCCATTAGAAGAGAAGATAAATGGAGTTATTGATAATATAACGAGTATCCAGAATATAATTTGTATTGATTTTGTTGATATTAGTTGTAATTTAAACCATAAATCCGTTATTTCATATAAAGATTTATTAGCGAATGAGTCACTAACACCTGATTTTGTTCAAGTTCCTTTTGATCATCCATTATACATAATGTATTCTTCTGGAACTACTGGTCCTCCAAAATCAATAGTTCACGGTGCTGGAGGTACTCTTATTCAACACTTAAAAGAGCATCAATTACAATGTGATATCCAAGCCGGAAAAGATAGACTTTTTTGGTTTACAACATGTGGATGGATGATGTGGAATTGGTTAGTATCTGCATTAGCTTCTGGAGCGACAATAGTATTGTATGACGGAAGCCCGAGTTATCCTAACTTAGGTCATTTGTGGAATATGGTTGAAAGAACTAAAATAACACATTTTGGTACAAGTCCAAAATTTCTCTCAGCTTGTAGTAATATAGATCTAATTCCTAAGGATATTTCAGATTTATCAAGTTTAAAATCAGTATTATCTACAGGTTCACCTTTAGTCTCAGAACAATATGATTGGGTGTATGATAATGTAAATTCGGATATACAATTGTCCTCAATATCAGGGGGCACAGACATTATTGGGTGCTTTTTAGCAGGTTCACCAATTTTACCAGTATATAGAGGAGAAATTCAATGTGCACAATTAGGTATGGATGTACAGGCTTGGAACGAGTCAGGTGAATATATAATAGGAGAAAGTGGAGAATTAGTTTGTACAAAACCATTTCCTTCAATGCCCCTAAAATTTTGGAATGATGATAACAATCAAAAATATCATGCAGCTTATTTTGAAGATTTTAGTAATGTTTGGACTCATGGAGATTATGTAGAAATAACTGAAAATGGCGGTGCAATAATCTCAGGCCGTAGTGATACTACACTTAATCCAGGGGGTGTTCGTATTGGAACTGCAGAGATATATCGTTCTGTAGAAAACATCCCTGAAATAAGAGATGCAATAGTTATTGGAAGGCCTAATGCAGGTGATGTAGAGGTAGTATTGTTTGTTAAATTGAGTAAAGGGAATAAATTAGATATAATATTAAAAGATCAGATTAAAGTATTAATTCGTTCAAAAAATACGCCTAGGCATGTTCCAAAATATATTTTTGAAGTTAAAGATATACCATATACTATTAGTGGTAAAAAAGTAGAAAAAGCAGTTTTATCAACAATACTTGGAAAGAAAATAAAGAATAAAGATGCTTTAGCAAATCCAAGTTCACTGGAAGAATATTCCAATTTTAAGTTCTGAAAGTCTTTAGAACGCCCTCCTTTACAAGATTATGAAGGCCTATTTTGTAGCTTTACTTCTTCTAAGCACAATCGGAATAAGTTTTATAGATACAAATAGCAGTATTGAACTTTCACAATCAAGTATTTCCGAACTTAAATTTGATAGTTCAGATTGTGGTTCTTCTACATTTTCTAAAAGTGTTAAATCTTCATTTCGTAGAGAATCAAATTTACAAGATTATAGTTCTTCTCAGATTTATTTAGCTAAAAACTGGGTCGTTGTTCTCAATAATCCCTATTGTAACCATTCAATAGAGAATGTTTTCGATGAGAAAAGGATAGTGAGTTATAGTGAGTTCAGTATTTTGAGTGGAACTTGGATTGTTGAATTTCAAACAGGAGACTTAGCAGAAACATATTTACAGGATCTAAGGTCTTCTGGTTACATATGGGTATTTTATCCAATAATTGATAAACAATTTAGTAATAGATATGAACCAAATGATTATTACTATGAATCTGGAGATCAATGGTATCTTGATAATAATGGTTTGAATAATGGGACTGCTGGCGTGGATATTAATGTCCAAAGTGCATGGAATGAAGTTACTGGTAATGGTATTGTAATTGGAATTATAGATGATGGTATTGACTATAACAATCCAGATTTATCGCCAAATTTCTTGAATTCAGATAGTTACGATTATTGTGGTATTGATAATGATGTAATGCCTTCCGATTCGGATGGAGATGGTGATATTGATTGGCATGGGACTGCAGTATCGGGGATTGCAGCTGGGAAAGGTGATAATGAAATTGGAATTGCAGGCGTTGCATACAATTCAAGTATAGTAGGTATTAGACTAATTGGAGGTGATTGTGATCGAACTGATAACTTAGAGGCAGACTCACTAAGTCATCGGTTAGATTTGGTAGACATTTATGTTAATAGTTGGGGGCCTGTTGATGATGGAAACATCCTAGAAGGGATGGGCACTCTAACTTTAGCCGCTATTGAGGCTGGCATATCACAGGGAAGAGAAAATCGCGGTGCAATTTATGTATGGGCCAATGGTAATGGTTTAGCAAATAGAGATAATTCAAATAAAGATGGTTATGCAAATAGTAGGTATACTATTGCAGTTGGGGCAGTTGATTGGAAAGGTGAACAGACTACTTATTCAGAACCAGGTTCAAATCTGCTTGTTTCAGCACCTTCAAATGGCCAAGACTTAGATTATCAAGCAGATATAATAACTACAGATATATTAGGAAGTGAAGGAAATAATATTACAAATTATACTTTGAGTATGGAGGGGACTTCTTCCGCAGCTCCTATGGTTTCAGGAGTTATAGCACTTATGTTAGAAGCTAACTCTAATTTAACATGGAGAGATGTACAGCATATTTTAGTTCAGACATCAAGAAAGATAGATTCTGACCATATAGGTTGGTTTTTAACAGAATCAGGTAATTGGTATAATCATGCTTATGGATATGGTTTAGTTGATGCAACAGCATCTGTTAATCTTGCTAAAACTTGGACATCTGTTGGAAATGAGACTAGTCTTACTACGGGTAAAATTGAAGTTAATGAATTTATTTTAGATAACAATAATGAAGGTATAACTTCAAATTTTTCAATGAATAGAGGAATAAATATTGAATCAGTAGAAGTTTTAGTTAATATTACGCACGGTGATCGAGGTGACTTGAATGTTTTTTTGGAATCTCCAAATGGTATTGTTTCAGAATTAGTTAGAGAAAATAATCAAGATCTTAATGAACATTATAGAGATTGGGTTTTTACGTCTGTAGCACATTGGGGGGAGAACACTTTTGGTGAATGGAAACTTAAGGTCAATGATACAGTCAATGGAGGTTCTTCTAATCGTGTTTTTAATAATTGGACAATGACTATGTATGGAACAATTGAACCTGATAATGATAATGATGGATTGCCAAATTATGTAGATAGTAAGTTAGGTACTGGAATAAATAATCCTGATTTTGATGGTGATGGGTTATTGGATGGAGAGGAGTTTTATGGTTGGATTGATCGTAATGGTCAATTCCATCAAACAAACCCTAAGAGTATGGATAGTGACAATGATGGTCTTAGAGACATGTATGAAGGCTTCAATGGAACTTATGTTACAGACCCTAACAATAATGATACAGATGGAGATAAAGTTCTTGATGGTGAAGAAGTAAATGAATATTTTACAAACCCAACAAATCAAGATACTGATAATGACACCATAGGTGATTATCAGGAGATAAATGCTTTTGATTTGGGTTCAAAATATAGTGATCCTACAAAATCAGATAGTGATAATGATACAATGCCAGATCCATATGAGATAGCTAATGGTTTTGATCCAATGAAACAGATTGATGGTTTTGAAGATGCTGATGTGGACGGTTTTGATTTTGATTATTCTGGATGGCCGCTTTCTGAAGAAGAATATTTTACTAATGCCATGGAATATTTAGCAGGTACTGACCCTTGGAATCCAGATTCTGATGGTGATGGACTTCCAGACGGGTGGGAATTTTACTGGGGTTTAAATCCACTTGTTGCAGATTCTAACGAGGATTTTGATAATGATGGCCTTTCAAATATGCATGAGTATGATAATCGAAAAATTGAGAATTCTATTTTTTCATATGATGATCCTATGTTCAAAGGATATTGGAAATTTGATGGTACTGATTCAACTAGTGCCTCAAATATGATTCCTAATTCAGATATTGCCATTGTTTTAAATGGAGCGCCAAGAGAATCGGCTAAATTTAAGAAAGGCATTAATTGTGATGGGGTTGATGATACAGTAAGATTTTCTTCGATTAGTGACAATAATTTTGATGAATATACAGTTCAGTCCTGGGTTAAAATAAATAATATTAGTAATGATTTTTCAACAGTAGTAGGTACAGTAGAGGATGGGAGAACATGGTTGGGTGTCAATACAGAAGGTTTCTTTGAGTTTAAAGTTTATTCTGGGAATAAATATTATATTTCACCAATCACGAACGATAGTGTTGAGGCTAAACCAGGAATTTGGTATCACTTAGCAGCGACTTATAGTGAGACAAATGAGGTTCTTAGATTGTATGTAAACGGAACTTTAGTTTCTGAAGAAAGTGTAGATAATCCCTCAATAAAGACAGCAACAAGTTACAATTATTTTTGCCGTGGTCAAAATGGAGAATATCTTAATGGAACAATAGATAATATTGCTATTTGGAATCGAGCATTTACTCCTAATGAGATTAGTTATGTTTTTGGCAATCCGCTTGGGTTTGGGAATAATTACTTATATTTTAGATCAGATGATGATGTTCGATACAGTAATCCAACTGATAATGACACCGATAATGACGGTTTAACAGATATCGAAGAAGCCTATTACGGTTTAGATGGATATGTGACTGATATAACCAATCCAGATACAGATGGTGATAATATTAGTGATTATGATGAAATAAATGTTTTTGGTACCTCACCAATAACAAAGGATACAGATGGTGATAATTATACAGATAATTATAATTTTGAAGTAAATATAACTACAGGATTTAGAGAAAATCAGACAGGTGATGCCTTTCCATTAGATTCTTCTGATTGGAATGATACAGATGGTGATGGTGTCGGTGATAATAGTGATATTTTCCCCTTAGATTTCAATAATTCAAAAGATAGTGATGGCGACACAATTGGAGATAATACTGAAATTAATAATTGCATATATGGTGAAAATAGTGATGAATGTACAGATCCTTATAATAATGATACAGATTCAGATGGCATTATTGATTCTCTAGATTTTTTCCCTTTAGACACTAATGAAACTGTGGATACAGATGGAGACGGGTACGGAGACAATTCAGATATTTGTCCTGACAATTCAAAAGGTTGGAATGATACTGATCAGGATGGTTTTTGTGATAGATTAGAACCTTTCCCTTACAATCCTGATGAATGGATAGATACAGATGGTGATGGCTATGGCGATAATTCAGATGCTTTTCCTTTAGATCCAAAAAGATTCTTGGATTCTTCAGATATTGCAGAACCAGAACCTCAAGTGAGTGGTAGTTTCCTTGATTCGGTAATGTTAGTTATTATTGCGTTGGGTGTTGCTTATTTTTCTCTAAAATACTTCTTAAAAGGTTAGAAAGTATTCTCAACTTTTCCAGATATTTTTTTTAATAAAACATCACATTTATCTAATAATTTTTTAAGTTTTTTATTAGTTTTATCACAAAATTTCTTATCATCTATACTTTTGATATTAATTCTAACATTGTATGCTGCAGAAATAGCCCCTGCGTTTGCCATCCAAGCTCCAGAACCAACATCACTAGCCATACTATCATCCATTATTTTTGAGATATCATGACAAATTTCTAATGCTTCTTTACAATTTTCAACTGTATTTAATGGAACTAGAGTTGCAATTTGGTATCCTTTTTGCATTTCAATATTTCTAGTCTCTTTTTCATCTTCAGTGTCTTTTGGCATTCTCATAGCCTTAATTACTTGATCGAATGCGCTAGTATCTTCATCAATAGCCTGAGTTAATTTGTCTTTGATATTTTGACCTTTCTGCGCAATATTGCTTAATTTTTTCTGTTCTTTTTCAAATCCAGATTTACTAATACTAAGGTTAGCTACCATAGTACCCAATGCAGCACCTAATGCACCAGATAGGGCAGCTACAGAACCACCTCCTGGAGCTGCAGAATCTCTTGAAACCTCATCTATAAAATCAAAAGTAATGCGGTTTGCTAATTCACCATTTACTTTGGGCATACCTAACACCTTGTCTTTGGGGTTAAAATCACTCACGTCGTTCAATCCAAGGCTTTGAATGGCTATATTCATTAAGTCAGGTACTGGTAATCCAGGTGACTTATGCATCTTTAAAAGATAGTGTTCAGCAGCTAGTTTCATGGCATCATATGGTATAAGCCCAACTATCTCAGATCCAGTAACTCTGATTCCTCTTTTTTCGGCTTCTTCACATACAGCATCATAAATATCATGTATTGCCGATATTTTGTAATTAGTAAGGTTCATACTAATTTGCGCTCGATTATATTCAGGTATAACCCATCCAAGTCCTTTAATATTTGTAAACCGGCCATCTTTATAGACTGGTTTTCCAATTAAATCATCCGGATCGAGTCCTAATGAGATATATCGCTCTCTTAAATCTTTTCCATAATTTTCAGAATAATATTTAGCTAATTCTTCAAAACTAGTAGCAATATAATCACTATTTCCATCAGGATATTTATCTTTTTCAAAGTAAACTACTTTTCCTTTGTAATAAAATGGATTTATATTTCCTGTACGTTTCCATCTACCTCTTTCTCGAATTTCATAAGCTATTTCATTGGCATACGTTCTATCATTCGTATTCAGATTTATATTATAAGCAATTAAGAATTCTCTAGCTCCAACAGCTGTAGCTCCCGATATTTTATTGAAATTAGGAATTCCATAATCAGGTTTCCAATTTGGGTCTTTTATTTTTTCTTCAAATCCCTCATATTCGCCAGCTCTAATGGTAGCTAGATTTTTTCTTTCATCGCTATTGGCTGCCTTTTCGTAAAGATATACGGGTATTTTGAGTTCCTCTCCAATTCTTTTACCCGTTTTTTTTGCAATTTCAATACATTCTTTCATAGATATATTTGAAACTGGAATGAAAGGACAAACATCAGTAGCCCCCATCCTCGGATGAGCACCTTCATGTTTTGTCATATCTATAACTTCTGAAGCTTTTTTGACTGCTTGAAAAGCAGCTTCTGAGATAGCTTTGGGTGGGCCAATAATTGTTACAACGGTACGGTTTGTATCCGCTCCCATATCTACATCCAGAATTTTAATTTCTGGAACCATTTCAATAGCTTGAGTTATTTCTTTTATTATTTTATCATCTCTTCCTTCGGAAAAATTTGGCACACATTCTACTAATTGATTCACAGATGTTTACAAATTGGGTTATTATACAGTTATGGACCTAAATAATGGTCTAATCTATTGATAATAAAATCTTTTTCCATAGTTGATAAAAAGAATCCAAGTCTTGGTCCTCTTTCCTTTCCAAGAATTATTAAATACATAATTTTGAAATATTCTTTTGCAGGTGTATTATTCTCTTCTTGTAATTCATAAAACATATCATGAATAGATTCAGGATTCCAACTAATAGAATTCATTCTAGTTTTGATTTCCTTTATTTTTTTTGATATATTTTTATTCATATCTAGTTCGGGAGGAGTATCTTGAATTTTAAATTTAATATTTTCAGGTGCTTGAGTCTCTAACCAACCTTTTATACATTTAATTCTGGAAGTTAATTGTTCATTTTCATAACTATCTAAATCCACAATTTGTTCAGTTCTCTTAAGAGTCTCAACAATTTCTTCATGCCCATTTTTTGATTGAACAAGAGTGACTAAATGTCTGTAAGGTAGAGTTTGTGATTTCCCTCTTATTTTATTTTCTACTTGACTCAGTTCAAAAGCCCTAGCTGAGTTTTCTTCTGCTTCTTTTTTATAATAATCTTGTTCAAGCCTATCATATTTATCTACAGAATTTAGCAATCCTAAACCAGGATCAAAATCAATATGTCTATTGGGTTGAGGTTGCATAATCAACCATCTTATAACCTCAGGTGGAGCCATTTTTAGCATTTCTTCGGCAGATATTGCCAATCCAGTGGATGAGTGCATTGCTCCATGACCCTTAAGATTAATCCATTCATAGACTATATGATGTGGTTCATTACTATTTAGAATATCTCGTATTATGTGCTTTCCAGTATCAAAACTACCACCTTTAGTAGCATGATCTTTTCCAAAAGCTTCAAAAGTCACTCCAAGAGTTTTCCATTTGGACGGCCAGTCTAATCTCCAGGGTAATTTCCCTTCACCTTTTGATAAATCATTAGTAATCTTTTTTCTATTTTCATTCTCAAATATGACATTAGGCCATTCGTAGTCAATTAATTTACCATTGCACAAAACTCCATTATCATTTTTGAAGGTCCATGGAAACCATTTTTTTGGCAATTGTCTTCCTGATACAGTTTCAAGAATTTCTCTTGCAGTACCGACATTCTCCATTATAGATTTAATGCAAGAATTATATTTTCCTTCTTTGTAATATTGGTAATTGTCTATAACTTCGGGATAAACACCCACATTTTGAAGTGCTGCAAAAAATGGTTCTAAAAAGTATTGATCATAGCTACCTTCTCCATTGGGTGCTGGAATTTCAGCTAAAGGTTTTCCAACAAATCCTTCATACTTATCATTATCCAAGAAAGGATATACTTTTCGAAGAGGATCAGCATTATCAGCAATATACACTAGTTTAGCATCTC
>JBJLBX010000003.1:0-13783 GCA_045567955.1 Candidatus Poseidoniales archaeon | reverse complement strand
AGGTAATTCTTTGGCAGTTCCACCCCATCTTCCTGCACGGAAAACATCGTATGAATATCCACCATCATTCAAAGCTGTAGCGATATGAGATGCTTCAAGCCAAGGGCCTGACATCCAATTTTCGCCGTCATCATCTACAATCAATACTTTGGCATCTCCTGCTGGTTGTTTAGCTGGAGCAAAACTACCATCTTCCATAGGCATAACAAATACTGATTCTTGCCCTGGAAAAACTGTATTGAGTTCAGAGATTGCCTCAACTACACCTTGTGATTCCGATACTATTGCTTCACCAAGGGTTATCCCATTGGCGTCTTCGCTGTCTTGTTCATCGTCAGATATTGCTGAAGCACTCATAGTGAAACTACTGAATGCGAACAACACTACGACGAGTATTGCGGTCATTTTCCCAGAGAGGGAGGATGACTCTGCTACGTTTACGTTCATTTTTTGCACACCTTCGCGTTTTGTCCTAATACTATCTCTACCGGGGCAGAAACAGTCTACTGTCATCCGCGTGGTCTTAATAAAAGAAATCCCAGTTTTCACTAAACTTATATAAAAACTTACTGGTTTGTATTTCGGACATTAGAAACAGCTCGAGTTATATCAAAAGCCATCATTGAGCTTCGTGGAGAATATGGATGAACTACTCTTTTTGAAAAACATTTGAACTCAGAACTTAGATAATTCTCAATCTCAAATTCTTCATCTTTTTCTACTATTTTGTATAGATGAATAAAACCCCCTGGTTTCAACAAAAAACTCAAACCTTCAAGATAAGGTAAGGGATTTGTTGGATTATTCATTATTATACGATCATACATATCTAAATCCTGAATTGTATCTTCTATCTTAGAAATAATGAATCTATAATCTGATCGATTAACACCATTTAAGGCAAAATTTTCATGTGACCATTTTTCAGCTTCGGGATTAGAATCTACTGATGTAAGCTTACAACCCTTCTTAGCCAATCCAACTGAAAATGGGCAAGCCCCTGCAAAGGCATCTAGAACTGATTCACCTACGGCAGTAATATCAACAATACGTTTACGTTCCATAGCTAAACGAGGTGAAAAATAGACTTTAGACACATCTAATTTTATCTTCAAACCATTTTCTTTATGAATTGCTACAAAATTTGGCTCTCCCTGAATCATAGACAACTCTCTGACACGAAACTCTCCTTTAACTCCCATATCTAGTGCAACTCTATCTATATTTGGATTGGAATCTAATAAAGACTTAGATATTATGTCTGAATATTCCATAGACTCTTCAGTCAATTTTATTATGGCTATACTTCCAAATATATCAAAAGCCCTAGGGGCAAGATCTCTCAACTCTGAAGGAAGTTTCAAACGATAATCTCGAGAGATACGATTTGATAATAAACCCTCACACTCAATGATTTCTCCTTCCACTTCAAAATTTAGTGGCCAAAAAACAAAACCATCTTTCTTAATAGGTAAAAAATCGTCATTTAGAGCATTACAATCCTCTAAAAAAATTTTGGCTTTCTGGGCTTTAGTTTCAACTACCTTAAGGTGCTTAATCAATTAATTCCCGATATGATTTAGAATCAAGAGTATTGTTCAATTTATTATCTGGAATCATAACTACCATCCAACCAAAATCATAAGGAGACTCATTAATCAACTCAGGAGATTCTTCCAATTTATCATTGACTTCAACTATTTCACCTGAAACTGGTGCATAAATATCACTTGCAGCCTTAACTGATTCAGCCACAGCCATAGCATCACCTTCTGAAAATTTTGAGCCGATTTCTGGCAATTCTACAAAAACCACATCAGACAATGCATCTTGTGCATGATCTGTAATGCCTATTCTTACCTTACCGTCGTCTTTAACAAGCATCCACTCATGATCCTTAGTATACGACAAATTATCTGGAACTTCACTCATAGGAATGGCGTTCTCACTACACGTCCATTTAAGTGCTTACCGCGCACTTCTACAGTTATTTTTGAATCAATATCCAAGTCCATATATGCCAATCCAATTCCTTTTTTAAGTATTGGAGATAAAGAACCACTCGTAAGTTCAGAAATCTTATTATCATTATAAAATACTGAACAACCTGGTCTTAAAACACCTCTATCTTCTAACAAAATACCAGATAATTTAGAATATTTATTTTGCTTTTGAGATACAAGAGCCTCACGTCCAATAAAATCATGATCCCAGTCAATGACCCAAGCATAATTTGTTTCTAATGTAGATTCAGTTCCCTTGAAATCTTGACCTGACAAAAGATATCCCTTTTCTAAACGTAAAGTGTCACGTGCACCCAAGCCTATGGGAATTGCACCCATATCCACTAAGGCTTCCCAGTGAAATTCAAGTTTGTCTAATGGACCTATTATTTCACAACCTAGTTCGCCAGTATAACCAGTTCCACTTACAATAATATCATCTAATATTTTTAATTGAAAAGAATTTACTGAGGTATTGAGATGTTGTCCCAATAACCTAGGAGCTTCAGGCCCTTGGAGTGCTAAACAAAAATAAATATCTGATAAATCCTTGATTGTTACATCAAAATCATCTGAATTATTCAGAAGCCAATCTACTATTTTATTTATTTTTGAAGCATTAGGAACCAACAAATATTCATCTGTAGCAATTGTATAGACTATAGTATCATCAATTATGTGACCTTTTTCATTTAATATATGACAATATCTACAGTCCCCATCCTTTTGCCGTTCCATATCCCAAGTTGTAACATAAGAAAGAAATTTCACTGAATCTGGGCCTTTTACGAATATTTGACCCATATGAGAAACATCAAAAATGCCTACGTTCTCTCTAACTGATTTATGCTCTGATATTATGCTACTGTATTGTATTGGCATTTCCCATCCTGCAAAATCAACCATTTTAGCTCCGAGTGCTCTATGGTGAGTAGAAAGTGGAGTTCTACGTAGACTCATTATAACTTAATTAGGAAGGGTGCCATAAGAACTCGGGCGGCAATCTTATATGGGAAGTGCATAGAACACCAATGTGGCATCGTCAGAAAAAGAAGATGAAAAAGTAAATTTGGAAGAGAAAGTCTCTGAAGAAAAAAATACTGAAAAGGTTGAAGAAAACAAAAAAGATACAAATAAGAAAACTATAGCTCCTAAGAAAAATAAAGGTAAAAAATCAAAGAAAAATCAACCCCCTCCTGACCAAGCTAATTTAAGAGTAAAATTACCATATAGACCTAAAGGTGAAATATTTGCTGTGGCTGAAACTTTCCAAGGAGGTTCAAGATTACAGTTAATTTGTGAAGATGGTGAAAGACGAATGGGACGTATTCCTGGAAAACTAAGAAGAAGAATGTGGGTGAGAGAGAATGACTTGCTGATTGTAGTTCCTTGGTCATTTCAAGATAGCAAAGCTGATGTAAAGTTTAGATATACTCCTACTCAAACATCAAATTTGAAACGATTAGGTAAAATACCGGAAATACTAGATATTTACTGATAATGGAAACTAATATTGAAAAATTAGATTGGAATGTTAACCGTACTATTCAATCTAAAGATAGAGACGGAAGAAAAACAATCGATGATGTATTTGATGAGAATACATTGAAAAATATTCAACAGATGTTTAGCAGGGGAATAATTTCTACATTAGAAAATATTATTGCTACTGGTAAAGAAGCTAATGTTTTTAGAGCTAAAACATTTGATGGGCGAAATAGAGCTGTTAAAATTTACAGACAAAATACTGCTACTTTTAGAAAACTTGAAAAATATATTGATGGAGATCCAAGATTTAAAAGTAGTGGAAATAGCCACCGTGAAAGAGTATTTACTTGGGCACAAAAAGAATATAAAAATTTACATTCAATGCACTCCTGTGGAGCAAAAGTACCAAAACCATTTCATGTTCATAAAAATATTGTTGTAATGCAATACATGGGTTGGAGATACAGGCCATATCCAACAATCAAAGAATTAATACCTGAAAAACCAAAGGAATTTCTAAACGAGTTACTAAATTCCATTAAATTATACCGCACAAATAAATTAAGTCATGGTGATCTTAGTGAATACAATATATTAAATGTAAGAGAAAAACCTTATATTATAGATGTAGGACAAGCAGTTCCTAATGGACACCCTTTGTACAAAGAATTACACGAGAGAGATATGAAAAACATGCATAGATATTGGAAAAAACAAATTCCTAATCTAAAAAAGGAGATTTTTAATTAATGAACTATCTGAAAGTACCATTGGCTAGAGTGGGGGCTGTCATAGGCCCTAAGGGTAAAACAAAGAAAAAACTTGAACAATTAAGTGGATGTAAATTGTTGATTGAATCCGATGAGGGAATTATAGAAATAGTTGAACAAAATATAAAAGATCCTCTGAAAGGATTACAATTAATTAGTGCAGCCAGGGCCATTGGACGGGGATTTAATCCTGAAAAGGCATATCAATTACTAGAAATGGAGTATTATTTAGAAGTAGTAGATATTAGAGATTATGTTGGACGTTCAAAGAAACGATTAGGAATTATTAGAGGAAGGCTCATTGGGAGAGAAGGCAAAACTAGAAGAATAATAGAAGAGATGACTGGTTGTGATTTAGCAATACAGGGACATACGGTTTCAATTATTTCTGATTTAGATGGTTTAGAGGCATCTAAAGTTGCAGTCTCAATGGTTCTAGCTGGTTCGGAACATGGATCCGTTTACAAATATTTAGAAGGCTTCAGAAGAAGAAATAGATAAATTTACGCAGCTATTTGATAAAGGTTATGAATTAATTTTATATAATTGGGGTGTCTGGAAAAAATACAACTTATGCAGAATGTCATTTCTGCAGTTTTTGTAAAGGTGAGAAAATAATGAATATGAAACATAGTTTGAGATATAAGCCAAAATTAAACATATCAATGCAATTCGTTAACGGAGGAGTAGCATGAAAGTCACTTTTCTAGGAGTCGGAGAAGCTTTTGATGATGATTATACACATACTTGCATATTAGTAGAAGCTGCAGGAAGAAGAATGTTAGTTGACTGTGGAGCCACAGCACCACCATCAGTATGGCATCAATCAAAGAGACCTGATTACCTTGATGGGATATTTATATCACACTTTCATGCAGACCACGTTTTCGGATTACCTGCTCTAATGAAAAGGATGGAAGAAGATGGAAGAACTAGACCTTTCTATCTATTCGGACCTGTAGGATCCCAACGAAATGTTGAAAGATTAATGGAATTCGCTTATCCAGGAATGGTTGCAAATCTAACATTTACGCTAAGATTCAGAGAATTACAAAGATCTCACAGATGGGATGACTGGAACTTGAGAGTTGTAAATACCAGGCATTCAGTTCAAAACCTTGGTCTAAGACTTGAAGCTGGTAGCCCAACTAAAGTATTCTGTTATTCCGGTGATGGAATGTTTACACCAACAGCATCAAAACTTTACACAAATGCTGATTTACTGGTTCACGACGCTTATACTATGGATGGAACTGTTCAGAATCCAAAAGGCGAAACTATCAATATTGGAACTAAAACACATTGTTCAATGCAACAATTAGAAAGGTTAGATGATATGGCGAGGCCAAAAAAGATGGCACTAATTCATGTTAATCGAACACTACGTAAAGATAAAACTGAAATTCTAAAAAAGTACAAGCAGCGAAGATGGATTATGCCTGAACCAAGAGACGTAATCGAACTTTAGATGCATAAACTTGTCCATATAGTACGTTTTGAATCTGCACGCAAACTGACAAAAGTTCCTAAAGAACATCCGTGTAGTAAACTGTATGGACTAGCCTTCAAATTAGAAATTCATATTCAAGGTGAAATAGATAGAGAAAGTGGATTTGTATTAGACTTTAATGAGATCGAAAAAAGCTTCTCATTCATTTATAAACAAATCGACCACAGCTATCTTAATGATATTGAAGGTTTAGATAACCCTACAAGTGAGGTATTAATTGAATGGATTTGGGGGAAATTAAAACCTAAATTGGAACCTCTTGTAAAACTAGTCCTTTGGGAAAATGAAGTTTCAAAAGTCGAATTCAGCGGAAATTAAATCCGACGTCTAACAAGAAAAATAGTCAATATCAAAGCAATTATAGTTGGAATAATACCCAATGAAGTCAAAAGTGGAGTCTGTTCATCAAAAGACTCATCGGAAACTGTAACTGTAATTTGTGTTGAAACTGAGTCAAATAAATAGGAATCTGAAACTGTAAGCGTAATAATATGCTCACCTTCACTCAGTGGAAATTGGAAGAATAAGTTAGATGTTTCATAAAATTGACCATCTATACTGCTTGACCAAGTAAAGAGTAATGCATCATCATCTGGATCAAAGGACCCTTGTGCTGAAAATTGAATATTAGAATCACTCTGGTGAATGCTATCTATTTGAGGCATACTAATCACAGCTACTGGTTTATTATTTTGTGGCTTTTCAATAACTTTTATCATTATAGAATCTGCAGAAGAAGACCTAACTCCTTCATCATCTTCAACTTGTAATTTTACTTCATACTCTCCAGCTTCTTCATAATAATACTCAACCCAAGAATCAGACAACCAACCGGTCTCTTTACCATCACCAAAATTAAATTGATATTTTAGAATCTGAGAATCGTCTGATGAACTATTTCCTGAAAATTGTATTTTGTCACCAATATATACTTCATCAACATCTGATTTAATTGAGGCTGTAGGTCTTCTATTGGCGCCATCATTTGTTACTTCAACATCAACAGAATATATTATTGAATAATTGAAACCATCAAACGAACGTGCTTCTAAAGTATAACGACCATTGAGATCTTGACTTGTATTCCATGCCCAAGCCCATTCTTGAAAACCATTAGCACTTTGCCACTCATTAGGTGAAACACGTGCCTCTACTTTTACTATATTATTATCATCATTGGCAGTTCCCTTAACGACTACCAAACCTGAAACAACTTCATTCTGATAAGGTTCAGTTATGAATACCATAGGTCGTTGTGAATCAAGAAAACTATCAACTTGAACGTCAATCTGACTTTCCTGATTTGAAGTATCCTCATCCTGTGGACTAACTTGCTTGATTACTGCCTTCAAAACATGGTTTCCTTCTTCAGCAATCCAAGTCGCCTGAATATTTACGGCCTCATTTGAAGGCAATTTATTGGAAGTTTTAACTGTTTGAAATATTTCTTCATCATTGTAAAAATCAACTTCAAAATATCGGGCTGGACCTGGACCATCATTAACAATACGGGATGTAACCACTACTTCTTGACCTGAAGACATTGAATTAGGAACTAATAATTCCTCAATATACAAATCTGGAAGGTCTGTAAAAGAAGAAACTGCAATATTTTGGCTCTTACCTTGCATATCATTTAAAAAATAATTAACACTAACTGTAGTGACGTCATCAAAACTAGGCGCTTGTATATCCAAGTTTAATTCAGGTAAATTAGTAGCAATTGTACCTGAACTTAATTGAGCAGTATAATTGAATGTAGCCTCAATAACCCACTGACCATCTACTTCTATAACTGAATCAATGTTTGTTTCAGATTCAACACCTGAAGCTGTATTCGGATCAATACTAAATTTTGAAGGTTTAGGCCATGAACTTGAATATTTTATTACGTATCTTATTTCATCTGGTAGCGCACCACCACCAAAATAATTTTGAATATTACCTCCATCTTTTCCCCTATTTGTATACTCAGTCATGGTATGCTCCATTTTTACCTTAAAGGTTTCATTTGTTTGAGATTGAATACCTGAAACGCCCTCAAAAATAGTAGAATCCAAATCCTGTGCACGTGAAACTGCACCAATCAATTCTACAGTTCCCCATCCATAACAATTGTTTGGAGTGAATAGTTCACCACAATCAATATCCAGAGGAACTCTATGATCACTAGTTTCTCTTAATATTTGTTTAACATAATCTGAATTCTGAGTAGGTTCGACATTCGGATTAGCCTGAATTAATAATGCTGCAACACCTGCAACATGTGGAGTAGCCATTGAAGTACCAGAATAAGACACATAACCATCACCTGAACCGGCAGAAGCTGACATAATAGCACCTCCTGGAGCCATGACGTCTGGCTTCAACCTACCGTCACCAGTAGGTCCACGTGAAGAGTAAATTTCTCTATTGTGCTCATCATTTACTGAACCTACAGTTATTGCTTTCACGCTGTCGCCAGGATATGAAATTGACGAAGGATGAGCTGCAATCCCCAAATTACCATTTCCTATAGCCACCACAGTAACAATTCCCGCTTCTACAGCAGTATCCAGTGCTTGTGAAATTGAAGAAGAACCAGTATTAGTTGCTCCTGGAATAGTAATAACTCCACCTAAAGAAAGTGACATTACATCTATAGAAAAACGATCTTTATTCTGTATAGTCCAATCTACTGCCCTCAAAAGATCTTGTTCATCCCCAGAGCCACCATCTAATGCTATAACTCCTACAAGATTTGCTTGAGGTGCAACACCAGAATACGTTCCTGAAGAACCTCCTGTTCCTGCAGCTATACCTGCACAATGAGTACCATGGCTACCTGAATCATGCGGTTGTTCATCCGGATATTCTTTGTCCGTATTAGCATTATAAAAACCTAACATACCATTGGAATCAACTGCAATTTTAGGATCATCTGTATTTGAATTATCATCTAAATCATCTAAAGATTCATGCTCGAAGTCTACACCTGTGTCTAAAATTGCAATCGTAGTATCTTCACCCTTAAATCCAAATTGATTCCAAATTACATTCGTACCGATTGAATCTATACTGTTATCTAAGGTTGGATAAAATAAAACATCAGCTTCAAGCCAAATCAAACCCGGAAGATAAGTCACTTCTGGAACTTTTTCAATAGGTAAAAGAAAACCAATGGCATCGAATCTAGAAAAACTAGAGGTTATTTCTCCACCTAAATCTTCTATAAATTTATTATGATTTAGTGTTAATTTATCAACTTGGGCTATTAAACTTATTTTACCAGGTGGGGCTGGAGATAACCCTAATTCTTCAGATCTTGAAGGATCTGCAAATACTAAACTTAATCTAGTATCAACAAAATCTAAATTTTCCAAAGGTATACCTGTAGATTCAGTATTTGGTTGTGCTAAAGGAGATAATATAGTTACTAAAAAAATTGCAACCACTAAATATTTTACGATGTTAGTCAACTGCCTTGTTACTAACAACCCATTAAAAGAATATGGCGCCCAGACCGGGATTCGAACCCGGGTTTGGAGCTCCGCAAGCTTCCGTGATTCCAAACTACACTATCCGGGCGCAATGGCGCACTAACGCCCAGTCTTAAAGGCTGACACAGAACAATACTCCTTATAACACGGCCTTTTCCCGAATCATGGCACAAGTTGTTATTATTATGGGATCTGCCACAGACAGATCCATCGCACAGAAGGCTGAAAAAATATTAGAAGAATTTAGTATAAAATATGAAACATATGTGGCATCAGCTCATAGAACACCTGATCGTGTTGTAAATATTATAAAAAATGCAGAAGCTGATGTTTTTATTGCTCTAGCAGGTTTATCTGCAGCGTTACCAGGCGTTGTGGCGGCTCACACCTTAAAACCAGTTATTGGAGTACCTTGTGCTTCAAGCAGTTCACCTGCAAATTTGGATTCTTTACTTTCAGTAGTTCAAATGCCACCTGGTGTACCTGTTGCAGCAGTAGGAATTGGAAGAGGTGAAAATGCAGCATTACTTGCAATGAGAATAATTTCAATATCAGATAGTGATGTTGCTAATAAATTAGAAGACTATAGGAAAAAACTCGAACAAAAAACTATTGATTCAAACTAGATCGTATTCGAGAATCTTGTTAAATTACCACATTCTAAACAAGTAATAACTTTCCATCCTTTAGGAGATAATCGATTTCTTGAATTTTCTGAATTAAAAAATATATTGCAATTACGGCATATCTGTAATCTTTGTTTTTTACTCAAACGTTGATTGTAACGTTTGCTAATTAGTAGCGCTAATTCAATAACCTTTTTAGATTCTTCATTATTTCCATCTTTTGAGTAGTCTAATGCAATTTTGAATAAGTGATCTATGCGCGTTCGGGCAATGCTTTCTTGCTTTTTTGAACGACGGCCCCTCTTTTTTACCACAATAGCCTATTGATTGCTTTTTTTAACACCCTCCTCTGACTAATAACAATAAAATGTTAACCGAACACTTTACTTGGGACACGCCGTGGGAATTGTATTTTCACATTCTAATATTCATACCCATTTTACAGAGACTCATTTTTCTGGGTGAGCCAGCTATAAAAGCAATAAGAATACATGGCCATCATCTAAAATGGTTATTTGAAAGACTAAAAGAAATACCAAAAGGATATTCTATTGCAGCTAAATTTATTGTTGGACTATTCGTACCTGCAACAATAGCAATAATGAGATTTGTTATATTTGAACCTGAGAATGGAGTTGTTAAGGTATTTGGAAAAGAATTGGAACCACCTGGTTGGGATTTGACTCCAGATTGGCAGATAATTGCAATCATTATATTCTTTGTAGCTCATACATATCTTGATTGGAGAAGAGTATGGGATACTAAGAAATTAGCAATGAAATTAATTAGCGTGGACGTTGAAAGATACAGACCTATGGTAGACCGTATGTTACAAATGGGAGATTGGTTGAAAAGTTCAAGAGATAAAGGAAGTGAGGCTATGCCTCATGAAAGAGTTGCAAAATTTGTAGGTTATTTTGCAGGGAAAGTTGTTGATACTACTAATACCGTTGTAGACAAAGTTATGGAAATGCCAAATAATTATGCAGGAAGATGGATGGCCGTAAATGTAGCATTTGGAATGGCTTTTCACTTACTTCCAATCGTATTTATGTTCCTATTAACTGTATCATATGAATTATAGTTATAAATTATCAATAATCAAATTTAACTTATTTTCTAAGTCAATTAAATCCCCACTATTATCTATTTCATAATCTGCTTCTTTAATTGTATTAAATAATTGCTGTTTATTGGGATCATCACTAGCTTCTTCTACTTTTTCTTGTTCAATAAATTGTTCCCAACTATCACTATCTCCTTTACGATCTCTTGTCATTAAACGTTCAAAACGTACTTTTGGATTGGCATCAATTGAAATTAAAATGAACTTATGGTTAGGATATTTTCTTCTAAGTGAAAAAACTTCAGAAGGATTTCTAATAGAATCTACAATATGGTTATCTAAAGAATCTAGATTTTTTATCATTCTATCTGCCAAAACACCAGGACCACCTTCACTCCTTAATTTATTACCAATAAGAATTAAATTATCTCTACTCTCTTCCATATTTTGATGACTCAATTCTTCTCTTAAAGTATCTGAAAGTGAATGATAAATGAATTTATGTTTCTTCAATAAATTTGCAATTGTCCCTTTTCCTGCCGCATTTCTTCCGGTTAAACCAATTATGTAATACATATTTTAATACTAAAAATCAGACCCTTCTCTATATTCGCCAAAAACGCCCCGTAGAACATCACACATTTCTCCTAACGTCGCCTTAGCTTTTGCGGCTTCAATAAAAAGAGGCATCAAATTTTCATCTCCTTCCGCGGCTTTCTCAATTGCATTTAATGCTGCAGTATGTCTACCTTGATCTCTTGAACTTCGCAATTTCTTTAATCTAGCGCATTGCCTTTCAAAACCTTCAGGATCCATTTCTAAAATCGGTATTTCAACTTGTTCTTCAGAATTATATTGATTAACTCCAACAACTATTCTCTCTTTGTTATCAATTTCCTGCTGATATTTGTAGGCTGCAGCTGCAATTTCCTTTTGGAAAAATCCCTTTTCTATTGCTGGAACTACACCGCCTAATGAATCTATTCTATCAAAATAATCTCTAGCCTGTCTTTCCATATCATCTGTAAGCCATTCAAGATAATAACTACCACCTAAAGGATCTATAACATTTGCAGCTCCTGATTCATGTGCTATAACTTGTTGTGTTCTTAGAGCAATCTGAACTGCTTTTTTCGAGGGTAAAGCCAAAGCTTCATCCATAGAATCGGTGTGAAGTGATTGAGTACCGCCCATCACTCCAGCCATAGCCTGAATTGCAACTCTTACAATATTTATTTCAGGCTGTTGTGCAGTTAAACTACAACCTGCTGTTTGTGTATGAAATCTTAATGTCCAGCTACGAGGATCTTTAGCACCATATTTATCTCTCATATCTCGAGCCCAGATACGTCTAGCTGCTCTGTATTTTGCTATTTCTTCAAAGAAATCATTGTGAGCATTAAAAAAGAAACTAAAACGTGGTGCAAAGTCATCTATATTCAAACCTCTTTCAATTGCCCAATCAGCATATGCATAACCATCTGCCAATGTAAAAGCTAATTCTTGGACAGCTGTTGAACCTGCCTCACGTATATGATATCCGGAGATAGATATTGTATTCCATCTAGGCATGTTCTTGGTTCCATACTCTACAGTATCTGTAACTAAACGCATTGATGGAAGAGGAGGGAATATGTATTCTTTCTGAGCAATATACTCCTTTAGAATATCATTTTGAATAGTTCCTCCAAGATTTGATTTAGGTATGCCTTGATTTTCAGCATTTGCAATATACATTGCCCATGTCATAGCTGCTGGAGAATTAATCGTCATTGAAGTAGTAACTTTGTCAAGTGGAATATCTTTGAACAATATAGACATATCCTCTAAGCTACTAACACCAACTCCACACTCTCCAAACTCTCCTGCAGCCAATGGTGAATCACTATCATAACCATAAAGTGTTGGTAAATCAAAAGCAGTGCTAAGTCCAGTTTGTCCTTGATTCAATAAATATTTAAAACGTGAATTTGTCTCTTCTGCTGAACCAAATCCTGCAAACATACGCATAGTCCACAATCTACCACGGTACATTGTTGAATGAATACCGCGTGTATATGGAAACTCTCCAGGATAAGATATATCCTCTTCAAAATCTATATTTGAAGTATCTAAAGGTGTGTACAGTCTGTCTACTTTTTGGCTAGATGTAGTCATAAATTCTTTTAATCTTTCTGGATTTTTCTTAAGTGAAGGCTCTAGAATATTCTTCTTCCATTTATCATAAGATTTTTGATAATCTGAGTCATGTATATCCACATTTTTATCATCAGATTTTTGACTGGACATTATTTTGCGAATATTGCGCCTAAATAAGGATTTACCATAGACGTGAATTATATATTCTACGTATATTAATCCTTATTGTCAGGAGATGAAGGGCGACCGACGGCCTTGAGCTGAGGAAAGTCCCCTCTCCATGAGCAAAGCAGCCGCAAGGAGCCCGAGAGGGTTGGCAATGAAACAGAAACGACACAGTCTCACCTTATGGAATGATCGTCTAGGACGTGACGTCGGTGAAGAATTTGATGAAACGAACATCCCTGCTGGAGCAATTCCAAGTAACCGCATAGACCTGCTCGGGAGCGGTAGGTAGGAAGCAAAGCTAAATGTCGCTAACCGGTTTCCGGTCAACAGAAAGGGGCTTACTCTCATCACCTGACAAAGAATTATGCTAATTCCGAGGATAACTATATAAACTAATCTTTCTCCGCGCCGAATATCATGGCTGCAGACTATTCTGAAGAACCAAATTGCACGCAAAAAGGAACTGGATGGGTAACGTTTGATACTACTCCAATCTCTCGCAAAAAAAGAATATTAAGAAGGAAAATTCGTAAG
>JBJLBX010000002.1:0-15030 GCA_045567955.1 Candidatus Poseidoniales archaeon | reverse complement strand
GCTTGTGGCCTTCCACTAAGAACAAAAGTCATTAAGATACCAAAACCAATCAGACTACCTGTCATTGAAGCAAGACCTACAGACCACCCTAATGCAGCCTTAGATGATACTACAAGGGCTCCTGGTATCACTAAATCACCTAGACCCATAAACAAAGCTCCACGCTTCTCACCTGACTCAATTTGTTTGTTAAGACTACCTTGTTTCAAAAATGAATAATCCCAAGACTTAGGCATAACCAATAAAATTGGTAATTTGAGATCCATAACTGAATCTGCTAAATCTACCATATGACCTGTCCGATAAACGGCCCAAGCATCATATATTGCTAATCCAGAAAGAAGCAGAAGTGCAGGAAATAAACCAAAAGATATACCGAAAATAGCTGCAACACCTGCTGCTAGAATAACTCCAGCAATATCTATCACATACCACTCAGGATAAGACAATAACAAAAAAGTTAATTGGATTGCTAAAGCAGTTGCTCCAACATATCCTGCAAAACCAGAGATACCATAGCTGTTGAAAAACGGATAAAATACATAGATAAATGTTGTACCTATCGCAGTCAAAAATATTATTTGAAGAACCCAATCAAGATTTTGTTTTGCAACCCATAAAATAAATGCTGTGAATACCAGAATAATTCCAATATAAACTACTGAATTTAGAGGATCTTCAGGATCTTCAAATGCTTGAACTTCAGCTTCTTGATAGGCAGGTACAAGATACATTGCAGTAACATGTGATATCACAAAACAAAGAGCTAAGGCTAGGATAGGCAAACTATTCTCTTTCCATGCCTCTGAAAGACTTTCTTCAGGTTCTTTGTTATCTGACATAGCGCTCTCACTTCAGTGGCCATTAAAGGCTTTATTAACCCGTTATTCTGGACTGAAACACGCGGGTGTAGTGTAGCCTGGTATCACTCAAGGTTGCCAATCTTGGAACCCGGGTTCAAATCCCGGCACCCGCACCAATCTATAATTCATCTAATTTACCCAAGAGGTCATCCATTCCAGATTTATCTTCGTCCTCTTCGGATTTCTTTTCCTTCTTCTTAGGTGCATTCTCAGGATCATCTAATTCATTCAATTTACTCAAAATATCATCAACACCTGACTCACCAGGATCCATCGCTGGTTCTTTTGGTTCTTCCACAACTTCAGCAACGACCTCAGCCTCAACAACTTCAGCTTCGCCACTATCAAAAGAATCGGCCTCTTCAACTACTGCATCTAAGACTTCAACATCTGAAGAAATAACATCAGCTTCGACTACTTCCGCTTCAACTTCAACATCCTCAACAACTGCTTCAACCTCAGCAACAGCCTCTACTACTTCTGCAACTTCAGCTACAGCCTCAACTGCTTCTGCAGCTTTAGTTTGAGGACTTGCTACTACTTCTGCTGTAACTGCATTATTGATATCATCAATATTCAAAGTCACACCATCTTTGTACAAATCAACTCTTTCGAATACAGCTGAAGAAACACCGGATGCATGACCTCCTTTAGTATCATAATCAAGATGTACATTCAATGATGCTTGAGCAGATTTTAATGGCTCAAAGTATAATGTTACAGACATTTCAGCATTCGCTGGTACCTTCTTGATATCTACTTCATTAACCTTATACTTGAATTTTGGTTCAGTTTTCACCAATTTAAGGAAATCTGCACCATACTCTAATGTTAATTTTGCTCCCTTAATTTGCTTTTTAGAATAATTATTCAACAATAAATTAACTTGGAAGAATCCAGCAGTCTGTGTCCAACTTGATCTCAAATTAACCGATTTAAGAGCCTGAAGTTCATCAATCATATCCTTTGTAACTGGTTTACTAATGTCCATTATCGGTTGTAAATGAGCTACTGTTCCACTAAGACTATCAACATCACCATCCCATGATTTCAATTTTGAACTAAACTCATCTTCTATCTTAGTTAATGAACGACTCATTCTTGATCTCAAATCACGATTTGCTTCACCATAAACAACAGATGCCAAAATAGAGTATTTACCTCTCTCGAGGATAATCTGATTCTCACCATAATCTATCGAACCTAAATTACCAGTAGTCTGGAAAGAATCTTTAACAAAATCATTAATCGCCGTAAGCATACTACTCATTATATCTGAATCAACTTTTGCTTCTTCATCCATCAAACTAGATAACATTCGTCCATCATTGTAAATCAAATACATTTCTTGAATCTTGTATGGTGCATGTGAACCTTCGGATCCTAAATCTTGCATATTGATAATTCTTGTAACTGTTTGTGGAAGTACTGCTTGAATCTTTGAGATCAATTTTGCAGCTTGTGGAATGTGGGAATATGTAGAAGCAACTTGCCTAACAATATCAATGTCAACTCCAGCTTCTTTAAGCTCATCAATTGTGAAGTTCTGGAATAGAGTATCTGCTAAAGCTAAGAAGGAATTCTTCTGGCGTGAAGGTGTGCGCTTATATCTTTCATATGTTGAATTCCAAACTTCGGAAACTACTTCTTTCTTTAAATCTTGGAATATACCAGAGTCTGCAAAGGCTCGGTTAATCATTCGTAATTCAGTACTAAATGGATTCATATCTCCCCAACCTTGGAGCACATCTGGCCAAGTATCGTGAGGGAAACGAATTACACTGTCATTAATTGGTAAGTAAGCCAAGACTAAGTTCAAAGTCTTTGGGTTCATTTTATCATCTAATTTTTCTTCAGTATGTTTTGATAATACTTCAACATAAGCGTCAAAGAAATAATCGTTACAATAACGTTCTTCCATGTGATCAGATAAGAAAATTAAGGATGCTAAAGCGTGAAGACCACCTTTACGATATTCCTCTCCATCTTTCAATAATCTTTGTAATAATTGTGCAACATAATTTATCATGCCTTTAACTGAATTCTCTTCAATATACTCACGTGTTAAAGTCTTGACACTACGGTGCATCATTTCTCTAACCATAGACCAAACATATATCGGACTTCCTTCCGCATATTCTGCCAAAATTTCTACGGAATCATCATTGAAACCAAGACTCTGGAAAGACATCATTTTCTGAATCATTGCTTTCATATCCAATTCACTGAACAATGGAACTGTTAATCTGTCAAACTTAGCTTGCATTTCTGTTGGTAATGCTTTCCAATCAGCTTCTCTTGAACTTACAATTACACCTTTAACATCATTTTCAGTTAAGGCTTCAACCAATTTTTGATTCTCTGGTATATCGTCATAAAAGACACGCACTCCAAACATTTCATGTGCCTTAGCAATCGTATCTGTGCTCAATATTCCTACTGGAGCCTTATTCATCAGCCTGTCAAATACTTCAAAGAGCATAACTGTCTTACCAACTCCAGGTTCTCCAATAATTACGAAGTTTTTATCGGGTGCACTGTTAGTTATTCTTTCAACTATTTGTTGACGGAAAGAATCCAAATGTACGTTACCTCTTAGATTTTCTGGTAAGGCCCAATCAGTTACTACAACAGTCGGATCTCCTGGAACATCAAAGTAAGAAGAGATTGCAAAACGCTCTCTATTATTGTGTAAATAATCAACTACTTCTTCATTATTTGGATGTGTGATATATGATTCTCTTCGCTTAGCCATATATTCTCCAATAATCAAGGCATTACCCTGAGCATCAGTTGGTATATCCCAATCTTCAACTTCCATAGGTTCTCTTGGAGCTAAAGTAGAATCTGTACCATCATCAACAACTAATCCTTCAGCAACTGGTTCTGTATTTCTATTTCTTCGAAGGGCTATAGTACCAACAACCATAACAATTCCAATACCTACTGAAGCTATCAGTGGTAAATTATTACTAAAATCTTGTAAAGCTGCAGCCACCAAACTTTCCTCGATAGGTTGTGCTTCAACAACTACTGTAAATGTTTTCTCAGTATAGCTGCCTTCATCATCAAGAACTCTTACTGTAATTAAATTGTCTCCTACAGGAAGATTATTATTTTCAAAGGTATAATTGGAACCAGTTCCAATTTCTTCTTGTTCTCCATCACCGTTAGTATCAGCATACCAAATTACTGTAGAAATTGATCCATCTTCATCTGAGGAGCCTATGCCTAAGTCAAAAGGTTCTCCCTCTATAATTGTCAGTGGTTCTTCGCCATCACGAACATCTAAGTTACTATCTCCAATTACAGGTTCATTATTTTGTACTGACACAGTATGAGGCATAACATAAGTATCTGAAACTCCTCCAAACTCATCTATAACGTCAACTGAGAATTCATACTCTCCAACTGGAGCATCACCATCTGGTGTGAAAATGAAATCTAGCTCTTCCGTCTCCTCATTAAATGAAACATCATGAACATATTCTTCAAACCATTCATCAGTTCCTTTGACTCTATAACTAATTGTATAGTCTAGATCAGCGCCAGTAGTTTCATCATCAATAATTTTAACACTAAACATAGCCGACCTAAATCTAGTTATTTCATCCTCAGAAACATTCACATTTTCTGAAATCTCTGGCCGTCCGTTAACTTCTAGAGTGAATATTTCTTCTGTACTCCAAAGTCCATTACCGCCTCTTAGTTTGAATGATATTGTATGTGTGCCATTAGAAAGAAGTGTTGTACTAAAAGAAGAAGTTCCATCACTTCCACCCTCATAAAGAGTTCCATCTAAACTAGAAATCCAGGAATATGAACTTATGAATTGTTCACTAGTTGTTCCGCCACTAAAGCTTACCAAATCTCCACTATTCAATTGAACTTGCCAACCCCAAGCTGCTGAATCTCCATTTATTTTTAACGATAAAATTTGTGAATCAGGTCTTTGCATTACAACTAGAACTGAAGAAGAAGAATCTGAAACTGTGCCATTATCATCTGTTACTGTAAGATAAATTGTGTGAGAACCTTCTGATAAATCTTTAACTGGATAATACAATATTTTGTCACTACCAAGGTCGCCATCTAATGAGGAAGACCAAGTATATCCTGAAAGTTCACCATCTAAATCATATGAATCCATTCTGAATTCAACAATTCCACTTCCAGTCATGAGATCTTGTTTATGACGGGAAATATTTGAAAATCTTAAATCATCAATTAAACCATTGAATGGTTCACCACCAAGAGGTGTTTGACCAATAGAAATAGTACTATCTGCAAAATCAATATCACCAGACCAAGACCTTTCAGTATAGACTCCATCTAACCACATTCCAACATAATCTTCACCTCTTACAATAGCTACAAAATGCCATTCACCATCTCTAACTGAGGTTCCTGATTCAATTTCTATTTTCTGGCCACCATCAACTGTAAAGTCAAAACTAATGGTATTCTCTATGTATAAATTATAACCCCATTCATCCAAATTATCTTTATCTGAAATCAATGTCATTTTTTGCAAACCATCAGTATTGAACCAAATTTCAACTGTAAATTCTACATTATCTGCCATTGTCAAATCTGTATCTATGTTAGTAAAAGTACCATCAAACTCAACAGATTGATCTGCTGTCGAATTAGGTCTACCTCCATTCCAAATACCTATTGGCAAGATATTCCCTGTGTATTCTCCTGTAGAATTTACCACTTTACCGCTACCTTCATCAAATGGCCAATACGCTATTGTGTACTGATCAGTCATAACCTGATCTGCACCTTTTACAGCTTCTTCAACACCGGTCTGAGTATTATCACCAATTCCGCTTATCTCTTTAATAACTGAGACTGGCCTCAAATTAACCCATATTTTTTCTAAATAATCATTCTCTTGTAAAGTTTCAATTGAAGTATCTAATTCTTCAGTATACTCTGCACCATCATAATAGAATGTAACAAACGTGTCTACATAATCTGGAACATAATCACCATCATAAATCTTACTTACAACAAATAATCTTTCAAGTTTACCAAGTGAATCTGTCTTATCATCTGAACCCTCATACATGCTGGTTGAGTAAATCGATAAATCACCTTGTAAAATTTCTAATTCAACATCCACTGCAGGTCCATTAACTGTAAGCATTTCAATATCTATGAATTGTAAAATTTCGAAATAACTGTCTTCAGAAATATCTACTATTCCTATATCTGTATTGATAAAAGTATTATTCACACCTGAAGTATAATACTCCATGTCATAACCTGCTAAACCTAATGTATTATTTTCCACAATGTTATTGTTAGAAACTCCTGAAAGGAAAGCAAATACAATTCCCACATCATCTATAGTATTATCAGAAATTGTATTATTACTTCCATCTATTATAATGGCTACATTATCGTATGTTATACTACCTCCATTTATTTCACTAAATGTATTACTCGTAATTGTATTGAAATCAGAACCTGATAACCATATTGAAAGATTTAAAATGTTATTACGGATAAGTAAATCCTCGCTGGAGGTTACATGAATTCCATAGCCATCTGATGGATCTGAAATTACATTAGATTCCATATCAATGTCAAAGGATGAAATTATACGAACTTCAGCATTGCCATTATCTGATATTATATTGTTAGTTAATGTTCCTGAAGTGAGAGAAGTTAATCTAATTCCATTAATACCATTATCAGTAAATGTACTATCTGATATTTCTATATTTGTTCCTACTACATAACAACCATAATTGTCATTATCTATAGCAGTAATATTTTCCAAAGAAGCACCATATGTATTGACAAATATTCCATTTTCAAAACCAATAATTACAGTATCACTCATCATGAAATTATCAGAACCTGACATAACACTTATTCCAACACCATAAGATGAAGACTCAATATGCAGGCCTATTATTTCTACATCTTCAGAACCTGAAACCTGAATTCCATCAGAAACTACATCAAAAATTTGAATATTAGACAAATAAACATCATCTGCTCCAGATATTTTAATTCCAATACTAAAATTAGATAAAATTAAATCACGAAGCTCAACATTATCTGCAGTAATATTAATTCCTTCACGTGATGAATTAACTATTGGTGGAGAACCAAAACCTGAATCTGAGACATCTACAGTAATTATTGTTGAAGTTCCATTACCAATCAAAATTACATCTTCATTAATCTCAATATTTTCATAATAAGTACCACTCCAGACTCTTATGGTATCTCCAGGTGATGCATCATCAATAGCTGTTTGAATATAGTAAGTTAACGTACCTGTTTGAATGTTTTGAACACGGAGATCTGGCACTGTTAATGAAATAATAAAAGAGGGATCTGAAGTAAAAGTTTCCTCCCAATCATAGCTTCGGATTGTGACATAAGTTGGTATAATTGATGGCGTAGAATTATCATTGTACTCTTTGTAATTTATCAAAAATGTATCAATTGTTCCATATGAATTAGTCTTAGGATCACTACCGCCAAAGTATGACGAGGAATAGACTACCAAATCATCTTGCTTAACTTCAACATCAGCATCTAAAAATGTAGAACTGGAATTATCGTAAACGGTGAGGGTAAAATCTACCTTGACCCACATATTAGCACCCATGTGAACCATTATATCTGAAAAAGTATTATTGTAAGAGACCGTATTGTATGAACTCTGAAGCCAGATATCATAACTATCTGAATCAGAAAATACATTGTTGAACAGACTATTGTCATATGCGTCACTTAAGATAGCGATTCCATATTTGTTATCATCAAACGTATTATCTCTTATCATATTGTTATAAGATTCATTTCCATAAAATTTTACCCCATATTCATTATCCTTGAGAGTATTATCTCTAAAAACATTGTTGCTGCTCCAAACCATCCAACCAATATCACAATTATCAAATGTATTGTTGATAATCTGGGCCCCGTTCTCATGAGATTCTAAACAGGCTGGCACTGACGTTGCATTACGGAATGTATTATCTCTTATTAGTGCATCTGTAGAGCCTGTCTCTAAGAAAATACCAGGCCCATTATTTAAATCAAAAGTGCTATTATTAACGATTAAATCAGATGAGTTATTAGAAAATATCCCATAAGACCCAACTACAAATTTAATATCTGAAATGATCGTGTCTTTACTATTATTAACAATAATTCCGTTCCAACCTATGATTTTTAGATTTTCGATAACTACATTATCTTCACTAACATTAATCGCAGGTCGACTTGCTGAAGCCCCGGCATCTACACTAATTACTGTTGAAGTACCATTACCTTTCAATATTATCTCTTCATTAATCTCAATATTCTCATTATACTCACCAGATAAGAGGAATATCGTGTCTCCAGCACTTGCGTTGTCTATTGCTCTCTGAATGTAGTTATATTCAACCGAAGTATCTTGGTTAATTATCCTGAATACGGGTACATCAAAATCAATATCGACTCGGGTCTCATCAGTCTCTGATATTTCAGTCTTAAACCAATCACTGAAACGAATCTGAACCTTCGTAATATTATCCGTTGCAGTACTACTTCCATTGAATACACGGTATATTAATTCTATATCTTCTGATATTTTTCCTTGACTGTTAGTTTTTGAATTAATGCCTCCGAAATAGTCTGTAGAGTATATGATATTGTCACTATCCCAGATCTTAACATCTACATTAATCAATGGTACGTCATCGCGTAAAACATTGATATTTATCCAATTCTTCAAGTATAATGATGAATCTAAATCACAAATAACATAATCATAGGATGATTGATAAACTGAAATTCTCTTTGAATTTTCTAGATCATAAGTCCCAACTTCTTGGTCATTCAATGAATTACTATTAGAATCTATAAATTCAATTAACTCAACACCTGTATTCTTACTAAAATCATTGTTTTCAGAACCTGAAGTATAACCAAAACTAGTTACCCGAATATCAGCAACATCTGAATCGATAATCTGATTCGAATCTATACTATTATCATTTGATTTTGTTACTAGGATCCCAATATCAACATTATCAATTTCATTCTCATGTATTTCATTATTATCCGAAGTTTCAAGTAATATACCTACGTAAGAGTCTGTAATCTTGTTGTACTTTATTTCATTATTATCAGACAGTACTCTTATCCCTGATGAATTGAAAGGATCTTCCCATGCAAATGAATTTGTAATATTAAGACCTAGTATCGAAATACCTGATTTTTGAACGGTAATTGCACAAGCTTCATTTTCTGCATCAATAATAACTCCTTCATTAAGCTCAGTAGAAGAATAACCTTGGAGTGTAAGGCCTGTTCTATTAACTATAACTGTCTCATAATATGTACCAGGAGAAATGATTATTACATCGCCAGATCCTGCTTTATTTATTGATGTTTGAATGAAATATGACCATCCACCGGTATTATTGTTCTTAACTCTCAATTCAGGTACAGTTACTGTAATTGAAGAACCGCTGTACGGATCTAAATTAAATGTTTCAATCCAGTCTGAAAATCTAACAGTCATTGGTGTTATGACCTTAGTAGGTGTTGAACTTCCATCATATATCTCAATTGGTGCTACAAAGTTTGGAATCAATCCACTTGAATCTGTAACTGGGTCATCGCCTCCAAAGTAACTGGAAGCATAAAGCGTATCTGAACCAAATGTAGCTTTAACATCGTTTCCAGACATATTACCTTCTGAATTAATTGTTCTTAAACCAATATAATCAAGAACAATAAACTCTCCATTACTCTGAACTTTGATATATGTAAACGTATTGTTGAAACCTCTATTATTAATCTGTGAGCCTGCACCTCCAACATATATGTCTTCATCATCTGATCCTGAAATTGAATTATCTGAGAAATAATTATTAGAACTAGACTTGTAAATTCTAATTCCATCATCTGGAGCATCTGTTATTGTATTATCTTTAATTATTTGGTTATTAGAATTTTCAAGAAGGATACCAGTATCATCGAATGTATTTGAATCAATCGTATTATATCCACCTCCATTCAAAACAAAATAATCATCACTACTAGTAAAGTCATTATCTCTTAAAATATTATAATAAGATGAATCAATTTTTACAGGACTGTCATCATTAGATTTGAAAGTGTTATTGTGAATACTATTATTTCCTGATGAATCCGATATCAATAATGATACATCCGAATTATATTCTAGAACGTTATTGAATATCTCATTATCATGTGCCTTAATGTGTATTCCTATGCCTGAATTGTTATGAATATAATTATCTTTTATTATAGTCTCTTCAGTTTTATCAGAACCTGCTTTAAGATATATTCCAATCTGTGAACTTCCACTTATCTCATTATTTTCGATCCTATTATCCTCTGCGGGCCCATAAATCTCTACACCAATCGTATTATCACTGAAATCATTATCCGATATTACATTATTATCTGAGGCTCCTATTGAAACACCAATATTATTGTTACTAAAAGTACTATCAGTTATCTGATTGAAATCACCCTCTGATTTGTAGCCTACCGTATTATCTTCAAAATTTAAATTTTTAAATGTCGAATCACCTGAAGTAACAAGTATACCATATTGATTACCTGAAATTGCACTACCAATTACGGAAAGATATTCTATTTCAACCTCATCGGCACTAACTGTAATTACATTACCTGAATAACTACCATTGATTATTGTAGCTGAAGTTCCATTTCCTGTAAGTGTTAATTCTTTGTTGAGAACTACATTCTCATAATATGTCCCTGTCCAAATGAATAATGTATCGCCATTAGATGCGGCATTAATTGCACCATTGATTGAGTAGAACATTTGATCACTATCATCATTCTTAACTCTGAAATCATCTACCTTAATTACTATATCATTATTGATATTGTAAGTATCTGAAGAAATCCAATCTGAATAACGTGCATTGACTGTGGTTGTAACTGAAGTTGGTGTTGAACTTCCATTATATTGTGATGTAGCAACCAAGAACTCTGATATTTGACCTGTCGCATTTGTCCTAGAATCACTACCTCCGAAGTATACGGTTGAGTAAACTACCAAATTATCTTGTTTTATTTCTAAATCTACATTAGAAAAGGCATTACTTGAATTGTCAGTAACATCAACATCTATGTAGACTTTTATCCACATATTAGCATCAGAAGCAACCGAAATATCTGAAAATGTATTATTATATGAAACCGTATCATATGAATCACTTAATTTAATATCATAATCATCTGAATCGAAGAAATTATCATACAAATGGTTGTCATAAGCTGTATTGTAAATGTAAACTGCAATAACTGAATCATCAAAATTATTATCGTGCAATAAATTCTGATGTGCTTCAGTTCCTGAAAGCAATACACCATACTCATTATCCTTCAATGTATTGTCTCTGAAAGTATTACTACTACTACCTGATCTCCAGGCAACATTACAGTCATTAAATTTATTATTTTCAATGTTTGCTCCACCATTATCTGAAGACTCTGATTGATAGATACAATAATCACCAGTTTGAGTACCATTCCGGAATTCATTATCCATAACTGAAACATCTGAACTTGCAGCCAAATAAATTCCATAATCATCCACATCGAAAATACTATTATTGACAATTAGATTCTGTGAATCTTCAGAATAAATTGCATACTCACTATTTGTAAATTTAATGCTCGTAACTACTGTATCTTCTGTAGAATTGACATAAATTCCTTTCTCAGAATATATAATCATTATATTTTTGATAGTCACACTATCTTCTGTAACATCAATTGCAGTATCATTTCCTCCATTAATTATTGTCGAAGTTCCATTACCTATAATTGTTAACTCTTCATCAATCTCAATATTCTCTAAATAAGTACCATTCCAGGCCCTTATTGTTTCTCCTTCATCAGCCTCATCAATAGCGGTTTGAATATGATAATATTCAGGTTTGTCATCATTACTACCTACAATGTAAACTCGAAGGTCTGGAACTGTTATCTGTATTGTACTGCTTGCATCGAAAGAGGTAGTCTCAACCCAATCATAGTATCTTGCTGAAACATAAGTTGGTATTAAAGTTGGAGTTGAACTGCCATTGTATATTTCATTTTTAATCAAGAATGTTGAAATAGTTCCAGATGAATCTGTCTTAGAATCACTACCTCCAAAATATGAAGTAGCATATTTTTGAACGTCATTTTCCATTACTTTGATATCAATGCCACTCACATTACTTCCTGAAGCGTCCTTAACTGATAGCATGAATAACTCAACAGTTGTTAAATCTGAACTCGCTGAGACTGTTATTGTTGAAAATGTTGTATTTCTGATAATGCTACCTACTGAAGAACTGGAAATATGTAAATCATATCTATCATTGGAACTAATCGAATTGTTCCCGAAATAATGATTGTCTGAACTTTGAACTACTATACCATCATATTCATTTCCGCTGATTACATTATTCTCCACAATCGCTCTTGGGGAGAAACTAGATATTATTGCTATTCCACTACCATCGTTAGATTGAGAAATTGTATTATCTACAATATTCACATCATTAGAGTTATGCAAAACCAAATTATGATATTCGTTCTTTAATAAATCATTATCCTTTATTAGAGCTTTACTTGAACCGTTCAAATAAATTCCATAGTCTCCACTGTTCTCTACAATATTCGACTTAATTGTTATATCATCTGAAGAGATGTAAACTCCGGAGCCAGTATTATTGTGAATATTACTATTATAGATTACTCCCTCTGAAGAAGTGTAACTGAACTCTATGCCTGCGTAATTATTGTTGTAAATAGTAGAATTACCAATCCATATTCCTGATGCTCCATCAACATGTATTCCGGTGCCACAACTTGAAACGAACATGTTTTCTATCTTTACATCATCACCACTTGTATGTATTCCTTGAACATTGCCACAATCTAGAATCGCCAAATTTCTTATAATTACATCATCAGCATCAATAGAGACAGCAATCCCGCTGCTAGTCGCGTTAATAGTAGTATTCGTAGTTCCATTCCCAATTATTGTTAATTCCTCATCAATATCAATAGTCTCATAATAGGTCCAGGCCCAGATATGCAAGGTATCCTCTGCTGAAGCATTGTCAATTGCGTCTTGAATCTTGTAATAATCTGTGCTTGTATCTATATTCCTGACCAATCCTTTAGTCCAATAAGATGGAACATCAACAGTCTCTGTATGAGATGTGCTCATATCAATCTCTATAGTTTTTCCTCTAACTCCATGACTATACTTGAGGAAAGTCTGAACATCCTCAGTAGTAGAACTACCGTTGTAAATTTCGTAAGCTACAGTGAATTCACTATCAATAAATCCATCTGATCCTGAAGCTCCATCATTACCACCATAGAATGGACTTGCATAAAGCACAGTATCGTAATTGAATAATTCTAGTTCAACACCTGCAAAAGCAGTAGAACCATTAACGAATTTAATATTCAAACTATTCATTACACGGAAATCTGAATCTGAATCAACGTCTATCTTACCACTACCAAAAGTAAAATTGAACCCAGTATTCTTCTCTGAACTATCTAATTCAATATCATTACCCGAACTTCCAGATGCACTTGAATCACGAATATTATTACTATCTGAATTTGTTGTGAACCAAATACCCTTACCATTATTGTCATTAAAAGTACTAGAGGTTATATTAGAATACTTAGTCGATACAAACTTGATTCCACCAATATCATTCTCCTTGATATTATTGTTCTGAATCTGAGTGAAATTAGCGTGTTTGAGGAAAATTCCATAGTCATTGTCTTCTACATCATTATCCTTAATCGTAACATGATGGGAACCGTAAATAGATATTCCCTGGTCATCATTGTCTTCAATCGTATTGGACAATATCTTAGCATAATTGGAATTAGCAGTTATATTAATTCCATCTTTCTGATTTTCTTTAATTGTATTATTGTAAACCATGGTGTTGGCATACAACTCGATACCATTTCGACCATTGTCCTTGATAGTGGAATTCTCAATAGTCACACTAGAGACTTTAACGATTATACCGTCTTTGACTGAATCCTGAATAGTGACATTTGAGATAACTACATTACTAGTCTCTACCAAAATGCCAATATTACAATCCTTCAAAATAACATTATCAATTTTAATATCGCTACCATCTCTGATGTCAATACATTCATCATCAGTATTAGTTCCACTCTCCTCAATTGTCAAATTCTTCAAGGTTATTGAATTAGTCTTGAGAATGAAAATATCATCCTGATTATTACCACTTACAGTAACACTTGATGAATTACCAAGTATAGTCACTCTCTCTGTAACCTCAATTCCATACTCTACATAGTCCCATTCCCATAATTGTAAAACATCTCCTGAAGATGCATTGTCTATTGCATCTTGAATACTAGCTGATTTTAAACCACTATTCAAATTCTCAACTAAACCATCTTTCCAATATGAAGGAACGGATACTGTCTCTACATGAGAAGTAGTCATATTGATATTGTAAGCCTTAGCACGAACACCATAATGGTAATACAATGTTGTAGTTGCCTCATCTGGTGTAGAAGTTCCATCATATATTCTGAATTTTAAAGTGAAATTTGTACTAATTAATCCATTGGTATTTGTCTTAGAATCACTGCCACCATAGTGAGAAGTTGCATACTTAGTAGAACCATCACTAACTAGTTTAACATCCAAATCATCAAAGCCAAGAGTTGCATTCTGCATGAATTTTAGTGTCAGATCATTGTAGATCGCAAAGTATGCATCTTCATGAACTAGGATAGTTGAAAATGTAGTATTCTTTGCAGAATTACCTTCAGTTCTTTTGTTAAACCTAAGGTCATAACTATCACTATCTGAAACTGAATTATTACCTAAGTAAAAATAATCTGAGTGCACAATGTAGATACCATAAAGTCCACAACCTGTGATTGTATTACCCTCAAATACACCATCATTCGCCGTAGCTCCTGAAACATAAATACCTCGTTTATCACTATTTGAAATTGTATTATCCTTGATTAAAACACGTGGCGCACCATTGTAGACTGTTATTCCATCCTCGTTATTTGCAAACGTATTATCCTTAATTACGGCATCCGCAGCCCCCTCTAAGTA
>JBJLBX010000001.1:0-15192 GCA_045567955.1 Candidatus Poseidoniales archaeon | reverse complement strand
GGAATTTATATGGGACTTACTAAGGGAGCTTATCATTGTATAAATAATCACGGTAGTGAGAAATTAAAAGGAATATATCTTCCTGAATTTTTAGCAGGGAAATGGTTTGGAACTATGTGTTTAACAGAGGCACATTGTGGAACAGACTTAGGTTTAATTCGAACAAAGGCCGAACCTGTTGGAGATGACGAATATCTAGTAAGTGGAGAGAAAATTTTCATTTCAGCAGGAGAACACGATCTTGCTGAAAATATAATACATTTGGTATTAGCAAGACTTCCAGGAGCTCCTAAGGGAGTAAAAGGGATTAGTCTTTTCTTAGTTCCTAAGTTTTTAGTTAATGATGATAAAAGTCTAGGTGATAGAAATGGAGTCAAATGCATGTCTATTGAAGAGAAAATGGGAGTTCATGGTTCAGCTACATGTGTACTCAATTTTGATAACGCAACAGGATTTTTAGTTGGAAAACCTCACAAGGGGCTTTCAGCAATGTTTTCTATGATGAACCATGAAAGAATTTCAGTTGGATTACAAGGCCTGGGCATATCTGAAATTTCTTATCAAAATGGGTTGGCTTATGCTAAAGATAGATTACAGGGTAGAGATCTCAAAGGACCAAAAAATCCAGATGAAGAAGCAGACCCTTTGCTAGTACACCCTGATGTTAGACGTATGTTATTACGTTCTAAAGCTCTAATTGATGCCGGCCGTATGCTCGCATGTTGGACGGCACTGGCTATAGACAAATCAGTAAAAGATCCTGATGAAAAAATACGTAAAGAAAATAATGATTTAGTAGAGTTAATGACTCCAATTATCAAATCACTTCTGACTGATTTTGGTGTTGAGATTAGTTATGATATGTTGCAAATTCACGGAGGTCATGGATATATCAAAGAATTTGGGATGGAACAATTTTCACGAGATGTACGTATTGCTCCCATATGGGAAGGAGCAAATGGAATTCAAGCTTTAGATTTGGCGGGACGTAAAATGCCTAAGAACATGGGTCGATTGTTACGAAGATTTTTCCATCCTGCATTGGCTTTTATTGATACAAACATAGAAGATAAAAATATGAAGGAATTCATTATTCCTTTTGAGAAGGCATTAAAAGGATTGCAAAAAACAACTCTGTTTATGGCACAAAAGGGTCTTTCTAATCCTTATGAAATCGGAGCTGGTGCAACAGATTACCTAAAACAATTTGGGATAGTTGCTATGGGTTATATGTGGTTAAAAATGTTGAAGGTGGCCTTTTCTAAAGAAGAACGCGATGATTATTACAAATATAAAATAATTACAGGTCGGTTCTTTTTTGAAAGGATACTGCCAGAAACATTGTTTAGAGCAATATCTATTTCTTCAGGTTCTAAAACAATTATGTCTATGCCAGATGAAGGTTTTAATAGTGTAAGTAAATTCTCAGGTATAGTGTGAATAGTTGGCCAATAATTACTGAAATTCCAGTTTTGTGGGGAGATATGGATGATTTTGGACACGTAAATAATATAATATATTTGAAGTGGTGTGAAACTTCCAGAGTTGAATTATTTCGTGAAGTTTGGAATTTAAAATCTCTGAAAATGGAAGATATTCTGGCTGAAGAAGGCATGGGTCCTATTCTAGCTAACTTCAATATGAATTATAGAATTCCAGTTGAATATCCTGATATAATCACTGTAAAGACTAGAGTTACAAAAATAGGCAATACTTCGTTTGGTGTTTCACATGAACTTTATAGCAAGATGAGCGGAGATAATATTGTGGCGAATGCAGAAAGCGTTATTGTAATGATTAACTATAAGTCAGGTAAAAAAGCTATAATTGATGATAATAATCGTAGAAAGTTAAAACAATTTTTTGGTGGGCCCGACCGGATTTGAACCGGTGGCCTCCCGGTTATCAGCCGGGTGCTCCAACCAGGCTAAGCTACGGGCCCGAGATTTTGCTACCAGAGTAGGGAATTTAATATTGCATGCCATCAATATAGAGGTTTGAAAGCATATATTTCTGGCCGCATTCTTTTATAGACCTATTACCCTGTAAATGCACTATTTATTTGAGCCATGTCCCGAACCGACTTATTGGAGAAGATTAAGCAAGCTGAAGCATCAGCTAGTACTGAGATTGAAAAGGCTGAACAGGAACAGATTTCTGCTAAGAACAGGATACCTATTGATCAAGAAGAATTAATTTCTAAAAAAAGAAAATCAGCAGAGAAAAAATCTAAAACTGAAATAAAATCAGCTATGGAAGAAATCGACGAACAGAAAACAAAAATTCTTAAAAATGGTGAAAAAAGCAACTCAGGGATGAAGGCTAAGGCTGAAGACAGAATAAATGATGCATCTCAAAAATTTGTAGATACCTTTTTGGAGAGTTTATCTTAATGCTTAAGTCTGAAAACATGTCACGTATGACCATAAGTGGTCATAAACAGAATTTGTCAGATTTATCTAGCTTATTAGACAAGCATCAATTGATTCATTTAATTGATTATAACAATGAAGATGAAGGCTTTAAGATTGGTTCATCCTTAAGTTACGGAGCTAAAACTTCAGAATTATTAGTTAAGATACGTTCACTTATAAAATTATTAGATGTTTCACCTAATCCTCCTACAAGCCCGAGATTTGTGTCTGATATTGAAAAGGAAATCAATGAAATTGAGGACATAGTTTCACAGGCTCATAAATTGAATGATAAGCAAAGAGATTTTGATAGACAAATTGAAGAATTAGTTTCTCAATTAGAACAGGTAGAATATTTTGAGAATATTGATTTAAATTTAGATTTATTAAGTGGTTATTCAAGTATGCAAGTTTTTGCAGGACATATTTCTGAAGACTCAGATGTAAATTCCTTAAAGAGCATGGAAGATGTTGAAATTATACAATCCAATGATATAACTGTAGTTTTTGCAGCTTTGAATTCATCTGAGGAAGTTGAGCGTGTTCTTTTGGATCAAGGTTTTAGATCAATAGATATACCTTTAGTTTCAGGTATGCCTTCAACAGTTAAATCCCAGTTAGAATCTAGTCTTTCAAAGTTGAATAGTGAAAAAGAAGCAATAGATCATGAAATTCAAGCTATTTCTACTAGGCATGGCGATTGGTTAGTGGCATGTGAAGAACATTATTCAGCTCTATCAGAGAAGTCAAGTTTACCTCTTAAATTGGCCACAACAGACAATATGTTTGTTTTAGATGGATGGGTCCCTTCAAATTCAGTTTCAGATCTTCAACAAGCTTTACAAAAGTTAGATATTTATTATGAAGTAGGTGAAAAAAGTGAAGTTGAACCTCCTATCAAATTAGATAATCCGGAAGTTATGAAACCCTTTGAATTATTTACTAAACTTTACAGTACTCCTAAGCATTGGGAGTTTGAGCCTACAGCAATTATATTTTTGACTTATCCTTTATTTTTTGGTTTAATGGTTGGTGATGCAGGTTATGGTTTAGCCTATATTTTATTCGGCCAGTTCATAATAAATAAATTTAGTTATTCAAATGAAATAGCTGCACTTGGAAAGATTCTTAGAATGGCAGGAATGTGGACTTTATTTTTTGGAACGTTTATTTTTGCAGAAGCATTTGGCCAGACATTTTATCTTATCGGTAATGATTATCTCGGATTTACTTCTTTTGTATTTGGGGAACATTTTGGACCTACATTTAATGTTCCTTTAATTGACAACCCACATCCGCCTTGGCAGTTGCCAATACACAAATTTAGCCCATATGGTGCTCAATTGATGCTTTTATCATCAGTGATAATTGGCTTTATTCATGTATCTTTGGGCTTTATTCTTGGTTTCATTAATGAATTAAAGCATCATAATTTGAAACATGCATTATATTCCAAAATGTCTTTCCTTTTGATTCTCTGGGGTGGTGTTATTGCTTTAGTTTCCGTTGTTGGTCTATTGCCTGAATTTACTAAACTTTTAGGAGTAGTAGTATTGCTTGTAGGACTAACTCTTGCAGTTTTAGGAGAAGGTATAGTTGGAATTCTGGAATTCCCTACTGTATTTTCTAATGTTATATCTTATGCACGTATTGGAGCTATTGGGCTTAGTGATTATGGACTAGCTTTTACAGTTAATTTTATAGCTTTCAATTTGATAGGTTTAGAAGGTATAATGGCAATAGTTTCAATTTCAATTTTATTAATAGGGCACCTAACTGTGTTCACACTTGGAATAATCGGAACCGGCATAAATTCGCTAAGATTGCAATATGTTGAGTTCTTTACTAAATTCGTGCAAGGAGGAGGCACACTTTACGATCCTTTCGGTTATAATCGAAAGTACACAATAGAAAACGAGGTACAACCATGAACAACAACCTATACCTTTTGGCAGCAATGCTTTTCGTAGCATTGTTGGCAATGCCAGCAGTATCCGCTGCAGATGACACAACCACAACAGATGGTGAAGCAACTCAAGCGGACGACAACATAAACACAGTAGAAGCAGCAAAATGGAGTGCTAAAGGATACATTGCTATCGGAGCAGGCCTAGCTGTTGGTCTAGCCGGTATTGGAACTGGCATAGCCCAGAGCAATATTGGTTCAGCTGCAGTTGGTGCGGTCGCAGAAGATGACAAGAATTTCACGAATGGTTTAATTTTTACAGCTATTCCAGAAACTGTCGTTATCTTTGGTTTAGTTATTTCTGCTTTGCTCATATTCGTAATGGGCGCTTAGAATGGGTCTTGAGGAAATTCTCAAGCAAGTCGAAGAGACTGGCCGAGAGAAAGCAGCAGCAATTCGCAAAGAGACAGTAGACAACGTTGAGTCTAAAATGAAAGATGCTTCAGTTGAAGCTAAAAACATTTCAGATTCAATAATTGCAGACTCATCTAGAAAAATTGAGCAATTGCGGCAGCAAGAGATTCCATCTGCAGAATTAGAAGTTAAACGAAATCAATTAGAAATTCAAAAAGAATTACTTTCATCTACTAAGGCTACAGCAATGTCAAAATTAGAAAATCTCAAATCGAAGGATTTAAAGAAGATATATTCTAGTCTTTTAGAAGAAGTTCCTAAGGACGGTAAATTATTCTGTCGTAAAAAGGATAGTTCAATCTTTAAGGAAATAAGTAAATTATCTCAGGGTGGAAACATTGATGAGATTGGTTTTATTGTGGAATCTGGTGATTTTAGACTTGATTTTAGATTTGCAACATTAGTAGAAAGAGCTTGGCAAGATAATTTGTCTTTAGTCAGTGAGGCCTTGTTCACTAAATGAGCAATTATGCTTACGTAGCTACTAGAGCCCGATCTAGACGTTCACGTTTACTTCCTTCAGAAGCTTATAATCAGCTTTTGAATCTTGAACTATCAGAAATAGCTAGATATATTCAAGATTTGGAATATCGTAGAGAAATAGATCGTTATGGTTCAAAGTTGAGTGGTGCTGATTTAATTGAAACTGCCCTAGTTGATAATTTGGCAGGCAATATCGGTGATTTTCTTAGCTTCAGTACAGGTCAGCTTCGTGAGATCTTAACTATTTATGCAGAAAAGTATAGAGTCGAAAATTTGAAGAATATTTTGAGGGGCATAAATCAAAATATGCCTTCTGAAGACATGGAAAGATTGGTATGTCCACTTGATAATTCAGACAAAGAATTGTATGGTAGGTTGTATGATTCTAAATCTATTGACGAAACTATCACTATGTTAGAAGGAACCAGTTATTACTCAACACTTCGAAAAGCAAGTGAAGGGCGTACTACTGATAGTCTTCAACCATTAGAGGATGCTTTGGATTTAACATATTACAGAAATTTAGTGGATAATTTACCATCAGGAGGGCCTGATGCTGAAGTTTATCATAATTTTATTCAGTTAGAAGTAGATATTGCTAATCTCAAGACAGTATTGCGTATGCGTCACAGAGGGATAAAGGGCCATAAGGAACTTTTGATTAATGGTGGTACGCTTAAGGTTGACTTGCTATCTTCTGTGCAGTCTCTTTCTGATTTATCTAATATATTAGAAGGAACTAAATTCCAAGAATATATCATACCTTATATCAAAGAAGAGGTACCTGATTTAAATTCGTGTGTACATGCTTTAGATGAATTTATTGCAAATCGTTCAAAGAGATTTTCTTATCTTTATCCATTATCGGTTTTACCGGTTCTTGATTTCTTACTGAAAAAAGAGAGAGAAGTTCGTAATTTGAGGGCAATTGTTAGAGGTAAGCAGACAGGTCTTTCAATCGAAAAAATAGAAGAATTGGTGGTGGTATAGAATGGAAATAGGAGTTATTGGAAATGATTTATTTACTATTGGTTTTAGATTAGTAGGCATTGAGAAGTGGTTCAATGTTAGTAAAGAGGTGCCCGTTGATGATGCAATTAAAACTGCATTACAAGATAAAGAAATTGGAGTTCTCGTTATACACGATGAGGATTGGAAAGAATTAGATACTTCTTTTCGTAAGAAGTTAAGTAATAGTGTAAAACCGACGGTAATAGCCATCGGAGCTGAAGTAGATGAAGGTCTTAGAGATCGTATCAAAACAGCAGTAGGAGTTGACCTATGGAAGTAAAAGGAGAAATATATAGAGTGTCAGGGCCGGTTGTAACGGCTCGAGGTGTTTCACCTCGTATGTATGATGTGGTACTAGTAGGCCACGAGAAATTGATGGGTGAGGTCATTGGTCTTGAAAACGATGATGTTACAATTCAGGTGTATGAAGATACATCTGGAGTCAGACCTGGGGAACCTGTTGAAAATACAGGAGAACCACTATCCGTTGAGTTAGGTCCCGGCCTTCTCACATCAATTTATGATGGTATTCAGAGACCATTACCTGTACTGCAGGAAAAAATGGGTGATTACATTGAGAGGGGAGTTACTGCTCCTGGTTTAGATCATACCAAGAAATGGGATTTTATTCCTACCATTAAAGTTGGGGAAACTGTTCACGGTGGGCAAATGCTTGGTAATGTTCAAGAAACTCCAACTATATCTCATAAAATATTAGTTCCGCCATTGTCTTCAGGAAAAGTTACAGAACTAAAAAAGGGCACTTATACAGTCGATGATGTAATTGGTAAACTAGATGATGGAACTGATTTGAAACTAATGCATCTTTGGCCTGTAAGAGTTCCAAGACCATATAATAAGAAATTTAGACCAGATATTCCTTTGATAACTGGCACTAGAACCCTAGATGGTCTTTTTCCTTTAGCTAAAGGAGGTACAGCAGCAATTCCTGGTGGATTTGGAACAGGGAAAACCGTTACTCAGCAAACATTAGCTAAATGGTCAGATGCTCAGATTGTTGTCTATGTGGGTTGTGGTGAAAGGGGTAATGAAATGACTGAAGTTTTAACTGAATTTCCTCATTTGAAAGACCCAAAAACTGGTGGACCTTTAATGGATAAAACTGTATTGATTGCAAACACCTCTAATATGCCAGTGGCAGCAAGAGAAGCTTCAGTTTATACCGGAATTACATTAGCTGAGTATTATAGAGATCAAGGTTATGATGTTGCCATGATGGCAGATTCTACTTCACGTTGGGCTGAGGCTATGCGTGAAATATCCTCACGTCTTGAAGAAATGCCAGGTGAAGAAGGATATCCTGCATATTTAGCAGCTAGATTATCTGAATTTTATGAACGTGCAGGCCGTGTTCAGACTAAAAATGATGAGAGTGGTTCGGTAACCGTTATTGGTGCAGTTTCACCACCAGGTGGAGATTTCTCTGAACCTGTTACACAGAATACTTTGAGAATTGTAAAAGTTTTCTGGGCTCTTGATTCTAAATTAGCTCAAAAAAGACATTTTCCAGCTATTAATTGGTTGAATAGTTATTCACTTTATAATCGTAGTCTTGAAGAGTGGTATTCAAAGAATGCAGGTGAAGAATGGAATGATAGTATCAAAGTGGCGATGGCCGTTTTAACAGAAGAATCTAAGCTTCAAGAAATTGTTCAATTAGTTGGTTCAGATGCATTGCCTGAGGATCAGCAGTTGACTCTTGAGGTAGCACGAATGTTACGTGAATTCTATTTACAGCAGAATGCTTTCCACGATGTAGATACTTATTGTAAGATATCTAGTCAATCTAAATTCTTAGGTATCATACTTCATTACAAAGATTTAGCTGAGAAGGCGATGAATAGTGGAGTTGAGTTTGAGAAAGTAATTGGTTTGCCAATTCTTGAGGATATAGGCCGATCAAAATTCGAAGACAATATGGTTGAACTACTAGATAAATACGATAAGGTACTAGTAGACAATTTCACTAAATTAATGGAGGAAGCATAGATGCAGAAAGAATATAAAACAATTAGAGAGATATCAGGACCTTTAGTCTTTGTTGAAAAGACAGATCCAGTTTCTTTTGGTGAGCTTGTACAAATATCACTTCCAGATGGGACTACCAAACGTGGACAAGTGCTTGATACTTCACATGATATTGTAGTTGTTCAGATATTTGAAGGAACTTCAGGCATTGATAAACAATCAGGTGTTAAGTTCTTAGGAGAAACGATTAAGATTAATCTTTCAAAAGATATGTTAGGAAGAATAATGAGTGGAGCTGGAGAACCTATAGACGGTGGAGCGCCAATTATTCCTGAAAAAAGGCAAGAGATTATTGGTGCAGCTATTAATCCTTATTCAAGAGATTCCCCATTAGAGTTTATTCAGACTGGAATATCAACTATAGATGGACTCAATACTTTGGTTATGGGTCAGAAATTGCCTATTTTCTCGGGTGCAGGTCTTCCACACAATGATATTTCATTGCAGATTGCACGTCAGGCCCAGACGCTTGGTACTGATCGTGATTTCGCAGTAGTTTTCTGTGCTATGGGTATTACAGATGAAGAAGCTCAGTATTTTATGGCAGATTTTGAGAGAACAGGTGCATTGAGTAGAGCTGCAGTTTTCATGAACTTAGCTAGTGATCCTGCCGTTGAAAGATTGATAACTCCAAGAATGGCTCTTACAACTGCAGAGTATTTAGCATTTGAAAAAGGATACGATGTTCTTGTTATACTTACTGATATGACAAACTATTGTGAAGCTCTTCGCCAAATCGGAGCAGCTCGAGAAGAGGTTCCAGGAAGGCGTGGTTATCCTGGTTATATGTATACGGATTTAGCTCAGATATATGAACGTGCTGGATTGATTAAAGGTAAATCAGGTTCTGTAACTCAAATTCCAATTTTGACAATGCCGGGAGATGATATCACCCATCCAATTCCTGATTTAACGGGTTATATTACTGAAGGGCAAATTGTAGTTTCAAGGGACCTACATCGTAAGGGGTTATACCCTCCTAATTTTGTTTTACCTTCTTTATCACGTTTGATGAATGCAGGTATCGGCGATGAGAAAACAAGAGAGGACCACAAGCAAGTTAGTGATCAACTTTACGCAGGTTATGCCGAAGGTAACGATTTACGAGGTTTAGTAGCTATTGTAGGTAAAGAAGCACTTTCTGAAAGAGATCAAAAGTTATTAGAATTTGCAGATGAGTTCGAAGAGAGATTTGTTACTCAAGGGCGTGAAGAAAATCGAACAATTGATGACACACTTGAAATTGGATGGGATATGTTGAGTAAACTCCCAGAATCAGCTCTTACTAGAATTGACCGTAAGACTTTAGAAAAATACCATCCAGCATATAGGAAAAAATAAGTAAATGACTATAGCAGACGTCAAGCCAACTCGCATGGAGCTTATTGAGACAAAGCGCAAGATTAAGCTCTCTAAAGGAGGATATAAACTTCTAAAAATGAAGAGAGATGGCTTGATTATGGAGTTTTTTGAACTCTTACCAAAGGTTAAGGATTTACGAAATCAATTATCTTTATTATACAAAGATGCTATGGAAAAGTTATCTATTGCAGTAGCTGCAGATGGTAAAATCGCTTTAGAATCAGCAGCTAACTGTCTGAATAAGTCACCAGAGGTTGAATTATCTTCTAAGAATATAATGGGAGTTGTTGTTCCTTCGGTTAATGTTACAGCTGTAGAGAAATCATTAGAGGATCGAGGTTATGGGTTGATAGGGACTTCTATTCGTGTTGATGAAGCAGTTCATGCTTTTGAGAAATTGTCCGAAATGATTATTTTAGCAGCTGAAGGTGAGACCACCATGAAAAAGATTTTAGATGAAATTGAATCTACAAAGAGAAGAGTTAATGCCTTAGAATTCAAGGTAATCCCAAATTTAGAAGAGATTGCAAAATATATTTCATTCAGATTAGAAGAGCTTGAAAGAGAAAGTATATTTGGCCTTAAGCGTATTAAGAATTAATGGATTGGTTAATTGAACAAATGGAAGATCCCGAAAAACGGGTTCGCTTGTTCAAATTATGTGTAATAATATCCCAATTCATGGTAGCACTAGGTACTCTGATTTTTGTCTTAATATTTCGAGAAACAATTATTAGTTGGTTAAGCTAATTTTCTGATTTAAATTTAGTATATCCACATTTTCCACAAGATAATCTATCTTTATGGTCTGCCAGAAATACACCAGCTCCGCAAGAATCTTCAGGACAAAATTGTCTTTTTCTTGTTATTTTACCATCAGAAATTTCATATTGTTCGACTTTCTTCATTCCTTTTCCTCATTTTTAGATTCTTCTTCAGAAGGTTTTTCAGTTTTCTTAGGTTCTTCTTCGGTTTTTTCTTCTTTAGCTGGTTTTTCAGTTTTCTTAGGTTCTGAAGAAAGATTAGCATGTCTAGCTATAGATGGTTCGGTTTCAATTGCTTTTAAGGCTTCAATATTTGAATAAACTTTAGCATAACCTCTAGTCTCAGTTTTACCGTATTTGTTCTTTAAATGATCAATTATAATGAGTTCTTTCTTTGCCTTTAATTGCTCTGATAAATCTCTTATAACTTGATTTCTCTTAGGTGTGGAGTCATTTTCATGATTGATGACTACTTGTATCTCCTTTCTGTGGAGAAGCGGATTGTCGTTATTTTCTTTTATTTCGAGTTCCATTTTATCAAACCAACATACGTTTTAGAAAGTCGTTGGCCCTCTTCTTTGATTGTTGATTTACATCAACTACTACCATACCTCTGTCGGGCATCCCATAAATTACCTTCGCCTCTTCAGGGGCCATACTAATTACTGCTAATGCAGCCAAATCCTCTTCTCCTTTAACCGTTATTTTACTACTTTTCTCCTCAGAAAGAGAGGATTCAATAGCTTTCCAAAGTGCCTTTGATATGGTTCCTGCAGGATTCGTTACTTCGATATTATTATAACCTATTTTATTCATAATTTTTAACTGTTCTGAATCTAATAATGTATTTCTTTTGGTTTTTAAATCAACAATAGCTAAATCAGGTTCTCTTATTTGTTCAAATATTTTAATAGTACAAATATCTCCAACAGTAACAATATACTCAGTTTTCTTCAGGAATTCAGGTGATTTCAGATATATTTTATCGTTAGTATTTTTAAGTTCGGAAGCAATTTCAGGCTTTAAGAGATACATTTAGCGTACGCGAAGGGCGTAGCGACCAGGTGTTTTGATACCCATTTCTTTAGCTAGTTCAGATTTTTCAGGATTTAAAACTTCTACAAATCCCTGCCATTCTCTTGAAATTTCAGAATCTACACAACGCGGGCAGCTCTTATCATCAAGTAGTAAATGGCATTCTTTACATGCAAAATCACTCATTACTCACCGCCAGCTGAAGCCTTATTTTGATCTTCTATAATCCATTCATGTTTTCCAAGACCTGGTTGTCTCATTGTCAAACCAATTTTTGATTCTCTAGGTGATATTTCATTTAGTGACATAGTAACTACACGAGCTCTTACTTTATCTCCAACTCTTAATTCTCTTTTAGATTCTTTACCTACTAATCTTTGGTTTCCAACATCTGTATTGATATGATCATCTTGTACCTGAGAAACATGTAACAAACCGTCGAGAGGGCCAAAGCGTACAAAAGCTCCATATTCAGTTATTTGATCCACTACACCTTCAATAACTTCTTGTATTTTAACATCAAACAATAGCATATCCATTTTAACTGGTTGATAAACAGCACCATCACCATGTACTACACGGCTGTCTCCTGTAAGTTCAAGATTAGTAATTAATACAACTAATTTCTGATCAGGTCCCATTCTTCCTTCGAACGCCTGATGGGCAAGTTCCATAGTGACTTTACCAACGTCTTCATCCAGCCTATCTGGCGGGATTCGGACCATGTCATTTCTGGTGTGTAAGTAGTACATTATTTTATCCAGTGGGGACCTCTATAAACGAACTTCTCAAAGTCCTGCTAGTACTAGACTAACAACAGACATCAATTTGATTAGGATGTTCAAACTTGGTCCTGCCGTATCCTTGAATGGATCACCAACTGTATCTCCAACGACTGCAGCTTTGTGGGCATCTGAACCTTTACCACCGTGTGAGCCACCTTCAATATGTTTTTTTGCATTATCCCAAGCACCGCCAGCATTAGACATGAAAATAGCCATTAAAACTCCACAAACAGTTACGCCGGTGAGTACTCCTGCCAACATTTGCATACCGTCTATGTCACTTATGAGACCAGTAGCTGGAAGAATAACGGCAAATATTACGGGTGTAGAAACAGCCAATAATCCAGGTGCAACCATTTTCTTAATTGCAGCTTGTGTAGAAATATCAACACATCTTGCAAAGTCAGCTTCAGCCTTACCTTCTAGTAATCCTTCAATTTCTCGAAACTGCCTTCTTACTTCTTCAATCATTTCAAATGCAGCATCACCAACAGCTTGCATTGAAAATGCAGCAAATACGAATGGTAACATACCACCGATGAATAATCCAGCTAGAACTTTAGGATTTAGGATATCAACTTCTTCAATACCGGCTTGTACAGTAAATGCTGCAAATAAAACTAAAGCAGTTAATGCGGCAGAACCGATTGCAAATCCTTTTCCAATTGCAGCAGTTGTGTTCCCTACGGCATCTAATTTATCCGTGCGCTCTCTTACTTTAGGTTCTAAACCAGTCATTTCAGCAATACCACCAGCATTATCTGCAATAGGTCCGTAAGCATCAACTGCAAGTTGTATACCAATAGTGGCTAGCATACCTAGGGCAGCAATACCAATACCGTAAAGGCCTGCAAATTCATATGCTAATAGCATTGCCAATGCAATAGTAATAACTGGAAGAGCAGTTGAAATCATTCCAGTTCCTAAACCAGAAATAATATTTGTAGCAGATCCTGTTTCTGAAGCTTTGGATATTTCACGAACCGGTGCACTTTCATCAGAAGTATAGTATTCAGCAAATAATCCAATTAAGATCCCTGATGCCAAACCAACACAAGTTGCAATGAATAAATCCATTACACTATAGGTTACTGTGTCACTCCATACATATGATCCATCAGTACTAAGATAATCTATTATGAAATATGAAACAACAAGCATCATTGCTGACGCTCCAAAATGTCCTTTATTTAATGCAGTCTGAGGATTTCCGCCTTCTTCAGTTCGAACTAAGAAGGTTCCAATAATAGATACAAAAATACCTGCAGCAGCTAATGTTAATGGTAATTCTACAAGACTTTCAGAATTTTGTGCTGCGGCTAAAACCATTACTCCAATCATAACACCTACAAAAGATTCGAATAAATCAGCACCCATTCCTGCAACATCTCCTACATTATCACCTACATTATCAGCAATGGTTGCAGGATTACGAGGGTCATCTTCAGGAATGCCTGCTTCTACTTTACCAACTAAATCAGCACCAACGTCTGCAGCTTTTGTATAAATTCCTCCACCCACTCTTGCAAAAAGAGCAATAGATGATGCGCCAAGTGAGAATCCAGCCATCACAGATAGTCTATCATCTAAATTACTGAAATTTCCTTCTAAGCCTAAATAAAGTAATGAAAGACCCATTACACCCAAACCAGCGACACACATTCCCATAACTGATCCGCCTGAAAAAGCTACGATTAAAGCATCATTAAGACTTGTTCTTGCAGCATTTGTTGTTCTACTATTGGATGCAGTTGCAGCCCACATTCCAATGAATCCTGCTAATGCAGAACAAATTGCACCAAGAATAAAAGCTAAGGCAATTAATCCTTGACCTTTTGAATTATATCCTAAAAATAATAATATTGCTACAATAGCAACAAAAATACTTAGTACACGATATTCTCTATTCAAGAAGGCCATAGCCCCGCTACGAATATGTCCAGCAATTTTTGCTATTTCATCAGTTCCTTGACTTTGGCTTTCTACCCATTTGAGTTTCCAGAAAGCAAAAGCAAGAGCTGCTACCCATGCTACAATCCACAATATTGTGACGTCCATTTTTTTCTCCTTAAGTTTGACTCTAATAAATAGTAGTCATCATAAATTAATTTTCGATTTTGGTACGCTATATAAGATTGTTGGGCGTGTTTTAATCTTGCTTTCCGTAAACAAAACCACCAATAAGGCCAAAACCAATCATTATAACTAAAACTGCGTACAAGCCGATATCCCACCAAACATTAAATTTCAATCCCCATCCAATCCAAAAAGCTAGCGCCAATGGAATTAGAGAATAATAAAATGCTGCAGTCATTTTTTGCTGATCTGGGATGTTTTCTAGTTTCATATTTTTACCATTACCATGTCTTTGACTGAACGGACCGTTTCAAAAGGAATATTTAACATGTTCTCTGAGTCTATTTTGTATCCATCAGGTACTTCTCCATCCGATGAGATAACAAGAGTTTTTAATTTTCCTGATGTAGAATCTAGAATAACATTAGCAATATATCCTAAACGTTCACCTGAAACAGTTGTTACTTGCTTATCGCGGAGGTCTGATAGTCTTATTTCCATATTACATGTAGAGATCGTCTTCACTACGTCTTTCTTTACGTCTAGTTCGAGATCTTAACTTTTTACCTAATTCTGCGTAGTATTTTACAGTATCTTCTGTAACTGAAGGTGAGACTTCTTCAAGAGCTTTATCAAAATGTTTCTGCGTTACTTTGGTAGCTTTGCTATCTTCTCTAAGAGCCAAAATGGCAGCTTCTCTTACAACTCCCTCAATATCGGCTCCAGTATATCCATTCATTTTCTTTGATAATTCTCCTAATTTAACACCTTTAAGCGGCATGTCTTTTGTATGTATTTCTAGAATGTGCTTTCTAGCTTTTTCATCAGGTTCA